>DATKBC010000086.1:0-14330 GCA_035514415.1 Pleomorphomonadaceae bacterium | reverse complement strand
CTCCACGGCTGCCGAGACCCGTGCCAGGACCTCATCCAGCTCCTCCGTGAAGGGCCGCGCGGCAAGGATCGCTTCCTGGGCGCGCTTCATGCGTGATGCGGCCACCATCTCCATCGCGCGCGTGATCTGGGCGATGTTGCGAATGGAGCCGATCCGACGCCGGATGTCGCGCAGGGAGGCCATCAGCCGGTCTTCGTCTTCTTCCGGCGAGCTGGCTTCTTAGGCGCAGCCGCCTTGGGGGCGGCGGCACGCGGGGCAGCCGCCTTCCTGGGGGCAGCCGCCTTTTCCTTGCCGGCCGCCTCCGTGGTCTCCGTCGCGTCCGTGGTCTCCGTCGCGTCCTTGGTCTCGGTCGCGTGGCCGGTCTCGGTCGCGTCGCCGGTCTCGGCCGCGGCCTTTGTCTCGGTCGCAGCCGCCTCCTTGGTCGAAGCCGGCTCCGCAGCCTCCTTGGTCTCAGCTGTCTCGTAGCCGGCCTCATGCCGGTACGCCAGTACCGCGTTCCGGAGTGCCTCAGTGGTTGCGTCGGAGATCGCCTTCTCCTTGGCGATGGCCGGCAGCAGCTTGGGATGGTTCTGGTCCAGGTACCGATACAGGCCGGTCTCGAACTCGGCGACCTTGGGGGTCGGGACGTCGTCGAGGTAGCCGTTGGTGCCGGTCCAGATGATCGCCACCTGGCGTTCGACCGTCAGCGGGGCGAACTGGGGCTGCTTGAGGATTTCGGTCAGCTTCTCGCCCCGGGTCAGCTGGTCGCGCGTCGCCTTGTCCAGGTCCGAGGCGAACTGCGCGAACGCAGCCAGCTCGCGGTACTGGGCCAGGTCAAGCCGCAGCCGGCCTGCGACCTGGCGCATGGCCTTGATCTGGGCATTGCCGCCGACGCGGCTCACGCTCAACCCCACGTTCAGGGCGGGGCGCTGGCCCTGGTTGAACAGGTCGGTCTGCATATGAATTTGACCGTCGGTGATGCTGATGACGTTGGTCGGGATGTAGGCCGACAGGTCACCGGCCTGGGTCTCGATGATGGGCAGCGCGGTCAGCGACCCGCCGCCGTGGTCCTTGTTCATCCGCGCCGCGCGCTCCAGGAGCCGCGAGTGCGCATAGAAGATGTCGCCCGGGTATGCCTCACGGCCCGGCGGGCGGCGCATGAGCAGGGAGACCTGCCGGTAGGCCCACGCGTGCTTGGAGAGGTCGTCGTAGATGCACAGCGCGTCGCGCCCGGCCTCCATGAACTCCTCGCCGATGGCTGCGCCCGCATACGGGGCCAGGAACTGGATGGGCGCCGGGTCGGAGGCTCCGGCCACGACCACGATGGAGTGCTCCATTGCGTGGTGCTCTTCCAGCTGGGAAACGATCTGGGCCACGGTCGACAGCTTCTGGCCGATGGCCACGTAGACGCAGACCAGGTCCTCCCCGCGCTGGTTGATGATGGTGTCGACGGCCACCGCCGTCTTTCCGGTCTGACGGTCGCCCAGGATCAGCTCGCGCTGGCCACGCCCGATCGGGATCATGGAGTCGATGGCCTTGATGCCGGTCTGGACCGGGGTGTCCACCGGCTGACGGACGATCACGCCCGGAGCGATGCGCTCGACGGGTCGGTACCGATCGGTCTCGATGGCGCCCTTGCCGTCGAGCGGGTTTCCCAGCGGGTCCACGACCCGCCCGATCAGGGCATCCCCGACCGGAACCTCCACCACCCGACCGGTGGTCTTGACCTGGTCGCCCTCTTTTAGATTGGTGTAGTCGCCCAGGATCAGGGCGCCGACCGTCTCCTCCTCGAGGTTGAAGGCCATCCCCATGACCCCGCCGGGGAACTCGAGCAGCTCCGATGCCAGGGCCCCGGACAGGCCGTACACCTGGGCGATCCCGTCGCCGACCTCCACGATGGTGCCAACCCCGGCCACGTCGGCGCCTTCGGCGAATTTCCGGATCTCGTCGCGGATGATCGACGTGATCTCATCGGATCGAATGGCCATCCAGTTCTCCTCAGACCGCGGTCAGGCGCGCCCGAAGCCGTTCCAGCCGGCTCCGGATGCTGGCGTCATAGAGTCGATCCCCGATTCGCACTGAAATGCCGCCGATGAGGCTGGGGTCGACCAGTTCAGTCAGTTCCACTTCCTGCCCCGCCAGGCGCGCGAGGGTGCGCTCCAACGCGGCGCGGTCCTCCTTGTCCAAGGGCAGGGCGCTGCGGATCTCCGCCCGAGCGATCCCGCGCTGGCGGCGGACGAGCTCCTCGAAGTGGCGTCGCATGGCGGGAATGGCGCCCGGCCGGCCGCGCCGGATCATGAGCAGGACCAGGTTGAGGGGCTCGGCCCCGACGTCGGCCGCTGCCCGGCGCAGAATGCGCTCCTTGTCGGCGAACGCGACCGCGGGGTGCTCAATCACCGCGCGCAGCTCAGGCATCGCCAGGGTCTCGTCCAGCACGGCCAGATCCGCCTGCCAGCGATCGAGCGCATCCGACTCCCGGGCCACCTGGAAGGCAGCCTCGGCGTAGCGGCGCGCGGCGGTGTCGCGACGAGCCATGTCAGTTGCGGTTCTCGGACAGGAACTGTTTTACCAGCCGGCGCTGGGTCGGACCGTCCATCTCGGATTCGATCAGCTTGCCCGCGGCCTCGAGCGCGAGGTCGGCCACCTCGCCCCGAATCTCGGCCAGGGCGCGGTCCTTCTCAGCCGCGATCTCCTCGCGGGCGCGGGCCGTGATCTGCTCGGCCGATGCCTTGGCCTCGGCCAGGATCTCGGCGCTGGTGGCCTCGGCCGTCTTCGCGGCGCGCTGGACCATGGCCTCCGCCTCACGGCGGGCCTCGGCCAGGGAGGCTTCCCGCTCCGCTCGCGCGAGCTCCCGGTCCCGCGCTGCCGTCTCGGCGTCCTCCAGCCCCTGGCTGATCTTGGTCTGCCGCTCGTCAAGCAGCCGCAGGACCCGCTTGAACAGGAATCGGTTCAGCAGGTACAGCAGGAGCAGGAAGTTGACGATCTGGAAGCCGAGCTTCCAGATGTCGACGCCGAAGGCCTCGAAGAATGGCATGGGGCTGTGGGCCTACCCGACGGCGAAAATGAGGATCAGACCGATGACCAGCGCGTAGATCGCCATGGCCTCGGTCAGGGCAATGCCCAGGATGTAGGGGACGAAGATCGTGCCCGAGGCGTCGGGGTTGCGACCGATGGCCTCCATGGCCTTGCTGAAGCCGATCCCGATGCCGATTCCGGGGCCAATGGTGCCAAGGCCGATGGCCAGGCCGGCGGCGAGTAGCTGGAATTCCACGGCGTTCACTTCCTCCTAGGTGCTCCGGCGGAGATGGGGCGGAGCGTCCCGATGTTCAGGCCGATCCTGGTGCCGGGCTGGCCTCCTTGCGTTCGGGCTCGGTGCCTGGATGCTCGTCTTGGGACTCGTGCTGGCGATGCTCGGCGATCGCCAGGGTGATGTAGGTCATGGTCAGAAGTGCAAAGACCAGTGCTTGCACGAAGGCAACCAGGACCTCGAATCCCAGGAAGGCGGCAGGGATGAGCAGGGGCGCGAGAACGATCATCACGGCCAATAGGGCTTCCCCGGCGAAGATGTTGCCGAAGAGTCGCATGGACAGACTGATCACGCGCGAGAGCTCGCTGATGAGGTGGATGGGGGTCAGGAGTGGGGTCATGTAGGCCGGCTCGGCGATGAGGAGCTCCTTCAGGTAGCCCCGCACCCCGTTGGCCCGGATCCCCCAGGCCACGAAGGCCACGAAGGCGATGATGGCCAGGCCCAGGGTGAAGTTCAGGTCTGCGGCCGCGGCCCGCACGAGGGGGACCAGGGTCGGCTCGCCGTGCTCTCCCTCGTGGGCGAGGCCGACCGTCCCCACACCGGGCAGGAGGCCGATCAGGTTCGCCACCAGAACGAACAGGAAGACCGCGATCACGAGGGCGGCGAATTCCGCCCACCGCTTTCCGCCCGTGCCGCGGACGATGCCAGCGATCCACTCGATGGGCAGCTCGATCAGGCTCTGCAGCCTGCCGGGCACGCGCTCGGCACGTCGAACGAACCACCCCGCGGCGACGAGCAGGACACCTGAAGCGAGCAGCGCGCCGACCATGCTGTTGGTCACGTTCAGCGGGCCGATGGCGAAGCCCAGCTCCTCCGCGGCGATCTGGATGTGAACCAGGTGTGATCCTCCTTCCGCGCTATTTCTTCATCGCGCGTCGCGCGACGTCCCAGATGGTCCACATCGCCGCCGCCACTCCGAACGCGGCTCCCACCAGCGTCAGCAGCGGCCGGGTTCCGAGCATACCGTCCAGCAGCAGGCCGCCGAACAGCCCAATCATCACGGAGACCGCGAGCCGAATCCCCAGGTCGAAAGCGACTCCCCAGTTGTTCATGGTTGATGCCCCGGATCGGTGTCCCGCGGCCGAGGTCGACGGACCCGGACGTACAGCCAGATACCGATGCCAGAGGTCAGGCTGCCGAGCACCAGGCCGCCGAGCACGAAAATCGGCGAGGTCCCAGCCTGCGCATCCAAGAGCAGACCGGCGACCACGCCGCCGAGCATCGGGACCGCCATGATCAGGGTGACTTCACCCAGGATCCTGCCGGGCCCGGGGCTCGTCCCTCGCTGCATTTCAGCTCGACTTCGGGCGATCGGACGCCGGCGCGAGTATAGCGCCGTTCAGGCGCGGGTCCACGGCAGGCCAGGAACCGGGAATCGCTCGGCCAGCGCGACGGCCCGTGCCTGCACCGATGCCTGGGCCGCCGCGTCTCCGCGGGCCGCGATGCCATCCACGATCAGGCTTCCGATCTCGGCCATCTCGTCCGACCCCATACCCCGACCGGTGACGCACGGCGTCCCGACCCGGATCCCGCTGGCCACCATCGGCGGGTTGGGATCGTAGGGAATCGTGTTCCGGTTCACCGTGATGCTGACCTGCCCCAGGGACACGTCGGCCTCCTTGCCGGTCACCCCGAACGGCGTCACGTCGACCAGCAGCAGGTGGGTATCGGTCCCACCCGAGACCAGGGAGGCGCCGCGCTCGGCCAGGGCGGCGCCGAGGGCACGCGCGTTCTCCACCGTGCGGACCGCGTCGGCTCGGAATTCCGCGCTCATGGCCTGGCCGAAGGCCACCGCCTTGGCGGCGATGACGTGCATCAGTGGGCCGCCCTGGATGGCCGGGAACACGGCCCGGTCGATGTCCTTGGCCAGGGCCTCGTTGCACAGGATCATGGCACCCCGCGGGCCGCGCAGCGTCTTGTGGGTGGTGGTCGTCACCACCTGGGCATGCGGCACCGGGCTGGGATGCACTCCCGCGGCCACCAGGCCGGCGAAATGGGCCATGTCGGTCATCAGGATGGCCCCCACCTCGTCGGCGATCTCGCGGAAGGCGGCGAAGTCCCAGTGCCGCGGATAGGCGGTGGCGCCGGTGACGATCAGCTTGGGTTGGTGCTCGCGGGCCAGCGCCCGCACCTCGTCGAGGTCGATGAGGTGCGTGACCCGATCCACGTGGTACGGAACGAAGTGGTAGTACTGCCCGCTGAAGTTCACGGGTGAGCCGTGAGTCAGGTGGCCCCCCTGGTCCAGCGCCAGCCCCAGGACGGTGTCTCCGGGCTTCAGGAGGGCATGGAAGACGGCCATGTTGGCCTGCGCGCCGGCATGGGGCTGGACGTTGACGTGCTCGGCCCCGAACAGCTGTCGGGCGCGGTCGCGGGCCAGGTCCTCGGCCCGATCCACGACCTCGCAGCCGCCGTAGTAACGGCGACCCGGGTAGCCCTCGGCGTACTTGGCGGTGAGGACCGATCCGGTGGCTTCGAGCACCGCTCGGCTGGGGTAACTCTCGGACGCGATCAACTCCAGGTTCGAGTGGGCCCGTGCCTCCTCGTCCTGGACGACCTGCCAGATCTCGGGGTCCTCCGCCTGCAGCGAGGCCCAGGCATCCATCGGTCCATCTCCTCCGTGCGCGGACTCGGAGTCTAGACCGCCGACACGCCTTCCGAACCGATGTCGACCGTCGCCCCATCCCGGATCGCGGCCAGGTCGTTGGCCGGCAGCACCAGGATCGGGATCTGAACCCCGTACAGCTCATCGGCGACCGCTGCACCCAAGGCCAGGATGAGGTCTGGCTCGCCGAGCACGATGGCGGCCGGAGCCGTGCCGGCGCGTACCGCTTCGGCCAGCACGCTGGCCGAAGACGATGACCCGCGAGCGGCGGGCAGCACCAGGACCCGCCCGCTGACCGTGGCGCCATGCTGCGGGTGGCGGAGCTCGATCACCCGGCCCGTGGCTGGGTCCAGGCCGCCCCACAGAGACAGGGGCTCATCGAGCACCAGGGCAGGCGCCCGGGCCCGGCCGGGGGCGATCAGCCGCCCGCTCATGCGGTCCCCCAGTTCGCATCGCGCACGACCTGCCCTGCCACCGCCGATGCGACGCACTCGGCCAGGGTGCCCAGGACGACGCGGGCGCCGATGTTGCCCGGCGCGTAGTAGGCCCACTTGCCCGAGTCGGTCATGACCGGCCCGTGTGGCGCCCTCAGGATGGGTGCGATGTACGAGCAGGTGTCGACCAGCAGCTCGGCTCCGGCGAGGCGCAGCCGCTCCGCGACGCCGGATGGCTCCGCCTGGGCCAGCGTGTCTCGCGCGGTGGATATCAGGAGCTCGACCCCATCCGCCACTCGCTGCCCGTCCAGCAACCCCGCGATGCGGGTCAGCTCGGCGGCCGAGGCGTGCGGGGTACCCAGGCTCACGGCCACGATCCGTCCCTCCCCGTCGCCGCCCAGCTCGGCGCGGACAGCGCGCAGCGTCGCCATGTCGACGGTCCGCTCCTCCTCCGGGTCGGCGTCCTGGAGGGCCGCGGCCTGCGTCGGCGCCTCCGGGGTGGACCCGATGACGTGGAGCAATGCCACCGCGCCCGACGACGCCGCGGCCGCCCCAAGGGCCTTCAGGCGATCCTCGGAGACGCTGGGCGGCAGGCCGTCCAGCGCGGCCACTCGCCCGCCCGCGACGCGACCGACCACGATTCCCAGCACCGGGTACAGGCCATCGTCATCGAGGAGCGCGGGCGGCACGTCGGCGCCGAGGCGGATCACCAGCCGAGCCCGCCGCTCCTGGGTGCGGTGCAGGCCGGCGTCGGGGACGAGCCCGACGACCGCGGCGGCGATGTCCAGGAAGTCCCCGTACCGATTGGTCCGGGCGCCGAGCACCGAGTTGGCGAAGACGATGGCGTTGGACTCGCCCCACGCCACCTGGTCGCCGAGGCCGGGCCGTGACTCGGCCAGCTGGTACGGAGCGCAGGTGTACGTCGGGCGGCAGCCCAACGCTCGGTAGCGGTCCATGAGCAGCCGGCCACGCTCGGCCAGGTCAGGGTCACCGCGCCATAGCTCGGGGTGCAGCAGGTCGACGGCGCCCACGTTGAGGGTCGTCGGCACCCGGACCGCGGCCCCACCGTCCACCAGGCGATCCACGAAGTCCAGCGTGGCCTGCCCGTGGTACAGGCACGAGTCGACGTGGGCGGCGCGGATGGGGATCAGCCGCTCGGCCTGCAGCACGTCCGCCGCGCGGACCACCAGGCGCATGGCGAGCGCGGTCCCCGCCCCGGAGTCGCCCGCAAGCAGAGCCCGCTCGGCCGGCTCCAGGTGGAGACTCAGCGACCTCCCTCCTCGGCCTCCAGGGCGGCGATCTTGGCGATTCGCCGGACGTGGCGACCGCCCTCGAACTCGGCGTCCAGGAACTCCCGCACGCAGGCCTCGGCCACCTCCACGTTGGTCACGCGGGCCCCGATCGCGATCACGTTGGCGTCGTTGTGCTGCCGCCCCAGGCGGGCAACGACCGGGGTGGCGGCCTGCACGCAGCGAATGCCACGGATCTTGTTGGCCACGATCGCCTCTCCCGTGCCGCTGCCGCCCAGGACGATTCCGCGGTCGAACTCGCCGCCGGACACGGCACGCGCCACGGGCGCGATGAAGTCCGGGTAGTCGACCGGTTCGGTGGAGTGGGTGCCAAAGTCGCGGTATGCGACCCCCAGCTCGTCCAGCATCCGGCACAGGGCGGTCTTGAGCGCGAACCCCGCGTGGTCGGAGCCGATGGCGACGCGCACCGGGTCAGTCTATCGCCGGCTCCAGGTCCACGACCTCCGCCACCGCCTGCCGGCTGATGGCGCCTTCGCGCAGCAGCCGGGCCGGCTCCGCGGTGAGGTCGACCACGGTCGACGCCGTGCCACCTGGAGCCGGTCCGCCATCGATGACCGCCGCCAGCAGGTCGCCGTGCACGGCGAACGCGATCTGGACCTCGTCCGCTCCCAACGTTTCCGGTTCGCCGCTCCGATTGGCGCTCGTCGCCAGCAGCGGGCCTGCCAGGCGGATCAGGGCCAGCGCGACGTCATGAGCGGGCACGCGGAATCCGAGCGCGTTGCCGCCGTCGGTGGCCGGAAGGACCAGCGTCAATGGACCGGGCCACCACCGCGCAGCCAGGCTTTTCGCCCGCTCATCCAGGACGTACCCGGCCGCCGTGACCTGCGACGCCTCGGCGACCAGGACCGGGATCGGCTTGTCCTCCGGCCTGCCCTTGAGCTTCACCAGCTCCGAGCGCTGATCCTCGCGCCCGAATGCGCAGGCGACGCCGTACACGGTGTCGGTGGGGAACGCGACCAGGTGCCCCTGGGCCATCAGCTCCGCGGCAGCAGCCAGGCCCTCGGGCGTCGCCGGCAGGATCTCGGTCACGGAAGCCGCTCCAGGCGGATGATCCGCTCGTTGCCCGCCAGGTCCCGAAGCGTCGAGACCGACCAGGCGCCCGGCAGCGCCGCGGCCAGGGTCCGGATCGAGCCGGCCTGGTCTTCGCCGATTTCCAGCAGCACGCTCCCGTCGGCGGCGAGCCGCCGCGGCACGCGGTCCAGCAACCGGCGGATGACGGCCAACCCATCTGGCCCCCCATCCAGCGCCGCGGCAGGCTCCCAGCCCAGGCTGCCCAACCCGGTTTCGACCTCGGAGCTGCGGAGATATGGCAGATTGGCGACCACGACGTCGGGGGGCTCGGGGATGGATCCCAGCGGGTCGAGGAGATCCGACACCGCCAGCGTCACCAGCTGATTCAGCCCGTGGGTGGCCAGGTTCTCCGCGGCCAGGTCGATCGCGTCGGGTGAGACGTCGCTTGCGACCAGCCGCAGGCGCCCGAGGGCCAGGGCCGAGCGGAAACGCCGGGCCAGCACGACCGCCACAGCTCCCCCGCCGGTGCCTACCTCCCAGGCCAGGATCGGCCGATCGTCACGGGCCATGCGGTCGGCGATGTCACCAATGGCCGCGTCCGCCAGCAGCTCGGTCTCGGGCCGCGGAATGAGCGAACGGCGGTCGGTGGCCAGCCGCAGGCCGTACCACTCTTTGAAGCCGCGGATGTACGCGATCGGTTCGCCGCCGGCGCGCCGCTCGATCCACCCGGCAAAGTTTGCCTTCGCCCGCGCCGGCATCGGCTCGTCCAAGTGCGCCAGGAGCCACGCCCGATCCCGCTCCAGGGCGTGCGCGACCAGGATCTCGGCATCCAGGCGCGGCGTCGGTGAGCCGGCTTCCCGGAGACGCTCCACCGCGCTCACCAGCGCCGATCCGGCGGTCGATAGACGGGTGGGTGACTCAGCCGGCGACATCGCCGCCAGCCTCTGCCAGGCGGGCCGCCTGATCCGCTTCGCGCAGCGGCTCGATGACGCGGTCGAGGTCACCGGCCAACAGCCCAGGCAGGTTGTGAACCGTAAGCCCGATCCGATGGTCGGTGACCCGGTCATCGGGGAAGTTGTACGTCCGAATCTTCTCCGACCGCTCGCCGGTCCCGACCTGGGCTCGGCGCGCCTCCCCGCGCTCGTCCGCCTGTCGCGCCCGCTCAGCCTCCAGCAGTCGGGCTCGCAGCACCGACAATGCCTTGGCCCGATTTTTATGCTGGCTCTTCTCGTCCTGGATGGCCACCGCCAGGCCGGTCGGCAGGTGCGTGATGCGCACCGCCGAATCGGTGGTGTTCACCGACTGGCCGCCGGGGCCACTGGACCGAAAGGTCTCGATCCGGAGGTCGCCCTCGTCGATCTCCACCTCGACCTCGTCGGCCTCGGGCAGGACCGCCACCGTGGCGGTCGAAGTGTGGATCCGGCCGCTGGACTCGGTGACCGGTACCCGTTGCACGCGGTGGACGCCGCTCTCGAACTTCAGACGGGAGTAGGCCCCGTCGCCCGCGACCTCCGCGATGACCTCCTTGTAGCCGCCCGATGGACTCTCGCTGGTGGACAGCAGGTCAACGCGCCAGCGACGCTGCTCCGCGTACCGCTGGTACATCCGGTACAGGTCCGTCGCGAACAGCGACGCCTCGTCCCCGCCCGTCCCGGCCCGGATCTCGAGGATCACGTCACGCTCGTCGTTGGGATCGCGGGGCACCAGAAGCCGCCGGAGCTCGGCCTCCAGCCCCGCCAGGCGGCCATCCAGGTGCTCCACCTCTTCCCGGGCCATGGCACGGACCTCCGGGTCGGAGTCCTCCAGCAGGCCCCGAGCCGACGTCAGGGCACCCTTGGTCTCGTCGCGCGCGCGCAGGGCGTCCACGATCGGCGCCAGCCGGGCCAGCTCGCGCCCGTACTTTTCCAACAGCTGCGGGTCAGTCGCGGTCTCCGGTTGGGCCAGCAGCCCGCTCAGCTCCTGGTGGCGAGCCGACAGCTCGCCCAGGCGGTCCGTCATCCCCGCGCCCGGTCCTCGTCCATCACGCGCTTGAGGGCGGAAATGCTGACCTCGAGCATCCCGTGATCCGGGGGCCGGGTGGTCATCGACTGCAGCCACAGGCCGGGGGCGTAGATGGCGCGGACCAGCCGATTCCCGTAGTGCCGGGCCCCGAACCGGACGAGCTCGTAGGCCACCGCGGCAACCACCGGCACCAGCGCGATGCGCGACAGCATGAGCAGCGGCAACGGCACGTTGGCCCGCGGGATGACCGTGAAGAACAGAATGCTGACGACCACCACGATCAGCACGAAGGTCGTCCCGCACCGGGTGTGGGCGGTGCTGAACCGATCCACCGACGCGGGCTCCAGGGCGGCATCGGCCTCGTAGGCGCTGATGGCCTTGTGCTCAGCCCCGTGATAGGCGAACACCCGTCGCACGTCCGACATGAGACCGATGAGAGCCAGGTACACCACGAAGATGACGAGTCGGAAGAGCCCTTCCAGCAGGTTGGCCACCAGGTCGCTGCCGGCGGCCTCCTCGGCCGCCTCGGACAGGAGCAGCGGCAGGACGAAGAACAGGGCGATGGCGAAGCCGAGTGACGCGATCATGGTGATGGCCAGCGTGCCGCGCCCGATCTCGACGTCCTCGCCTTCCGCAGCCAGCGCGGCGGAGCGCATCAGCATCCGCGTCCCCAGGATCAAGGTCTCGTACAGCACGAGCACCCCGCGGACGAGCGGCACGCGCAGCCACCGGCCGCCGCTCAGGGCCCGCGGCAGCGGCTCCGACGAGGTGCGTATTTCGCCATCGGGCATCCGGACGCTCATGGCGGCCGTGGATTTGCCGCGCATCATGACCCCCTCGATGAGGGCCTGGCCGCCGTAGAAGAAGTCGGGCATCCGGTACTTCCGGGTCCCGGCCACGGCCTGGATCACGAACGGCCCAGCCGCGATCAGCTGCTCGGGGATCAGGAACGCCAGGTGCGGGGCGAGCCGCGAGAGGCGGCCGGCAGTCGGTTGCACCGACCGGGTCAGCGGGAGGCGCGCTCCATCCGCCGCTGGAACCGCTCTACCTGGCCCGCGGTGTCGACGATGTTCTGCGTGCCGGTGTAGAACGGATGGCAATTCGAACAGACCTCGACCCGGATCGACTCGGCGGTCGACCCGACCGTGAAGGTGGTCCCGCAAGCGCAGTGGACCTCGGCCTGATGGTACTGCGGATGAACGCCGGTCTTCACGGGTCAGCCCTCGGCCTCGACCACGCTGACCAGCTTGCGGTCGCGGGTCTCATGGGTGAATCGAACCTGTCCGTCAGCCGTGGCGAACAGGGTGTAGTCGCGCCCCATACCCACGTTGTCCCCCGGATGGAACGTGCTACCCCGCTGCCGAACGATGATCGTCCCGGCCAGGACCTGCTGCCCGTCGCCGCGCTTCACGCCGAGCCGCTGGCCCGCGCTGTCGCGTCCGTTCTTGGAAGACGATCCAGCCTTCTTGTGTGCCATGCCTACTTGGTCTCCGATTTCTTCTTGCGCGAAGCGGCCGCCTTGCGCGGACCCGCTGTCTTACTGGCCGCTGCCGCCTTGGGGGCGGCCTTTGCTGCGGTCTTGGCCGCCGTCCTGCGGGGAGCCGCCGCCTTGGACGCAGGCTTGGACGCGGTCTCCGCGGTCGCGATCTCGTCGATCCGGACCCGGGTCAGCTCCGACCGGTGACCGGTACGCCGCCGGTAGTGCGCCTTGGGTCGGAAGCGGAAGACGATGATCTTCGGACCGCGTCCGTGCTCCAGCACCGTGCCACGCACGGATGCGCCACTCACGGTCGGGGTCCCCACCGTGACGCCGTCCTCGTCACCGACGAGCAGCACGCGGTCGAACGTCACCGTGGCGCCCGCCTCGGCATCGAGACGGTCGATGACCAGGGTGCGCCCCGGCTCGACCCGATATTGCTTTCCGCCGTTGTCGACCACGGCGTACATGCTCGTTCTCCGCTGGATGGGGGTTCAGCGCTGGCAATCGAATTCGCCAAGCGCGCACGGTCGGACACCGAAGGGGCGCCTCTCGCGGACTTGGGAGTCTATCGGGCGACCGGGGGAGTGTCAACGAACAGGAGCCGGTGCCGGATGGTCCGGGTGGTCGCCAGCCCCAGGCCCAGGGCGTCAACGACGTCGCGCGGTCGACCCGCTCCGCTGGGATCGAGGCGCAGCTGCATCCGCAGGCGTGCCGTCCGGGCGGCCTCGTCCACCTCCAGCACCTCCAGGTCTTCGACGTAGGGCCGGAGATCCCGTTCAGCCGCGTCCGAACGTCGTTCGCTCTCCCCTCTCCGGCGCTGACCGGGCAGGCTGGTCGCGGCCAGGAGTCGGACCACGGCGGATCGCACATCGTCTGCGGTCACGCCCTCGGGCGTGCTGACCTCGACGTCGTACTCGCCGCCCCGGACCTGGGACGCGGCAGAGGGGAAGCCGTGCCACGCCTCGCGGGCGTCGACGATGGCCAGACCGTCAGCCAGGCTCTCCCCCGCCGAGAGCACCCGCTCCTGGGGGACGAGCTCGTCGAACCAGACCTCCACGATATCCCCGCGCAGCTCCATCCCGGCCGGTACGTTGGCGGCCAGCCGCAGGCGTGGCCGGGGACGCGCGGCCGCGGTCTGGGAAAGGGGAAGTGCAGCCTCGGTCAGGACGCGTTGGAACTCGGCCAGGATGTCCTGCTGTCGCAGCCGGAGCGCGGGCTCGGCCCGGGAGAACAAGATCTGCCATCGCTGGCGCGGGGCGACGTCCTGAGGGCTCATGGCCGGACGATGGTAGCGCCCCGGTCACCCACGGGCCCCGCTCGGCTAGGATGCCGGGGCATGGGGTTCGTCGCCCGCCACCGCCTGGAGCTGTTCGTCACGTTTGCCATCCTGCTGGTGGCGGCCGCCCTGTGGCTGGCGCGCTCGGCCCTCCCCGTGTTCGCGATTGCCATCGCCCTGACCTTCCTGCTCGATCCGCCGGTGACCGCGCTCCATCGTCGCGGCATTCCTCGCGTGGCCGGCATCCTTCTGGTCTACGTAGCGGTGGTGGCGGCCCTCATCGGGCTGGGATGGCTCCTTCTGCCGCCGCTGTTCGACCAGCTCAGGCGGTTCCTGGAGCAGCTGCCCACGCTCGCCGCGCAGTTCGTGGACTGGGAGCAGGCGCTCGTGGACTGGCTCACCAGCCTCCCCCTTCCCGAACCCATCCGCGATGCGCTGGACTCGATCATCGAGAGCGGACAGCAGGCGGTGGTGACCCTGATGGAGGCCATCGTCGGGCCGCTCCTGAGCCTGATTGCGCGCGCCGCGGGATTCGTAGTCGGGTTGGTGGTGGTTCCGGTCTGGCTCCTGTACGTCCTCAAGGATCGGGAGCGTCTGCCGGATGGCATCCTGGGCCTGCTGCCCTCCGGCTGGCGCCCGGACGCCAGCCACGTCATGGGGTTGACCACCAGCGTGATCGGGCGCTGGATCCGGGGTCAGCTCCTGCTGGGTTCGGTGATCTTCGTGGCCACCCTGGTGGGCCTGCTGGTGCTGGCCGCCATCGGCTTCCGCGAGTTCGCCGACTTCGCGGTGCTGCTGGCGCTTGTGGCCGGCGTTCTCGAGCTGGTCCCGATCATCGGTCCCATCATCGCGGCCGTCCCGGCCGTCCTCGTCGGCGCATCCATCTCGCCTGCCGCGGCTCTGGCCGCGGTCGCCCTGTACACCGTCGTC
>DATKBC010000085.1:0-2226 GCA_035514415.1 Pleomorphomonadaceae bacterium | reverse complement strand
TCGCGCGCCTGGCGGACGTGCTCGACGGGCGGGAGCCCGGAGGGGGTCGCCACGTCACGCTGGCACCTTCGCTCGTCGTCCGGGCCTCGACGGCGCCACCGGTTCAGGGCGCGACGTAGGTCGCGGCGGGATCTCGTTCGTGCTCTTCCGCGGCGTGCCGGCACGGCCCGGCATCGCGCCGGTCCCGGAGGCCGAAGCCGCCTGAGCCGCTCTACGTCGGATGTCGGGGAGTGGGCGGGTCGGCCGGCGGTTGCCGCGGGTCGGGCGCCGTGCGATCGTCGGGGTCATGACGAACTCGAAGCGGACCTTCACCGCCACCAGCCGGCCGGCCGGCGCCGCTCGCCCGCGGATCCGCCTGATGGGGCTGCGCCGGGCGCTGGCCGCGCTCGAGGCCGGCGAACGAGCCAATGATCGGCTGCATCAGTGGACGATCACCCCGCGCCGAGCTCCCCTGCAGCCGATCCGCGCCGGATCCTAGGCGCCGTCGATGGTCCGCTGCTGGGACTGATCGCCACTCCCTGGCCGATGTAGCCCGCTGCTGGGAAGGAAAACCAGCTTGGCACAACTACCGTCGGGCGGCTCCCCTTGCCCGTTCCGAAGCCGATCGGCCAGGCTGGTTGGCGCGATGGCCGCCGAGTAGCGGGTTGGGGGCCGCCGAGGCGCATCCGATGGCAGTTGCGCCAAGCAGATCGGCAGCCGCCGGGACACCGGTCAGGAGGCCGCCGCATGGCAGATCGTGGACGGGCGGCCAGATCCTGACCGTTGGTCCCCGCAGAGGGACCACGCGCCGCGGATCAGGGCACCACGTAGCCGGAGACCTCGGTCTCACCAACCACGAACGCCCCGAGGGTGGTGGCGCGCACCGCCTGGACCCGAAGCTGGTAACCGATCCCGGCGTGGAGCGCACCGGTCAGCAGCTCGGTCGTCTCCCGTCCGGAGACGATGGCGAGCACCGTGCTCGGGGTGCCCGCGGTGCCGTACTGCACGCGGTAGTGGCTGAAGCAGTCCGCCGGGCCGTCGTACGCCTCCCAGCGCAGGCGGCTGCGGCCGCCGTCGTCGTCGTCGACATCCACCTCGACCGGGCCGAGGTCGTCGACCGGGCGCAGCTGGCCACTGCGCACCGGCGATGTGCCGATCACCGCGCCATCGACGTCGTACGCCATCAGCCGGTAGAACCAGGTCGTGTCGGACGGGATGATGCTGGCATCGGCGCCCGAGGTCACAAAGCGGTCGGTGGCGTAGGTGTCACCCCAGTCGACCGCGGGCGCGATCGGCGGCCAGTGCGGCTCGATCTCGCGCTCCGGGCTGCGCAGCGCGGTGTAGTGGTGGAACTCGGGGGCGGTGCTGGCCGACCAGTGGAGCACCAGGCCGCCGTTGCAGCTGGTGACCTCGAGGGCCAGCGCGGAGGGGTCAGGCGTCGGGCTGGGGGAGGGGCTGGGAGTCGCCATGGCGGTCGGGTCCGGGGTAGCGGACGGCGTCACCGTCGGCGTGGGATCCGGACGGGGCGTCACGTCGGCCGGGCTCGGCGCCACCGACGATCCACCTGCGATCAGGGTGCATGCTCCCAGCACCACGGCGGCGCAGGCGAGGGCGAGGAGGCCGGGCCTGGTCATCGGCCTGACCCTAGCACGACCCCGCTACGGAGCCAGCCAGGTGAGCACGTCGGTCTGGGCCACCACCATCTTGCCGGTGGCGGTGGCACGGATGGCCTGCAGCCGGACGTAATAGGTGGTGCCAGGGACCGGCTCGCCGATGGTGACCGAGTCATCCGTCTGCTCGCCGATGGCCGCCCAGGTCGCGCTGCCGGCGAGGTACGACGGCGACGGGTCCGTCTCCGAGTACACCAGCTTGTAGTACGAGAAGCAGGCACCGGGGCCGGGGTAGGGTGCCCAGGTGAAGGTCGTCTTCCCGGGCTCGACGGCCGGCTCCGCGGAGAGCGTGCCGAGGCCGGCGACCGGCTTGGCCAGCGCGGACCGCACCGGCGAGGCGGCGATCACCCGGTTCTCCGCGTCGAGGGCCATGGTCCGGTAGTAGAGCGTCGTCCCGGTGGGCGCCGAGGCATCGGTCGCGCTGGTGGCGGCCGGATCCTTGACGAAGGTTCCCGCCACCTCCACGGCGCCGCCCTGCGGCGGGTAGGCGGCGGGAATCTCCGCGGACGTGCTGCGGAGCGTCGTGTAGTGGTGGAAGCGCGCGTCGACGACCTTCGACCACTCCAGCACCACGCCG
>DATKBC010000084.1:0-3985 GCA_035514415.1 Pleomorphomonadaceae bacterium | reverse complement strand
GGCGTTCTCGCAATGCACCTGGAGCATTCCCCCGTGGCGGCCTATGGCCCGGAGCGCCGCGAAGAGGCGCTCATCGGAGAGACGGAAGTCGTAGACCATGAAGGCCTTGGCGGTGGGGACGCCCGAGGCGATGAGCTCAGGGAGTTCGGCGATGGGGTCGTCCTGCTGGCCGCTGATGACCGCGCTCAGCCCGAAGTCGACCGCGGACTCACCCTGGGTCCGAGACCGGAATTCGCCGAGGCCGGCCATGAGCGAGCGCGAGCCCGCCTCGGAGATGCCGGTGCCCGGGTTGTTGAACGTGAGAAACGTGGTCGTGCCACCGAATGCCGCGGCCACGCTGTCCTGGAAGAAGCGATCCGGTTCCTCGGCGCTGGGAAGCCGGGTGTGGGTATGGACGTCCACGCAGCCCGGAAGGACCAGCAGGCCGGTCGCGTCGATCGTCTCGGTCGCCGAGTCACCGGCCAGGCCCGGGCCGATGGCGCTGATGCGCCCATCGGCGATCGCGACGTCGGCCTCGAATGATCCCTGCGCCGTGACCACCGTGCCCCCGGCGACCACCAGATCGGTCAAGCGGGTCCTTCGGTGATCTCGATGTCCTGGGCGCCATCCCATAGGACCCGTCGTCCCATCTCGGGAAGCTGCTCAGCCCCGGAAATCACGGTCGCGAAGTGGTTTCCGGCCAGTGGACCCAGCTTGGAGGAGAACGCGCAGGCTCCGTAGGGGAGCAGGATCTCGCACTCGGACAGCTCACCGGTATAGATGAGCAGCTGCCCGGCGGCAGGGTGCGCGGTGTGGTTCTCGTATCCCACCGCCGGGCGCCGGTCACCGAACGGGATCCAGGTTCCCTCGCCGCTCCACCGGCAATGGATCAGCCGGGACTGAATCGGGAGCCAGGGGCGCAAAGCCTCGCGGGTGCGCGGCGCGGCTTCCTCCCACCGGGCGCTAAAGTGGAGATCGCCGACCCGGATCTGCAAGTCACCCACGCAAGGGAGGATAGCGTGGCCACTCGACGCCCGAATCGCCCCCAGCGCTCGAAGCATCCCTCGCGTCCCACCATCTCGACCCACGTGCTGGATCTCGAAACCGGCGCGCCCGCCGCCGGCATCAGCGTGGTCCTCTTTCGACGCGGGGAGGGCGACGAGTTCGAGGCCCTCAACGAAGGCGAGACCGACGCCGACGGTCGCATCTCGGACCTCGTCGGCGGCGAGCTGGCGGCGGGCGACTACCAGCTCCTGTTCGACCTGGCCGGGTATGGGGACGATGACGCCTTCCTGCAGGGCATCGCGGTTGCCCTGCGCGTGACCGATGCCGGTCGGAGCTATCACGTCCCGCTGCTGCTGGCGCCGTTCGGCGCCACGGTCTACCGCGGCAGCTGAGCGACGGCGAGCCCGCGCAGCACATGGCCGGCAATCCGGAGCCTTCTGTCAACGCCGCAAGCGGATTCCCGTCCACCGACGAGCTCAACGACCTGTCGGTGGACTCCTTCAGCGAGTCGCTGTCGATGCTGTTCGAGAACGCTCCCCGTTTTGCCGCCTGGCTGGCGGCCGCTCGCCCGTTCGAGTCGGACGCGGAGCTGATGGCGGCGGCGGCCAGGATCGCGCATCAAATGGCTGAAGCTGACCAGGTTGAGCTCGTCAACGCACATCCCCGACTGGGCGCTCGCGACCGCCTTTCGCCGGCTTCGCGGCGTGAACAGGGCGGAACCCCTGACCCGGTGGACGCCGAGCTGGCAGGCCTCAACGCGTCGTACGAGTTGCGCTTTGGCTTCCGCTACCTCGTCTTCGTGGCCGGCCGCTCGCGAGGAGACCTGCTCCCAGAGTTCCGGGCCGCGCTCCGTGGCGACCGCGATGCCGAGCTGCGTCGGGCATTGGACGACACCCTGGCCATCGCGGCAGACCGGCTCCGATGGTTCCGCTCCCCCACCTCGGAGGATGCATGAGGTACGAGATCGGCTACGGCAAGGCCGCGGTCAGCGTCTACCGCACGTATGGCACCCCGCTGGTCGGGGTGACGCCCATCGCCGAGTCACCGTTCGCCGGCCGCGACAACACGCTCATGGCGGCCGAAATCGAGATCCAGGTTCACGGCCAGGGATTCCTGGAGTCATACACCGAGGGCGACAACCGTCTCGTCGTGGCCACCGACACGATGAAGAACTTCATCCACGCCACCTCGGCGTCCAGCCCCGCGGCCACACTCGAGGGCTGGCTCGATCACGTGGGCCGCGCGTTCCTCGACCACTACCCCCACATGGAACGCATCTCCCTGCTCGGCACTGAGCTTCCGTACCCCGCGTCGCTGGTGCCGGCCAATGACGGTGATGGCTTCGTCGCCTCCGAGGTCCTGTTCGCCCGGGACCGCAACGACCGGTCGACCGCACGCCTGGACCTGGAGCTGACCGATGACGGCGTGCGCTTTACCGATCACGCCTGCGGGCGTGAGGGGCTCCAGCTCATCAAGATCACCGGCTCGTCCTTCGCCGATTTCGCCCGTGACGAGCACACCACCCTGCCCGAGCGGCCGGACCGTGCCCTGTTCACGTGGATGGACATCGGCTGGCGCTACGCCGACCACTCAGATGCCCTGGGGACCAGCCCCGAACGCTACGTCGCGGGCGAACAGGTGACGGACCTGGCCGCCTCGGTCTTCCACCAGTTCGTGAGCCTGTCGATCCAGCACCTGGTCCACGAAATTGGAGGGCGGATGCTCGAGCGGTGGCCCCAGCTGGTGGAGGTCAGCTTCGACGCCCAGAACCGGACCTGGGATCCGGGCGTCATCAGCCCGGACGACCCGATGGTGAAGACCTACGCCGATCCTCGGCCGCCGATCGGACGGATCGACCTCGTCATGCGCCGAGACTGAGCCGCGGTAGCTCGATCGCCGGGCATCGGTCCATCACGACCCACAGCCCGGCCGCGTGCGCCCGCTCGGCGGCCTCCTCGTCGATGACCCCCAGCTGCATCCACACCGCCTTGGCGCCGATCTCGACCGCCTCGTCGACGTGGATCCCCGCCACCGCCAAGTTGCGGAAGATGTCGACCACCTCGATCGGGTGCCCGGCGGCAACCGCATCGGCCTGGGCCGAGAACAGGTCGGCATAGGCCGTCTGGCCGTGGACCTGCGTCTCGCGGGGGTTGACCGGGATCATCCGGTAGCCGTAGTCCATCAAGGTCCGCGCCACGCCATGGCTCGGCCGGATCGGGTTCGACGAGCAGCCGACCACGGCCCAGGTCTGGGTCTCACGAAGCACCCGCTCGATCGTCTCCGGATCGGCGAAGGTCACCGCGATCGGGCCAGCTCCTGGAGCGCGGCCCGAATCCGCTCGTCCAGCCCGCCTTCGATGCCCACCACGCTGCCCGCCGCGCGCCGCGCTTCGGAGGCTGTGTAGCCCAGCGATTCCAAGGCAGCCACCACGTCCGAATCGGCCGCTGCGCCCGGCCCCACCGCGATCCCGGCGGCGTGAATCTTCTCCTTGAGCTCCAGCACGATGCGTTGGGCGGTCTTGCGACCGACGCCGGACACGGAAGTCAGGACGTCGAGATCATCGGTCACGATGGCCATCTGCAGGCGCGTCACCGGATGCCCACTGGTGATGGCCAGTGCCAGGCGAGGTCCCACTCCGGTCACCGTCATCAGCAGCTCGAAGAAGGCCAGCTCCTCCGGCTTGGCGAACCCGAACAGGGCCTGGGCATCGTCGCGGACCAGGTGATGGATGAACAGGCTGGCTTCGGAGCCGATGCGCACGCGCCCGATCAGCTCGGGCGACACCACCACCCGGTACCCGACCCCGCCGATGTCGATGATCAGGTGGTCCAGCCCAACGCGGCTCACCGGGCCCCGCAGCGACCCGATCACGCGGCGCTCCCCGGGTAGAGCGCCCCGATGGCCACCGCCAGGGCGTCGGTGGCGTCGTCCGACGCCCCGCTGAGCTCCATCCCCAGCAGACGGCCCACCATGATCGCCACCTGCTGCTTGTCAGCCGCTC
>DATKBC010000083.1:0-4066 GCA_035514415.1 Pleomorphomonadaceae bacterium | reverse complement strand
GCCTTCCAGTTCATGCTCGCCGCCCTGACGGCGTTGTCTACAGTCGGCCCGCTCATCACTATCGGTCTGGCGGCCAATGCGGCCCTGGTCTGGATCGACATGGTCGCGGGACGCCGGGCTCTCGTTCCGCGCCGCGCGCTCACGATTGGCTGGTTCCTGTCCATCCCGGTCATCTTCGTGCTGGTCAGCGGCATCGGCGCCACCCCCCTGCCGTCTGTCAGCTCGAACCTGTGGGGCGGGCTGTTGTTGACCGTGCTCCTGGCCGCGATCGGGATCATCCTCGCGTTCCCGCTGGGGGTGTTACTGGCCCTCGGTCGTCGCAGCACGCTGCCCGCCCTGCGCATCATGAGCACGGCCTACATCGAGCTGATACGCGGGGTGCCGCTGGTCACGATCCTGTTCATGGCCGACATCCTGCTCCCCTTCTTCCTCCCCGGCGACGTGCGGATCGACCGTGTCACGCGGGCCATGGGCGGCATCACGCTGTTCTCCGCCGCCTACGTGGCCGAGAACGTGCGGGGCGGCCTGCAGGCCATCCCAAGCGGTCAGATCGAGGCGGCCCAGGCCCTGGGCTTGAGCACGGCCCGAACCAACATCCACATCGTGCTGCCGCAGGCGCTGCGCTCGGTGATTCCCGCCAACGTGGGGCTCTTCATCAGCCTGCTCAAGGACACGACCCTGGTAACCATCATCGGGCTCTTCGAGCTGCTGGGCATCGGTCGCGCGATCCTCGCCCAGCCCGAGTCGCTGGGAGCGCACCTGGAGGTCTACTTCTTCATCGGCGTCGTCTTCTTTGTGCTCTGCTATGCCATGTCGCAGGCCAGCTATCGGCTCGAGCAGGTGATGGGGGTCGGAACTCGATGAACCACGAGGTGCACGCATGAGCCCCGAGCCAGACGCCACCAGCACCGCAAGCGCGAAGCAGACCGATGTCAACGCGCGCGACATCATCGTGGCGCGTGACGTCCATAAGTGGTTTGGCCAGCTGCACGTCCTGCGGGGCATCAACCTGACCGTCCGGACCGGCGAGGTGGTGGTCATCTTCGGTGCTTCCGGCTCCGGCAAGTCGACGTTCATCCGCACCATCAACCGCCTCGAGGAGCACCAGCGCGGCGAGATATTCGTGGACGGCATCGAGCTGACGAACGACATCCGCAACATCGCCGCGGTGCGCAGCGAGATCGGGATGGTCTTCCAGTCGTTCAACCTGTTCCCCCACCTGACCGCGCTCCAGAACGTCGCCCTGGCGCCGATGCGAGTGCGCAAGTGGTCTCGCGATCGAGCGGAGGACGTGGCCATGGGCCTCCTCAACCGAGTGGGCATCCCCGAGCAGGCCCACAAGTTCCCGGCCCAGCTGTCGGGCGGCCAACAGCAGCGGGTCGCGATCGCCCGGGCGCTGGCGATGCAGCCCAAGATCATGCTGTTCGACGAGCCGACCTCCGCGCTCGACCCGGAGATGATCAGCGAGGTGCTCGACGTCATGAAGTCGCTCGCCGCCGACCACGGCATCACGATGCTGTGCATCACCCACGAGATGGGATTCGCGCGGGCGGTCGCGAATCGGATGGTCTTCTTCGACGAGGGACTGGTCGTGGAGGAAGGCCCGCCGCGCCAGATCTTCGAGGCCCCGGCGCACGAGAGGACCCGGCAGTTCCTGTCCCAGATCCTGCACTGAGCCGATCTGCCGTCCTGCCCTTCCCTGGAGCACTCCAGAAGGCGATACTGCGCGGGCGAACGATGCGACGGTCGTCACTGGAGGACGCTTCGATGGGACGGAAGAGATTCGGAATCAGCCCCCTGGTCGCCGCGGTGCTGACGGCGGGGATGCTGATCCCCTCGCCGGTGGCGGCCACGCTTCCCGAGGACGCGCTGCTGCCGGATCTGGGCATGGCGCCCCTGACCGACTTCCGTGTCGAGCGTCGCCCGCGTGGCGAGCGCTGGCTGCGGTTCAGCACCGTGATCGTGAATGTCGGCGCCGGCCCATTCGAGGTGGTTCGGTACACGAACCTGGCCGGTGGGCTACAGGTCGACCAGCGCGTCCAGACCGGTTCCGGCTGGGCCAACCACCCGACGGCCGCCGAGATGTACTGGTCCGGCGATGGCCACAACCACATGCACGTCCGCGACCTTCAGGAGTACGTGCTCGTTTCGCAGAACGGTCTTGAGCGTCGGTATGGCGAGAAGCATGGCTTCTGCTTCTGGGACAACTATCGGTACAACCTGTCCCTGTCCGGCGCGCCCGCCAACGCGGTATACACCGGCTCGAACTCGTGCCAGGTCCTCGCCGACGGCACCGTGACGATGGGCCTCTCGGTCGGCTGGGGCGACCAGTACCCCTACTACCTCGTCGACCAGTACATCAAGATCAGCGGGCTTCCTGCCGGGGAGTACACGGTCACCGCCACCGCTGACGGGGCCAACTGGTTCGCGGAATCGAACGATGCCAATAACCGCACCACGGCTCGGATCAGGCTCAGCAAGAACGGCGTGACGGTCCTCGACCCAGGCACCGGGCCGTAGGCGTCCCAGCCCGCATGGTGGGCTGATCTGGCGATCGGGATGGTGGAGATGAGGGGACTCGAACCCCTGACCCCCGCGATGCGAACGCGGTGCTCTCCCAGCTGAGCTACATCCCCACGGGGCGCCCCGATGGGGCGCCGGCAGGATAGCACGGCCCTTTCGCGGCCCCCCAGGCGGGGATTGTCATAGAACATCTGTTCTATTAGACTGACCGATGTGACCCTCCCGGCTGCCCGACCGCTCCCCGAGGTGCTCGATGCGCTCCGCGAGCGCGGCCTGCGACGGGGGGTGGCGCCGGTCCCCGGGGAGCCGTCGATTCCCGCCGTCCCCACCGGTCACGCCGCCCTGGACGCCGCGCTGGCCACCGGCGGCTGGCCCCGGGGCGCACTGGCCGTGCTGGATGCCGCTCCCGGACACGGCGCCACCTCGCTGGCCCTCGACTCCGTGGCCGCCAGCCAGGCGGCCGAGGGCCTGGTGGCCTGGATCGACCTGGCCGGCACGTTCGATCCAGCCCTCGCCGCTCGCCGCGGCGTTCGCCTGGAGTGGCTGCTCGTGGTCCGCCCCGCCGACGGTGCCGAGGCCCTGGAGCTGGCCGCCTGGCTGGCCCGCTCCCGCCTCATCGACCTGCTGGTCCTGGACCTCGACGGGCCCGCCACCTCCCGGTTTGACCGGCTGGCCACGCTCCTGTCCCGATCCGACACCACCGCCCTGCTTCTCGCTCCCGCTGCGCTACGCGAGGCCGCGGGTCGGGTGGCCGGGATCCGGGTTCACCTCGAGCGCCAGGCCTGGCTGGCAGTCGGCCGCGACCTCGTCGGTTTGCGCGTGGCAGCCAGCGTGACGCGTCATCGATGGGCCCTGGCCGGCGGCCACTCGGAGATCGACCTGTGGTTCGGGGAGGGTCGTCGCATCGACTCGCTCCTGCCCGCTCTCGCCGTGCCGCAGCCCGCCGCGGAGTTCGCCACGGTCGAACCTGCCGAGCCACTCCCCGCGCTGGCCGTCCTCAGCGCCTGACCCGGAGGGCCGGTGATGCGGGTGTTGGCGCTGGTGTGGCCAACCCTGCGGGGCGAAGCGGCTCCCCCGGATGCGGCCGCGCGTTTCGAGGCCATGCTCGACCGGCTGGATGACCTCTCTCCGCGGATCGAAGCGCTGGAAACGGGAGTGGCGCTGGTCGACATGACGGGCCTCGAACCGATGCACGGGTCGGAGCGGCGGGTCGCGGTCCGGGCGGTGAACCTGGCCGACATGTACCCGGTGCGAGCGGGGATCGGGGACAACCGATGGCTGGCGGCCCTGGCCGCTCGCCTGGCCCGAGCCCGGAGTGGCGACGCCACCGCCCGGGCTGTCTGCCTGATCCTCCCCGCCGGGGAGGGGCGCGCGACGCTCGCCCCGATGCCCATCGGTCTGCTGCCGGCGGAGCCGGCCATCCGGGATCGGTTCAGCCTGTTCGGGCTGACCAACTTGGGGCAGCTGGCGGGACTGCCGCGCTCGGCCGTGGCCGCCCAGTTCGGGCCGGCGGGGGAGCGGCTCCACGCGCTGGCGCGCGGGG
>DATKBC010000082.1:0-10473 GCA_035514415.1 Pleomorphomonadaceae bacterium | reverse complement strand
ACGTCGTGGACCCGGAGGCGGGGACGATCAGCGTGACGGTGGACATCGAATTCACCAACACCTTCCCGGCGCCGGCAGGCCAGGTCAGCGTGTACCAGAACCTCCCGTTGGCGGTCCACGACCACGCTGCGGCGGTCAGCGCCCACGACGGGACGGGAGCGCTGACCGTCGCGGCTGCCGTCAGCGACGGTGTCAACGTGGCCACCGTCACCTTCCGGTCTCCGGTGGAGTACCAGCAGACGGCGCAGCTGGCCCTGGAGTACGAGTTGCGGGACGGGGACGATCCGGCGATCCGGATTGGGCCGCACCTGGTCACCTTCCCGGCCTGGGGGTTCGGGACCGCCAGCGCGGTCACGGTCGACGTGCCGGCCGACTTCGAGGTCCGTGTCGACGGCGACCCCCTGCGAGCTACGACGGAGGCCGATCGCGCCGTCCTCGACAGCGGGCCCATCGCCGATCCGAGCCGCTGGCTGGCCCACATCGGCGCGACCCGTGACCCGGTGTACGCAACGCTGCGGCGGGCGGTTGCCCTGACCGGCGGCACCGCCGACCTTCAGGTCCGGCATTGGGCTGACGACCCCGAATGGGGCGCTGCAACCATGGACCTCCTGGTCCAGG
Organism: Pleomorphomonadaceae bacterium; assembly: GCA_035514415.1. Lineage (GTDB taxonomy): Bacteria > Chloroflexota > Limnocylindria > QHBO01 > QHBO01 > DASTEQ01. Next base: position 9,855 of record DATKBC010000082.1, on the reverse strand, counting down.
CACTTCCGCGGCTGGAGGACACTTTCGGGCTTCCGTACTCGGGCCAGGGTCCGCTGGTGGTGACCGAGTCGGTGACCGGCGGCGGGCTGGACTCGGAACCGGTCAACGGCGAGGTGGCGGTCGGGTTCACGGAGCCGCCGTTCACCCTGCTCCATCAGGCGGCCCACGTGTGGGCCAACGATGCGCTGGCCGGCGATCGGTGGATCGTGGAGGGGCTGGCGTCGTGGGCCGCTGGACGGGTTTCCACCGAGCTCGAGCTCGAGCTGCCACACGACCCGGTCGCGGTGGCGGCTGGCCTCGAGGGCGAGGCATTCCCGCTCGCCGAGTGGACTGCCGCGGATCGCTCGGCCGAGAGCGACGCGTGGGCGTATGCGATGGCCTGGTCCCTGACCGATGTCGTGGCGCAGATGGCCGGCGAGGATGACTTGCGGCTCGCGTTGCGCCGGATGGCCTCCGGACTGGATGGCTACGATCCGTTGACCGCCGACGCTCCGGGCGTGGAAGCCGCCACGGGAGCGCGGGCGGTGGACTCGCGCGGCTACCTTGACCACCTCGATGCCGTCATCGACGAGCCCGTGGTCGCCGCGCTGGCCGCAGCAGTCCTGGGTGCGGGCGCCGAGGCCGAGCTGACCGCCCGCGAGGCGGCCCGCACCGCGTTCTACGCCCTGCTGGAAGCCGCCGGGGACTGGGGTGATCCTGATCCGGTGCGGTCGGCGATGGTCGAATGGCGTTTCGCTGACGCGCAGGCCGAGATCGCGGCGGCAGGGGAGTGGCTCGTCGAGCGCAATCGGCTGCTGGCCGAAATCGAGGACGCGGGCCTGGCTGCCCCAGACCGGATTGCCGCGGCGTATCGGACGCATGGGGGCGGAACTCTGGCCTGGGCCGAGATCGATGCCGAGCGGGCGATCGTGATCGCGTACGAGCAGCCGGCATCCTCAATTGCCGACGGTCTGGGTCCGATCGATTGGGTCGGCATGTTGATCGGCCCCGGCCCGGAGGAACGCCTGGCCGCCGCCGCCACCGCGTTTGCCGCCGGCGACCTCCGAGCGGCCGCGGATCGGCTGGCCAGCCTGAACCAGGATCTCAACACCGCCGCCGCCGCCGGCCTGGTCAGGATCCTGGGCCTGGTCGTCGCCGTCGGCTCGGCGGCGCTCGGGCTGTCGGTCGCCATCCGCCGACGCCGCGCAGCCACCGATTACACTCCCGACCCATGACCGGCGAGGACACGGTCCAGCGGTTCGAGGCGGCGAATGAGGTGCTGACCGGGCAGACCGCCGACGTCTATTTCGAACGGGCCCGAGCCATCCTTCGCGCCGAGCATCTCGACCCGGTGGTGGTCATGGAGGTCTTCGCGCGGGACGAGGGCATCCTGTGTGGCGCCGCCGAGGTTCACGCCTTCCTGCGGCGTGTGCTGGGCCCCGGCAACGGCCACGACCCGGCTCCGGTGCTCGAATCCCTGTCGGACGGCGACCGGTTCGAGCCCAAGGAGGTCGTCATGCGGATCGAGGCGCGTTATTCGGCCTTCGGCCTGTATGAAACCGCGGTGCTCGGCACCCTGGCCCAGTCATCCGGATGGGCTACCGCGGCCCGCGTGGTCGTCGACGCGGCGGCCCCCATCCCGGTCATCGGATTCGGGGCGCGGCATGTCCATCCCAGCGTGGCCGATCAGATGGATTACGCCAGCGTAGTGGGCGGCTGCATCGGGGCGTCCACGCCGGCCGGCGCGCGGCTGGCGGGTCTGTCACCGACCGGCACCATGCCCCACGCCCTGGTCCTCATCTTCGGAGACACCGTCCGGGCGGCGGAAGCGTTCGACCGCCACATCGATCCGGACGTCCCGCGCATCGTCCTGGTCGACACCTTCAAGGACGAGGCCGAGGAGTCGCTCCGCGTGGCCGAGGCACTCGGGGAGCGGCTGTGGGGCGTCCGGCTCGACACGCCCTCCGAGCGCGGCCGCGTCACCCCGGACCTCGTGAAGGAGGTCCGGGCCCGTCTCGACCTGGCCGGCCATCAGCACGTCAAGATCGTGGTGTCAGGCGGGCTGGATGCCGAACGGATCGGTCAGTTCAAGGCTGCCGGAGCGCCGGTCGACTCGTTCGCGATCGGCTCCGCCATCAGCGACGCCAGCCCTATCGACTTCACCGGGGACCTCAAGGAGATCGACGGCCGACCGATTGCCAAGCGCGGCCGGATCCCGGGCCGCACCGCGAACCCCCGCCTGCAACGTCTCGACCTGGCCAGTTAGCCCGGCCCTGGCCGGTTAGCCCCGCCCCAGCCGCCGCGCCAGCCAGTAGATCCCAACCAGCGACTTCGCGTCGTTGATCGTCCCGTCCGCGACGGCGGCTTGCGCCTGGTCCAGGGTCAGCCACTCGACCTCGAGGGCCTCGTCCTCGGGGCCAGCGACGCTGACCGGGCGCAGCTCGGTGGCCAGCCACAGAGTCAGGAACTCGGTGCAGAAGCCGGGGGCGGTCCAGAAGCCGGGCCCCGGCTCCCAGGTCTGCGCGGCCAGGCCGCATTCCTCGGCCAGCTCCCGCTCGGCGGTGCGCCGTGGGGCCTCGTCCGGGTCCCGCGTGCCGGCGGGGAGCTCGAGGGTCACGCGTCCCGCCGCCTGGCGCCATTGGCGAACCGCGGCCAGCCGCCCGCCGTCCCAGGCCAGGATGGCCACCGCCCCTGGATGCTCGACGATCTCGCGCTGCGCGGGTCGGCCATCGGCCATGGCCACGTCGTCGACCCGGACCTTCAGCAGGCGGCCCTCGAACACCCGCCGCGTGCGCAGGGTCCGCTCCTCCATGGCCCGATCTTGCCACGCCGGACCGGCAAAAAGGCCGCTTCCGGACCACCGACCGCGTCCTGCTAGCATCGGTCGGTTGATTGCCGTCGAAGGTCTGGAGCGACGATTCGGGATCGTCACCGCGCTGCGGGACGTGTCCTTCACCGTGCGTGCGGGACAGATCTACGGGCTGCTGGGCCCCAACGGGGCGGGCAAGACGACCACGGTCCGGATCCTGGCCGGGTTGATCGCCCCCAGCGCCGGCCGGGTGCGCGTGGTTGACCTCGAGCTCGGGCGCGACAACCCGCAGATCCGATCCCTGACCGGGATCCTGACCGAGAGCCCCGGGCTCCACGACCGGCTGACCGCGAGGCAGAACCTGACCTACTACGGGCGCCTGTACGGACTGACCGATACAGCCCTGCGGACGGCGGTGGACCGCTACCTGGACGTGGTCGGCTTGACCGATGCTGCCGACCGCCGGGTCGGCGGCTACTCGAAGGGCATGCGCCAACGGGTGGCGATCGCCCGGGCCCTGCTCCACGAGCCGCGGGTGATCTACCTGGACGAGCCGACCAGCGCACTCGACCCCGAGGCGGCCAAGTCGATTCGCGAGCTCGTGGCCACGCTACGGGACGAGGGTCGCTCGATCGTGCTGTGCACCCACAACCTGGACGAGGCGGAGCGGGTGTGTGATCGGATCGGGATCCTGAACGGGCGGTTGCTGGCCGAGGGGACGCCGGCGGAGTTGCGCCGCCGGGGCCGGGCCGCCGGTACCCGGGTCGCGCTGGACGGTGGCCCGGTCGACGCATCGGATTTGGCCGCCATGCTCGGTTCGTTGCCCTTCGTGCGCAACGCGCGGGCCGAGGACGGAGACCTGTGGGTGGAGCTGGCCGAACCCCGGCGCGACACCCCGGAGCTGGTGCGTGAGCTGGTAACGCGCGGGGCTCGCGTGCTGGCGGTGGCCGAGGACGTCGCCAGCCTGGAGCAGGTCTACCTGGAGCTGGTCGGCGAGCGCGGCGAACGCGACCCGGAGGGCGCCCGTGCGGCTTAGCCTGGTGGCCACCGTCTTCGGCAAGGAGTGGCGGGAAATCGGCTCCAACAAGCTGCTGCTGGCTGCCGTCGCTGCCCCGGCCGTCATCTTCGCGGCCATTCCGATCGCCATCGTGGGCTTCATCGAGGTCAACGACCTGGATGTGAACCAGCTGGGCCAGATTGCGGTCATGCTCGCCGCCTTCCCCGACCTGCCGCCCAAGCTGGCAGCCCAGGGCTTCATCGTCACCAACTTCATGGCCTACTTCCTGCTCATCCCGGCCATGGTGCCCATCGCGATTGCCTCGCAGTCGGTCATCGGTGAGCGGCAGGCGCGATCCCTGGAGCCCCAGCTCGCGACCCCGATCGAGGTCTCCGAGCTGCTCGCCGGCAAGACCATCGCGGCCGCCCTGCCGGCCGTCCTCGCCACCTGGGCGGTGTGGGTTGCCTACGGCCTCATCAACGGGGCGATCGCCGACCCGCGCCTGCTGCGGATGGTGTTCAGTCCGCAGTGGATGGTGGCCATGGTCACCCTCGTCCCGCTCATCTGCGTCCTGTCGGTCCTGCTGGGCGTCATCGTCAGCTCGCGGGTCGGCGACCCCCGGACCGCCCAGCAGTTCGGCGCGTTCGTGGTCCTGCCCATCATCGCCGTTGCCGTGGCCCAGTTCCTGGGAGGGCAGGCGACCTTCAGCATGAGCCAGGTCCTCGCTGGCGACCTGGTGGTGGTGGGCCTGATCGGAGCCCTGCTGGCGATCGGGTCGTGGGCCTTTGACCGGGAGGAGATCCTCACTCGCCTCGGCTGACCCACCCCTCGTCGTGGGCTACACTCGGGTGCCCGCGGTGGCCTTAGCTCAATTGGTAGAGCATCGGATTGTGGCTCCGAAGGTTACGGGTTCAAGCCCCGTAGGCCACCCCATTTCGAGGACTACGCCGCCAACGCGATCGGCCTCCTGATCGACCTCGTCTATTTCGTCGGCTTCTGGACCTGGCGTGGCCAGAGCCCGGGGATGATTCCGTTCAACATGCGGATCGTGCTGGCTGCCGACGGCGGAAAGGTCGACGTCGTCCGCTCGCTGCTCCGCTACGTCGGGCTGATCATCAGCATCGTGATCCTGTTCCTGGGCGTGATCTGGGTCGCGTTCGACCGCCGCAAGCAGGGTTGGCACGACAAGATCGCCGGAACCGTGGTCGTACGCCCCGCCTGACGCGCTCCCCGACCTTCGGTCCGGGCCTGGCGACCTGATGGTCCCGGCCCGAGCCGGGACGACCGCGCTACTGACCTCGGCTCTGGGTCACCGTAGCCTCCTGGTACGTCCGTCACGAATGGCGGACCGATCCAGGGGTGCCTATCGTCATGCGCTCAGCGCCTGCCGCGCTTCGGCGTCAACCAAACGTCCTCCTCCGCGCCACGGGGCTGGCGGGCACGGCCCTCATGGCCGCTGCCCTCATGGCCTGGTCGGGGCCTGCGACCGCCAGCGCCTGGGACCAGGCGTCGGCCGAGGCGACGCTGTGGCAGCTTCTGAACGGCGCGCGAGCCAACAACGGGCTCAACGTGCTGGTCCAGCACGGCACCCTGGTCTCCATCGCCCGCTGGCGCAGCCAGGACATGATCCAGCGCAACTACTTCAGCCATACCATCCTGGGGACCGGCTACCAGGTCTACCACTGGTATGACCTGAACGGGCTGAGCTACACCCTGGGCGGCGAGAACATCGCCTGGAACAACGGCTACTCCGATGCCGACTCGCCGGTGGCCGCGCACAACGGCTTCATGAACTCTCCCGGCCACCGCGCCAACATCCTGGGTGCCAGCTGGACCCACGGTGGCGTCGGCGCCTGGGCTGCCGATAACGTCCAGTTCCTCGGCGCCCTCCGCAGCCCACGGGTCTACACCGAGCTCTTCATGACCGCTGCCGGCTCGGGTCCTCCACCTCCACCGCCGGCCGGTGGGGGAGGCGGTGGCGGTGGCGGCGGTGGCGGCGGTGGCGGCGGTGGCGTTGCCTACCAGCCAGCTCCGGCGCCCACGCTTCCTCCCCGCACCGTGCCGGCCCCCGTGCGCCCTACTTCGGCCGAACCCCTCGACGGAAGCGGCAGCCTGGTCCACGTGGGAGCGCTGAACGTCCCGAACCGGGCCCTGGCCGGCCTTGATACCCGCGGCGCGCCGCTCCAGCAACCAGCCGTCGCCAGCCTGCGGGTCGAGGCTGCCGGTCCCCCCGACCAGGGCGTATTCGAGACACTCCTGGGAGCCTTGATCGGGTTCGTCTTCGGCTGACCCGCTCCCCGGCTCGCCCCGGCCCGTATCCTTTCGCCCGATGACGATCCTTGAGGCCCAAAACCTCGTCAAGCGCTACCCGGTCGGGGATGGCCAGGTCGACGCCCTGCGCGGGGTCAGCCTGGCCGTGGAACGCGGCGAGTTCGTAGCCATCATGGGGGCCTCCGGATCGGGCAAGTCCACCCTGCTCCACCTGCTCGGCGGCCTCGACAAGCCCACCTCGGGCCAGGTCGTCATCGACGGCGTGAACATCAGCACCCTGGACGATGAGCAGGCGACCCTGACCCGGCGCGACAAGACGGGCTTCGTATTCCAGTTCTTCAACCTCATCCCGTTGCTGACGGTCCGCGAAAACGTGGCCCTCCCGTTCCTGATCGGCGGAGAGTCGGTGCATGAGCGCCGCCAGCGCGTGGATGAGCTGCTGGCCATGGTCGGCCTGACCGGCAAGGCCGATCACGCGCCCGACCAGCTGTCCGCCGGAGAGCAGCAACGGGTAGCCCTGGCCCGTGCGCTCGCCACCGAGCCTGCACTCCTGCTGGCGGACGAACCAACCGGCAACCTGGACTACACGAGCGGCGGCGAGATCCTCGATCTGCTCTGGCGCTCCTGCGTGCAGCTGGGCCAGACGATCGTGCTGGTGACCCACGAAGCTCGCGCGGCCGCGTACGCGGACCGCGTGCTGGTGGTCCGCGACGGGCAGATCCTGGATCAGATCGACCTGGGACGCCGGCCGGACCACGACCCGGGTGAGCTCCTCACCCGCTTGGCCCTGCTCGGCCTCTGAGCCGATCCGAGCTGCCGATCGCATGCGTCTGTCTGCCATCGCGTGGAGGAGCCTGACCGCCCGACCGGCCCGAACCGCGCTCACCGGGTTGGGTGTCGCGCTCGGCGTGGCGTTGGTGGCAGGCACCCTGCTGACCGCCGATGCCGCGACCCGGGCCGTCTCCGAAGCCGCCCAGGACCTGTACGGCGAGGCGGACCTGCGGGTCCGCGCGTTCGACGACGACGGACTGGGCACCGAATCCGTGGCGGCGATACGAGTGATCCCCGGGGTGGCCATCAGCGCTCCGCTGGCCGAGCGTCGCCTGCTTCTGTCGACGCAGCCGGGCCCAAATGAGCAGGTATTCACCCTCACCGCGGTGGGCGTGGACCCGGCATCCGAGGCGGCCCTCGGCCGTCCCCGCCTCACGTCCGGCGTGCCCCTCGACGCCGACCGCCCCAACGGTGCCCTGGTGGCCGCACAGTGGGCCGCCGATCACCGCCTCGATCTCGGCGACGAGCTGCTCCTGACCGGCGCCCGGCTCGAAACCCCGCCCCTCACCATCGTCGGCCTGCTGGCCAACAGCGGCTTCGGGGCGCAGGCCGGAGGGTCGGTCCTCCTCGTGGCTCGCGACACCCTCAACGCCGCCTTCGAGGTTCCGTCACCGGTGACGGCGGTGGACGTGGCGGTCGCCGAGGGCCGGATGGCCGAGGTCGAAGCGGGGCTGGATCGGACCCTGACCCAGCCGTTCGTCGTCGAGACGGTCGCCGACGCAGAGGCTGCCTTCGCACGCGCGCAAGCCGGGTTCGCGGGCATCGCCTTCCTGCTCGGTTTGGTCGCGCTCAGTGCCGGGGCCTTCCTGGTTGCCAACACCTTGGCCATGACCCTGTCGGAGCGAACCCGCGAGATCGGCCTGCTGCGAGCCGCAGGAACCACCGGGCGCCAGGTGCGTGGCCTTGTCATCCGCCAAGGGATGGCGCTGGGGCTGCTTGGTTCCGCCCTGGGGCTGCCGATCGGGATCGGCATTGGAGCGATCCTGGTCAATATCGTTGCCGGCACGCGAGCGGCGTTGGTGGCGGACCTGACCCTGAGCCCGGCCGTGCTCGCGTTCTCGTTCGGGTTGGGGCTCAGCGTCACCCTGCTCGCGGGCTGGGTCCCGGCCGCCGAGGCCGCTCGGGTCAGCCCCCTGGAGGCCCTTCGTCCGACCCACCGACCAGGGCGCGGCCTCTGGATCCGCCTGCGCTGGATCGTCGTCGCTGAGCTGGCCGTGGTGGCTGCCGGTTTCCTCCTCTATCCGCTCGAGCGCGGTGCGCCACCGATCGTGGCCACCCTGCTGGCCGTCGGGGTGCTGATCGGTGGAGCGGTCGCGACCGCGTTCCTGCTGGAACCGCTGGGAAGGGTGGTCGGGGCGCCGTTCGAGCGCCTGTTCGGTGCCCAGGGTCTACTGGGACGCGCCAACCTGGGCCGTCATCGGGCGCGGACCGGCCTGAGTGTGGCGGCCCTGACGGTGGCCTTGGCTGCGGTGGTCACCCTGGGCACGACGGCCGCCTCGGCCCGTGGAACCGCGGAGCGTTGGGTCCAGTCCATCCTCCCCGGTGGATACGCAATCCGGCTCACCGTCGCATCGTCTATCGACGCCCTCCAGGACACCATCGAGGCCACTCCGGGGACGCTTTCGGCCAGCCCGGTGCCCGAGTTCGGCGTGGTGGTCACCACCCCGGACGGTGATCGCGAGGCAGGGGTCGCCGGTATCGATCCTTCGGTCTGGCAGGACGCCGGTGCCCTGATCGTGGTTGAGGCCGACCGCACCGCGGCGTTCGATGCCCTCCGCGGCGGCGGGGCGGTTCTTCTCCCCGAGTCGTTCGCCACCCAGACCGGGTTTGGCACCGGCGATCTGATCCACCTCGCGATACCGGGTGGCGCCGCCGCCGATTTCACGGTGGCCGGATTGGTGGCCTACTCGCTTCCCGGTCGATCCGGCGAGGGGGCGCTGCTCGTCAGCCTGGCGGATGCGCGGGCCACGTTCGGCGCCGAGCAAGCGACAATGTGGGCCATGGTTCCGCAGCTCGCGATGGGCGAGACGGCATATGGTGCCGTGGTGGCCGAAAAGGCGGCCCAGCTGGCTGGCGAGGCGCTGACGGCCGCCGTGCTGGCCGAGCAGCTGGCGCGGTCGTTGGAACGTCTGCTCGGGCTCTTCGACGCCCTGGCCCTGCTGGCTGTCGTCATTGGTGGGTTGGGGATCGTCAACACCCTGAGCCTGGGCGTGGCCGAGCGCACCCGCGAGATTGCCGTGCTCCGCGCCCACGGCATGACCGTTGGCCAGGTCGAAGGCATGGTCGTCACCGAGGCCGCGATCATGGGATCCGTGGGCGGCATCGTGGCCGCCGCCGCCGGGGTCGCGGTCACCGGGCTGCTCGTCACCCTCGCTCCCCGGGATTTCGCTGCTGGGCTGGTCATCCCCTGGCCACTCGTGATCGCGGTGGTCCTGCTCGGATTGGGCGTCGCCTGCCTGGCTGGCCTGTACCCGGCGCGTCTGGCGGGCAACCGACCTGTCCTGGCCAGCCTGAAGCACTTCGAGTAGGAGACAGACAGATGACCGAGCGCACCTGGGAGGCCTCCGCAGGCCGGACGTTCATCGGTCGATTGGAGAAGGGGAGCGACCTCGTCGCCGAGATCGAGCGGATCTGCGTCGAGCGAGATGTGTCAGCTGCGTGGGTCAGCGTCATCGGCGCAGTGCAACACGCCGCGTTCGCCTACTACCACCAAAGTGACTTGAGGTACCTTGAGCTGACCTCTGACACCCACCACGAGATCGCGGGCTTCATCGGCAACGTCAGCCTGCGCGATGGCAAGCCTTTCCTTCACGCACATGCCACCTTCGCCGATGAGCACGGGGCGTGCGTGGGCGGGCACCTGCTGCGCGGTATCAAGGTCTTCGTGGCCGAGTTCGAGATCCGCGAGTTGCTCGGCGTGGACCTGGTTCGGACCTTAGACGAGGAGATCGGCCTGGCCCTGTGGTGA
>DATKBC010000081.1:0-3510 GCA_035514415.1 Pleomorphomonadaceae bacterium | reverse complement strand
CGCAGATGTTCGGGTGGCTCAGGCCCGACGCGTGCTGCGCTTCCCGCCAGAGCCGGGCCTGAGCACGCGCGTCCCCGCCGGCGACGAGCTTGATGGCCACCGTGCGCTTGAGGCGTCGGTCATGGGCCTCGTAGACCTCGCCCATTCCGCCTGTGCCGAGCCGGGCGCGGACTTCGTAGTGGCCGATGACCCGGCCGGTCATCAAGGGCCGCGGGGGGTCGACAGACGCACCCACCGCCGGCGTCTCGAGGAAGCCTTCGGCCTGTCCATGAGCATCCAGGAGCCGCTCAAGGGCCGCACGCGCCTCTGCGTCCTGGCCGCAGGCTTCGGCCAGGAAGGCGGCCCGCTCGCCGGCCGGGCGCGCCAGCGCGTCGTGGAACACGTCCTTGACGCGCTGCCATCGCTCCGGCGTCATGCTGGGGCCGATGCCGCTAATTCCGCCTCAACCGATCGAACAGCCAGGCTCGAGCGACCGTCCAGTCGCGCTTGACGGTGGCCGTCGATACGCCCAGGACCTCGGCCGCCTCCTCCAGCGTCAGGCCTCCGAAGTAGCGCAGCTCCACCACGCGGCCCTGCCGGGCGTCCAGGGCGGACAGCGCGGAGAGCGCCTCGTCGAGTTGGACCAGGTCCACCTCGTGCTCCGCAACCGGCTGCGCGGCCTCGTCGAAGGCCACGTGGATGGCGTCTCGCTTGGCCGCTCGCCGGCGCCGGGCATGGTCCACGAGGATCCGGCGCATGAGGTTGGAAGCCACCCCGAAGAACTGAGACCGGTTGCGCCAGGGACCCGGGTGGCCGACCAGCTTCAAGTAGGCCTCGTGGACGAGCGCCGTGGGCTGCAAGGTATGGCCGGGCCGCTCCCGGCGCAGGTAGCCTGCCGCGCGCCGGCGCAGCTCGCCGTAGACGAGTGGGACCAGCCGGCGGCCCGCGTCCGCATCGCCCTCGCTCCAGGCCTGGAGGAGGGCCGTGACCGATTCGAGCGGCGGCGAACCCATGAGGCAGCCCCGGCAGAGGGACTCCAGCCTAGACGCCGCGGCCGGGCCGGTCAAATACCGGAATGCGGCCGCCTGCGGTTCGGCGGCCGAACACATATACCGGCGGCCGTGAGCCAATACGCGCCCGTTTTGCGCCTCATGGAGTGGCAGGCGCCGGAGTGCCCGGCCTACCCAGCCAACAGGAGGTGCTCAGATGCGAGCTGTCGCCAGAGGACCGCTCAGGATCGCGTTTCTGGTCGTGCTGTCGAGCCTGGCGGCATGGCTCGGACCCGGCCTGGGCGGCGTCCGGGCCGTGGACGACATGGACGAGATGGAAGACCTGTGCGCGGGAAACATGCGGTGGATGATCGGTTGGTGCCTGGACACGATGACGGCCGGTGAGGCGCAGGGCGCGGGAGTGGCCGCTTTGGCCGCCACTCCTTACGTCGGCGCGTTCGAGTCGATCGACGTGCCCGGGGCCGTCGCCACACGCGCCTTCGGCATCAACGCGCAGGGTGATGTCGTGGGGTCCTATACGGACGCGACCGGCACGCACGGGTACCTCCTCCGTGATGGGGTCTTCACGACCATCGACTACCCGGGTGCGGCGGCGACCGAGGCCTGGGGCATCAATCCCCGGGGCGACATCATCGGGAGGTACACCCGCGCAGGCGTGGCCGGGGTCCGCGGGTTCCTTCTGCGCCACGGTGGCTATACCGACATCTCCATCGGCAATCACCTGATCACGCTGCCCACGAAGATCGGCGCGTCGGGGGAGGTCGTGGGCTGCTTCCACGAAACCAGCGGGCTCGTGGACATGTACGCGTACGTGCAGGGGCGAAGCGGCGTCACCTTGTTCGTCCGACCCTCGACCGTCGCCCCAACCGGCTCGGCCACCATGCACAACGGGATCACGCCGGGAGGCCGGACGATCGTGGGCCTGCACTTTCCCCGGCCCGGCGAGTCCCGCGGTTACGCTCTCACCGGCGAGACACTGACCTTCATCGACTTCCCCGGCTCCCGCTTCACCCAGGCCTGGGACGTCAACCCGCAGACCACGGTGGTCGGCGATTACAGAGACGCCGGGGGCGGCACCCATGGCTTCTACCTCGACGCGGACGGGTACGTGTCCATCGATGTTCCTGGCTCCCTCTTGACCGTGGCCCGTGGCATCAACCCCGAGGGCGACATCGTGGGCGTGTACAACGATGCCGCCGGGACGCATGGGTTCGTGCTGAGGAGGTGACCCCGCGGTCGTCACGCTCGACCCGATCGGGCGACCGGCGTTGGCCGCCCGACCCTCGTGCGGGTCCGTCCATCAGCGAGGCGAAAGAGTGAACTCACGGACCTGCAGTGTGAACGGCGCTTCCGCGTTGGGCTGGCTCTCGGGAACGTAGCCGGAGACTACGGCCGGCTGGTCCTTGGCCGATTGCTCGAGCTCGGAGAGCTTGCCTTTGGCTTCGGGGTGCTCGGCGAGTGTGTACACGACATCGGTGCCCGTCACCGCCAGGACGGACCTGCCATCCTGCCGCGCGACGCGTCCCGCCACCCGGACCTCTGCCCCCTTCGGCGTGAAGCCGTTGCGTCGCACGATCTCGCGGACCTGCTCGACCGTGGCACGGTTGCCAGGCTTGAACGTGACCTCCGCCAGCCCGTGATTGAGGCTCACGTCGACGTTGTCCACGCCCTGGACCTTCTTGATGGCCACGCGCACGGCGTGGGCGCACACGGCTCAATCCATGCCGAAGATCACCTGCCGGACCTCACGCAGCTCCGCCTGCGCGGCGCCCGGCGCAAGAGCGACCATGAGCGCGACCCCGGCAATCACCTTCTTCATCTCGACCTCCTAGAACCAGTACGTGACGTTGACGACCATGCGGACCCGATCCTTCGGCTGCGCGCCGCGCGGCTTGCCTGCGACCCGGAACAGCGGCCCGCCCGAGAGACCCCAGGGGCCGTAAAGGCCGAGTAACGTGGGGCCCACGAAGAGCTGATGGCCACCGGTATCCGGCAGCTGCTTCCCGCCGGCTCGGTCATTTCCCTGGTACTCTCCGACGGCCTCGAGGAAGACACGCCAGTCCGGATGCGGCAGCTCCTTGCGGAAGGTGGGCGGCCGGTAACCCAGGACCAGGCTGTACAGGGCGACGTCGCCTTGCCGGTCGGTCGTCTCGCCGATCGGGCTCATGTACCGCCGATACAGCGCGCCGCCCCAGACATAGAGCGAACGCGAGGCGTACCCCGTGACCACCGCGCCCACCAGCCCGGGCGACGTCCTGATGTCGCCCCTCACGAAGTCCACCGGGTAGTCGAGGCCCGCGTACGCGGTGCTCTCGAACCGAGACCCGACATCGGTGCCCTGGCGATGGAAACGCCAGCCGACCAGGATCTCCACGTCGCGGCTCGAAGGCATCATGCCCATGGTCCGGGCGCCCGGCAGCCCCTGCGGCATGTACAGCGGCATGGGGAGTGAGATCGAGGCCTGCAGGTCTTCCGTGATCCCGTAACTGAGCAGCGGCCGGAACATCGCCGAGGACTTGCC
>DATKBC010000080.1:0-3005 GCA_035514415.1 Pleomorphomonadaceae bacterium | reverse complement strand
GGACGGGGAGGTGCTGGGTGCGCTCGACACCCAGGTCGACGACGCCCTGGCCGCCGAAGGTCTGGCCCGTGAGGTCGCGCATCGGCTCCAGAACCTCCGCAAGTCGGCCGGCCTGGAGATCAGCGACCGGATCGTGGCCGCCGTTTCCGGACCTGCCAGCGTGGCCGAGCGACTCGCTCCCCACCGGCCATGGCTGGCAGCCGAGACCCTGGCGGTCTCGCTCGAGGTGGGGGAGACCGCGGAGCTCCCGGACGCCATCGTCCGCGAGGAGCTGACACTCGACGGCGCGACGATCAGCCTGGCGCTGCGTCGGGCCGAGTGATGGCGTACGCTCGATGGCCATGAGCGGCTCCTCCCAGCGACGACCCCTGGCCGAGACTGGTCTGCTCCTGAGTGCCGCCGGGGTCGTCTACCTGGTCGATCGGCTGACCAAGGCGTGGGTGGTGGCCAACATCGACATCGGACAGCAGGTCCCGGTGGCCGGGGACCTGGTCCAGATCTGGCACACCGAGAACCAGGGGGCGGCCTTTGGGCTGCTGCAGGGTGGCGGGATTTTCTTCATCGCGGTCGGCGTCGCGACCATGGTCGCGATCGGATGGGTCCATTTGACCGGTCGGGTGCGTGGCGGGCTGGCCACTGCCCTGCTGGGCCTGGTGCTGGGTGGGACGCTGGGCAACTTGACCGATCGCGTGCTGGACGGCTCGGTGCCCGACTTCGTGTCGGTCGGCATCGGGACCCTCCGCTGGCCGACCTTCAACGTGGCCGACTCATCGGTCGTGGTCGGCATCCTGGGACTGGTCCTCCTCCTGTCGGTCCTCGATCGGCGCGCCGCCGCCAGCGCCGCATGATCGTGAGCGGGGAGCGGATCCTGGAAGGCCCCGCCCCCGCCGGACGCGTCGACGTGGCAGTGGCCGCCGTGGCCGGAATCTCGCGCGCGCACGCCCAGCGGCTGCTCGGCGACGGCCGCGCCCTGGTGGACGGCCGCCCGCGGCGGGCGAGTGATCGGCTCGTCGGCGGGGAGCAGCTCCGGATCACGCTTTCGGCGCCGCCGGATCCGACTCTCGTGCCGGAGGCCATTCCGATCCGGGTCGTCTACGAGGACGACGACGTGCTGGTGGTCGACAAGCCGGCCGGCATGGTCGTCCACCCATCCGCCGGCCACCCGACCGGGACCCTCGTCCACGCCCTGCTGGGACGGGCTGCCTCGCGCAACGAGTCGCTGGGCTCCGTCGCGGGGGTGGGGCGACCCGGCATCGTGCATCGGCTCGACCGGGACACCTCCGGCCTGCTGGTGGTGGCCAAGACCGATGCCGCCCAGGCAGCGCTGATGCGACAGTTCGGTGCGCGGGAAGTGGACAAGGAGTACGTGGCCCTGGTTCGCGGCGAGGCACCCGCGGCACGCGGCCGAATCGAGGCGCCCGTTGGTCGGGACCCACGGGACCGCCAGCGGATGGCGGTTGTCGCCCGCGGCCGATCGGCCGTCACGGACTACGAGGTCATCGGTAGCGGAGGCGGCTACACCCTGCTTCACCTTCACCCACATACGGGGCGCACGCACCAGCTGCGCGCCCATCTGGCCTTCCTGCGGCTGCCGATCGCCGGGGATCTGCGGTATGGCGGAGGGGCTGGCCCCGGAGAGCTGCGGCGCCAATTTCTGCACGCGACACACCTCGCGTTTGCCCGACCCGGCGATGGCGCGCGGCTCGAAGCGTGGAGCGAGCTGCCGCCGGACCTGGCGGACAGCCTGGCCGCCAGCGGTATCACCGCGGCCGCTCTGCCGGTGGGTGCAGGGGCCACCGTGCAGGACGCGGTCGCGGCCGAGGAAGCCGCTCGATGAGCAAGCGAATGGCGTTCCCGAACCCGATGCTGGTGGTGGTCAGCGGCCCATCCGGGGTGGGCAAGAGCACGATCGTGGCCGAGCTGGCGCGTCGGCATCCCCAGGTCGTGCCCATCGTGACCGCCACGACCCGGCCGCGCCGCCCGGGCGAGATCGACGGCGTGCATTACCACTTCATGACCACCGACGAGTTCGAGCGGCTGCAGGCCAACCACGGACTGCTCGAAGCCGCCGAGGTCCACGGACACTGGTATGGGACACCCCTGGACCAGATCCGCGGCATCCTGCGCGCGGGTCGGGATGCGATCCTGACCATCGACCCCCAGGGCGCGCGCGAGGTCCGGCGCCGGGTGCCGGATGCGCTGCTGATCTTCGTCATGCCGCCCTCGATTGACGTGCTCAACGACCGCTTGTCGAAGCGTGGCTCGGAGGACGAGGCCACCCAGGCCCTGCGGCGCCACAACGCGGCGGATGAGATCGCGGCCGCGACCGACTACGACGAGATCGTGGTGAACGAGACGGGCCACGTCGAGGAGGCAGCCGAGCGGATCTGGGAGGTGATCCAGGCCCAGGCGCGCCGCGACCCACCGCGCCGGGTGCGTCTGTGAACGGCTCCTGATGTCCGCTCCGGACGACGGCGCGCTCGTCCGGGTCGCAGTGGATGCCCAGGCGGACCGGCCCGAGCGGACGTTCACCTACCGGCTTGGGCCGGGCACGACACCTGAGCCCGGCTCACTGGTGCTCGTCCCATATGGTGGTCGTCTGGCGCTGGGTTACCTGCTGGCCGGTCGGCCGGATCCGGTCGACGCCCCGCTGCCGGTCGAGTCGGTCGTCTCCGACCCCCTGCTGACGCCCGACCTGCTGGCCCTGGCCGAGGCGATCGCCATCCGCTATCGCGCCCCGATCGGGACGACGCTGGCCGCCATGCTGCCGCCGGGCCTCGAGTCGCGCCTCGAACGGCGGTGGGAGGTCCTCCAGCCTGCGGCCCTCGGCCCCGCCAACGCGGGCAACGGGGAGCTGGGGGTCGGGACGGTACTCACCGAGCGCCAACTCCGGCGACTGACCGATGACGTGTCGCCCCGCTGGCTGGAGAGCCGCCGACGAGCAGGTGCGCTCCGCGCCGCGTGGCGCCTGCGACCACCGACCGCCGGCCCGCGACGGGCCCGAC
>DATKBC010000079.1:0-2961 GCA_035514415.1 Pleomorphomonadaceae bacterium | reverse complement strand
CTCGAGCATCCGGTCGGTGACGACGAAGCCGCCGACCACGTTGATCGTGCCCAGGGTGACGCCGATCAGTGCCAGCCCGATCGCCACCGGCGCGTCGGCCGTGGCGGCGACCAGCATGGCGCCGACCACGATCACGCCGTGAATCGCGTTCGCCCCGGACATGAGCGGGGTGTGGAGCATGGTCGGGACCTTGCTGACCACCTCGTACCCCACGAATGCGGCCAGGACCAGGATGAACAGGGCGTCGATCAAGGCACGTGGGTCGAGGGTCTCGGTCACGACTTGGCCTCGCCGGTTCGCGCCGCCGCCTGCGCAGCAAGCGCCGCCGCCGTTGCTTCGTGAACGATCTTGCCGCCGTGGGTGATGGTCGCCCCGCGCGTGATCTCGTCCTCGAGGTCCAGGGTCAGCTTGCCGTCGTGGACCAGGTGGTCGACCAGGGTCTGGACGTTCTTGGCGTACATCTGGGTGGCGTGGGTCGGGACCGTGGCCGGCAGGTTCGTGATACCGATGATCGTCACGTCGTTTTCGACGACCTCGCGCCCGGGTTCGGTCAGCTCGCAGTTCCCACCGGCCTCCGCGGCCATGTCCACGATCACGCTCCCGGGTTGCATGGTGCGCACCATGTCGGCGGTGATCAGGCGCGGCGCCGGGCGTCCCGGTATGAGGGCAGTGGTGATGACGAAGTCGGCGGCCTTGACCCGTTCCGCAATCAGCTCGTTCTGGCGGCGTTGGTAGTCCTCGCTCATCTCGCGCGCGTACCCGCCCGCCGTCTCGGCGGACGCCTTCTCCTCCTCATTCATGGGCACCTCAACGAAGGTGGCCCCCAGGCTCTCAACCTGCTCCTTGACCACCGGCCGCACGTCGAACGCCTCCACCACCGCGCCCAGCCGCCGGGCCGTCCCGATAGCCATCAGGCCCGCCACCCCGGCGCCCATGATCAGGCCGTGGGCCGGACGGACGGTGCCCGCCGCCGTGGTGAGCAGCGGGAAGAACTTCGGCAGCCGGCTGGCTGCCAACAGCACGGCTTTGTAGCCGCCGACGGTGCTCTGGCTGGATAGCGAGTCCATGCTCTGGGCGCGAGTGATGCGGGGGATGGCATCCATGCTGAGGGCCGTGATCCCGCGCTCGGCCAGGAGCTCCGCGAGTTTGGGATTGGCCAGCGTGCCCAATGTGCCGATCAGCACGGTCTTGGGCCTCAGCATCTCGATTTCCTCGTTGCTGGGCCGTCCCACGCGCAGCACGAGCTCCGCCTTGCCGAACAGGGCGGCCACGTCCGGAACCAGGGTGGCACCGGCTTCGGCATAGGCCGCATCGGGAAAGTGGGCGGCCTCCCCGGCGCCGGCCTGGACCAGGACCTGGTTGCCGCCAGCGACCAGCTGACCGGCGATCTGGGGCGTCAGGGCGGCGCGCGTTTCGCCCTCGGCGGTTTCGCGCGGGACGGCGATCTTCATGCGGGCGTCAAACAGCCTTCATGCGGGCGAAAGCCTGGCTGGGAGTGGCGGCGGTGGTTAGCGGGCAGAATGACGACCGCGCCCACAAGGGGCGACGGCCGGAGCCTGAGTCTACTCCAGCGACGCCGCCACGCACAGAGCGGCTTCGAGGCTGGAAGCGCCCTCCACCCGCAGCGCCAGGCCCCCTCCTCCCAGATCAGGGCGCGGTGCGGAAGGCGATTTGCTCGTAGCGTCGCACCAGCTCCTCAAAGGCCGCGACATCTCCCTGCCGCGCCCGCTCCATCAGTTCCGCGTCGGACAGTGGACAGCCCTCCACCCGGCATCATCGGTACACCGATGGTCGCCTTCCGGTTCCCGGTCCGAAGTATGGGTGCCGCTGGGCCCGACCAACTGACCCGACCCCCATGCGCTAGGCTCCCGGGACTTGGTCGCCGCCGACACGCCGCACGCGGGAGCCTCCACCGAACCGGTCATTCGCACCGATCGGCTCACCAAGCACTACGGCGGGGGCCTCCACCGGCCGGGCCACGAGAGCGGAACGATCCAGGCCCTGAACGCCGTCAGCCTGGAGGTCGAGCCGGGCGAGGTCTTCGGGTTCCTCGGCCCCAACGGGGCGGGCAAGACGACCATGATCCGCACCCTGCTCGGGTATCTGCACGCGACCAGCGGGTCGGCCACCGTGCTGGGCCTGGACGTGGTAAACGATTCGGTCGCCCTGCGCCGTCGAGTGGGTTACCTGCCGGGCGGGATGGCCACCTACGGGTCTTTGACCGGGTCCGCTTCGCTCGACTACTACGCCGACCTCCAGCAGCGCGAGCCGGTCCGCCGTGCGGAGCTCGCCGAGCGGCTGCAGATGCCCGAATCGGACCTGCGGCGGAAAGTCCGGGACTACTCGCGCGGCATGCGTCAGAAGCTGGGGGTCATCCAGGCCCTCCAGCATGACCCGGAGCTGGCGATCCTCGACGAGCCGACCGAGGGCCTGGACCCGCTCATGCAGCTCGCGTTCTACGAGATCCTGGAGGACCTTCGAGACGCGGGCCGGACGATCTTCATGAGCTCTCATTACCTGCACGAGGTGGAGCGGATCTGCAATCGAGTGGCCATCATCCGGGCCGGGCACCTGATGGCGCTCCAGCATGTCGACGACCTGCTCGCGCGCCGCAAGCGGCGAGTCACGTTGCGCTGGCGGGGTGGCACGCCCGACCTGTCCGAGGTTCCCGGCATTGCGGATGTCGTCGTCCTCCGCGACCGGACCACGGCCACCCTGTCCGGAGACGTGGCCCCCTTCGTCAGAGCCGTTGCCTCCCCGTCGCTGGTGGACCTGCTCATCGAGCCGGCCCGCCTGGAGGAGGTCTTCTACGAGTTCTACGCCGGCGAGGACGCCGCGGAGGGAGACGCGCCGTGAGCCTGCGGATCCTCCGCCAGACGCTGTACTGGCAACGCAGTCGGCTGCTGGTGGTTGGTCTCGTCGCCTTTGCATGGGGAGCCCTGGTGCCGACCTTCTACACGA
>DATKBC010000078.1:0-9016 GCA_035514415.1 Pleomorphomonadaceae bacterium | reverse complement strand
CAGGGCGGGCTGCACGCCGGCCAGGTCGTGTTCGGTGATGGTGAAACCGCTCACCACCAGTCCGCTGACCTCCTCCTGGGGCTGGGTCGGGAACGTCGTCTGCGGGGTGATGGCGCCTGCCTCCAGGGCGGCGGCGGCGGTCACGACCTTCATGACCGAGCCCGGGACATAGACCCCATTTCGGGCGCGATCCACGAACGGGGCACCGGGATCTTGCTGGAGGGCGCTCCACGGCGCTTCCGCGTCCCGGGGGTCGCCGCTGATCAGGGTGGCGTCGAAGGTCGGGCTGGAGGTCATGGCCAGCACTGCCCCGGTTGCCGGGTCGAGCGCGACGATGGCCCCCACGTTTCCCGCCAGCTGAGCCGCGGCGAATGACTGGAGCCGCGCGTCCACGGTGAGCACCAGGTCATGGGGCTGCAGCGGGCGCTGCAGGACGTCATTGACCACGTCGTGCAGCGGATTCGGGTCGCGCAACCCGACCAGCAGCTCGTCCCAGGCGCGCTCGATCCCCGACGTCCCGTAGCGGAACGAGGCATACCCGACCAAGTGAGTCGAGGCGGAATCGGCGTACGCCCGTCGAGCGATGCCGTCCACGACGGTCGTGGAGGCCAGCACGGTGCCGTTGGTGTCGAAGATCGTGCCGCGCGGCTCGCTCCGGTGGGCGGCGATGAGCGCGGGGTTGTCTGGACGAGCCTCGAGCGGCGATGCCAATACGACCTGCCACCACGACATGGCCAGTGCGAGCACGGCAAAGCCGGCCAGCATCGCCGTCCCCAGGCGGGGCAGGTGGCGCGCGATCATCCGGCGCGCGTCTCGGGCTGAGCCGATTCGGGCAATTCGGCCGATTCCGCCTGGTCGGCCTCGATCGACCGATGGCTGATCGACAGCAGCAGCCCGACCACCACGAAGCTCGCCAGCAGGCTGGAGCCGCCGTAGCTGACGAAGGGCAGGGTGATCCCGGTGAGCGGCACGACCTTGAGGTTGCCCCCCATGATGATCAGGCTCTGGAGCACCAGGCCCGCGGCCAGCCCGGTGGCCAGCATGGTGCTGAAGTCGTCCCGGGCCATGACCGCGATCCGCAGGCCGCGGGTCATGATCACCGCCACCAAGCCCAGCATCGCGACTCCACCCAGCAGGCCCAGCTCCTCGCCAATCGCGGCAAAGATCATGTCGGTGTGGACCGCGGGGATGGGCAGGCGGCCGTCTACCAGAGGCAGGCCCTGGCCCAGGCCCTCACCCAGCAGTCCGCCCCGCGCGAACGCGTAGATGGCCTGCACCGCCTGGTAGCCGGAGCCGTTCGGATCGGCCCAGGGGTCGATCCAGGTGTCAATCCGCTCCTGGACATGCGGGAACAGCAGATATGCGACGCCGGCTCCGACCACGAACAGCACCGCGCCGAACAGCACGTATGCCCGCCGGCCGGTGGCCACGAAGAGCATGGTCAGAAAGACGCCGAAGAACAGGAGGGCCGTCCCCAGGTCACGGCTCACGACCACGACCAGCATCACGGCCGCGAACACGGCCAGCATGGGCGCCAGGTATGGGATGGGCGGCAACGCCACGGGGCCGATTCGCAGGCTGGCCCCAGCCAGGACCGCCCGGTTCTCCGCCAGGTAGCCGGCCAGGAAGACGACGAGCATGACCTTGATCGCTTCCGACGGCTGGAAGCCGAAGGGGCCGAGCACGATCCACAGCCGGGCCCCGTTGACTTCGGCCCCGAACAGGAGGGTGACCACCAGCAGGGCGGCGGCCAGCAGGCCCCAGCTGTACTTGTAATGGCGCAGGAATCCGTCGTCGCGGACGCCGATCGCCACCACCAACATGGCCGCGAGGCCGATCCCGAACCACACCAGCTGGGTGCCCACCATCCCCAGGTTGAAGGCCGGGTTGCCGGCCAGGTCCTGCGGCAGCCGGTTCAGCATCACGATTCCCAGCGCACCCATGGCCGCCACGGCAGGAAGGAGCAGCTCGTCGCCGCGGTGCCCCGACCAGGCCAGGACCAGGTGGGCGCCCAGCATGAGGCCAACGAAGACGACCGCCACCGCCAGCGGCCCGGGGTCGGGCAGTCCGGACCGCGCGATGTGTGTGACAGCCACGCCCAACGGGACGAGGAGCAGGACCG
Source organism: Pleomorphomonadaceae bacterium (assembly GCA_035514415.1). Taxonomy (GTDB): domain Bacteria; phylum Chloroflexota; class Limnocylindria; order QHBO01; family QHBO01; genus DASTEQ01. The sequence continues at coordinate 6,894 of DATKBC010000078.1, read as the reverse complement.
GGATCAGCAGCCCGAGCTCGGTCCGACGTGCGGCCAGGCGGTACATGCTCAGCGTTCGAGGCGGAACCGGACGCGACCCACCACCAGCTCGTCCCCGTACGACAGGGCCACCGGGCGCTGGATGCGGTGGCCGTTGACCCAGGTCCCGTTCGTGCTGCGCCGGTCCTCCACGTACCAGGCCCGGCCCCGGAAGGTCAGTGCGGCATGAGTGCCGCTGGCGAACTCGTCATCGAGGTAGATCGTGCTGTTCAGGTCGCGGCCCAGGGTGGTGATGGGCCCGATCTGCAGGACGCGCCCGACCGACGGCTCCTCCCCCGGCGATTCGAGGACCACGAGGCGCCCCATCCCAGTCCGCGTCGCGGCCGCGGTCGCCTCAGCCTGTCGCAGGTCGGCGCGCAGGGCGCGCGCGAAGCGGTACAAGATGACGAACAGGAGGGCCAGGAATCCGAGCTGCAGCGCGAGGAGGAGCAGCCGCAGGAGCTCGTTGGTCATGGGGCGACGAACGTCATCCGCGAAGCCGGAATTCGATGCTGGTGCTGCCGATCCGGATCCGGTCCCCGTCCGCGAGGGCAATCTCGTCCACCGGCCGGCCGTTGACGGTGGAGCCGTTTCGGCTCTGCAGGTCGACGAAGCCGTACGCGCCGTGCTGGAGCTTCAGCTGACAGTGATGGCGGCTCACCTGCGGGTCGTCCAGGATGACGTCGTTGTCGGCCGCGCGGCCGATTGCGATCAGCGCCCCACCGAGGTCGAATCGGGCCGGCGCCGCGCCGTCGGTCTGCACGACCAGGAACGCCCGAGACGCCGAGTCCGGCTCGGGCACAGCGTGGCCCGGTCGAGCCAGCACGCTGGTGTTGGTCGGGTCCGGAGTCGCCGCTGGTGGGGCGGCCGAGTCCTCGTCGGCCACCGCGGCCGCCACCCGGACTTCGCCGCGCGGCACCATTGGATCGGGGCGCAGGACCACCCGCGGGCGTGCCACCAGGCGGTACCCGAGCCGCCGGGCACGGGTCAGCGCGTCGTGGGCGAGGTCATCTTCCAGCGATCCGTGGTAGGCGTCGAACGGCGCGTAATCGGCCGGGTTGAGGTGCAGGACGTACCGGTTCGGGACGATCACGCCGCCCTCGCTGAACCGCTTGTTGGTGTCCATCGCGCGCTCGATCTTCTTGGCGAGTGTCACCGGTTGGGGTGGTGCCGCTCCGAGCCGACCGGCGGGCGCCTCCACGAGCCGCTCGAGGAAGTCCTCGAGGCGCCGGAACATGCCCACGGCCAGCGATGCTAGCACGGGGTACCAACGCCGCCGATCGCGGTACTTTGGCCCGATCGGGGCAGCGGGCAGGTCGTGGCTATACTGGCGGCCCGTGCGAGACGGGCCTACTGATGACGACTGAGATCCTCACCGAATCGTTCTGCGAGCGCTGCGGCACGCGCTATGAATTCGGCACGCCCGAGCCGCTGTCGACCGGGCGGAAGACGCGCGGCCTGGTGACTGGTCTCCGGGACTTCATCATGAGCACCGACACCCTGTCGGACTCGATCAACGACGCCATGCGGGCCGAGGAGGAAACGCTCGCGGCGGTCCAGATCGAAGCGTTCCAGCAGGCGTTCAACTTCTGCCTCGACTGCCGGCGCTACACGTGCGTCAACTGCTGGAACGATGACGCAGGGCGCTGCCGTTCCTGCGTGCCACTCGTTGGCGTCGACGACATCGCGGGGTTCGACCAGCGGGTGGTGGCGCCGCCGGTCATAGCCGCGGCAGTGGAAAGCCCGGCCATGTTGACAAGCGCAGACACGCTCACCTGGCCGGAATCGGACAGCATCGCGCCTGCGGCCGCGGCAACCGACGACGAACTGGCCGAGGTGGAGCCAGCCGCTGCCGAGGCCGTGGAAGAGGTGATCCCCGAGCCGGTCGTCGAGGCGCCCGAGCCGGTAGCCGCCGAAGAGCCCGAGCCTGTGGCCGCCCAAGAGCCCGAGCCCGAGGTCCCGGTCGCGCCCCCGCCACCCGTCACCACCCCGCGGCGCGACCTGCGCGAAACGTTCCTGCGCGGGCCGATCCAGACTCCGGTGGCGGCATCGAAGGCAGAGGTGCCCGAGAGCCTCGCCGCGCGCCGCAGCCAGCTGGACAGCCTGGGGATCGACGACCCGGGCGAAGGGACGGTGTCGGTCGGCCAGCGGACCGAGCTGCCCTATCGGTCGAGCGGCGCGGGATCATCGGCCGGCGGCAGTGCGGCCCTGGCTGCAGTCTGGGATGCCTCGACCCGGGCTCTCATGGAGGGGGCCAAGCGAGCCGCGCTGATGCCGTGCGGATCCTGCGGCCTGACCGTCTCCTCGACTGCCCGATTCTGCCGCCGCTGCGGCACCCCCCAGACGCTCAGCGCCTGATCAGTCCTTCGGGGCGCCACCGGTTGAACCGGATGCCGCCGAGTCTCCACCCTTGCTCGAGTCTCCACCCTTGCTCGAGTCTGCACCTTTGCCCGAGCCTCCCCCTTCGCCCGAACCGGCCGCAGCCGCGGAGTCGCCGCTGGCGGTCCCTTCTGCCTTGCGCGAATCAGTGACGTAGAACCCGCTGCCCCGGAAGATGACCCCGGTCGGGTGCAGGACCCGCTGCATCGGCCCTCGGCAGCGCTCGCAGACCTCCGGCCCGTCCTCCAGGATGGAATGGATGATCTCGATGGTGTGGCCGCAGTCGCGGCAGCGATAGTCGTAGGTCGGCACCGAGCACGATGATCGCAGGGGCCGGCGGAGGGAGCAACGCCGCACGGCGGCGCGGATCAGCCGAGGGTCAGGTTCCGGCCCGGAGCAGGGAGGCGACCGACCAGCGACGCCGTTCTGGCTGTACGGCAGGGCCGGCCTCTTCGGTCCCGGCCACGATGCGCGCCAGGCGATGGATGTCGGCCGTGATCTTCTCGCGCGGGAAGCGGAGGACCAGTGGCTGACCCTCGTTGGCCGCCATCACCGCGGTCGCCCCAGCCGACACGATGGTCGCCATCACCGGGCGGCCGAGGGCGCTCTCCATGTCACGAATCTTGACCCCGTGGTTGGCGCGGTTGGCGACCACCTTGATCGCGTCATCGATCCCCAGTTCGTAGGCGAGCTGGATGAACTGGGCGCTGTTGCGGAGCGGGCCGACCTCGGGCGTGACGGTAAGGAGGATCTCGTTGGCGACCGACAGCATGGCCACCGTCCGGTCGTCATAGCCGGGATGGGTGTCCACGATGATCAGGTCGTAGTGCTGCCGCGCCCAGCGCACGGCTGCGATGAGGAGATCAGGGCCGATCCGCTCGGCGTCGGCCGGTTCGAAGCCCCAGGTCAGGACGTCGAGCCCGCTCGGCTCGTGGTTCACGACCAGGGACCGGAAGGCGTCGTCATTCCAGTGCTCGGGGGGACTCTCGGCCAGGTCCGCCAGACCGCGACGCGCCGGCACATCGATGACCGCAGTCACGTTGCCCACGCCGGCATCCGCGTCCAGGAGCAGGACGCGCTGCCGAGTCTGGATCCGCAGCGCGACAGCCAGGTTCACCGCCACCGTGGTCTTGCCGACCCCGCCCTTGGGCGCGAACACGGCGATCACCCGAGCGTTAGCCGGGTCGTGCCCACCGATTTCGGGGGTTTCGCGATCGACGCTGGGGGCCGAGGCGGACCCGGAGCGGATGAGCACGGCCTGGAGTCGGTAGACCAGGGCATCAGGCAGGATTGGCTTGACGACGAACTCGTCGCTGACCTGCCACAGGTCGTCCAGCTCCCCCGCTTCGTCCCCCAGCAGGATCAAGCTCGGGACCGGACTGGCCTGATTCAGACGCCGATGGATGCGCCGGACCGTGGTGGACGACAGGTCGGCGTCGATGACCGCCATCTCTGGCGTGCGCCCCTCGGCCAGGGCCATCGCGAAATCTTCCTCGCTGCCGATGACGTCGAATCCGGCGCGTGCCAGTGCGTCGGCGATGGCGGCGGCATCGTCGTGCGCGGCGACCAGGACTCGGGGTCGTTCCATCGGTGCCCTTTGGTGCGGTGACTCGGGGCACCAGTGTCCACGCCCGGGTCAGGTGCGGGCAATGGGACGAATGTACCGACGCCTACGCGTTCCCGCCGAGGCGCATCCCACACTTGGGGCAGTAGAAGGCGCCCGTGCCGCGGGCGTCGAAGCCACAGTGGCCGCAGATCTTGCCCTCGCCGGCATCCCGGCTGACGGGGGCATCGGCGGTGCCCGCCGCCAGGCCCGAGGCCAGGATCTGTTGCTGCAGGTTACTTAGCAGGCGCTGGGCGTTTCGCTCGGTGTCTCCCCGCTGGCCCTTGCCGCCCCATCCGAGGACGGCCCGCACCACGAGCTCGCCGGTGAGGTCGTCGAAGTGGCTGGCCAGGCCGCCCGTGATGGCGTCAAAGGTGGGGTACCCGGACGTGTCGGTCTCTCCCAGCAGCAGGCCGCAGACCAGGGTGTCGATGGTCATGTCCACCGCCTCGGTCTGCTCGAGCACGAACAGCGCGTGGCGGGTCACGGGGCTGGCCTGGCGCCGCGCCACGATCCACTGCTCGAGGTCCGAGAGGCGCTCGATCACCGGTGCGGCAGACGCGAGCTCGAGCGGCAATGGAGTCACCACCTCTATGCCATCCAGGGTCAGCGGTTCGACTATCCGCGGCAGCGATCGCAGGACCTCGGGTCCGGGGGTGAGCCGAATGACGTCGCCGCTGCGCGCAAGGTAGGCCAGCGCCACCGAGTACTGGCGGCCTCCGACCGCGGCGAAAGCGGCCGTGGGCGCCTGAATCTCCGGTTCGGGCTCCGACTTGCGGCGGCGCAGAAATCCCACGCGAATCCCCTGTTGCGTCTGGGTCGGGGGCGATTCTACCCCGACCCGGATGACTCGCCGATCTGGCGCAGTCGTTCCTCGATCTCCGCCAGACGCTGCCGCTCTCGTGCGACGACGGCCGCCGGGGCCCGGGCCACGAAGTCAGGATCGCCGAGCAGGGCCTCGAGGCGCGCCTGGCTCCGACGCAGCTCAGCGGCGCGGGAGGCGCTCCGGTCGTCACCGGTCGTGGCCGTTTCCAGCCAGATGGCCCCCAGGGCGGTAGCTGCCCGGTCGGTGCCCGCGGGCGCCGCATCCGGGGCCAGAATCTCGAACCGGACGCGGGCCAACGGCTCGATGTACCGACGGCCGGCCTCGGCGGCCTCGGCGGCGGCCGCGTCAAGAGGCAGGAGGTGCAGCGGAACGACGGCCCCGGCGGGGATGCCGGCTTCGGTCCGCAGGTTGCGTGCCGCCCGGATCACCTCCGAAAGGGAGGCGAACGCGGCCTCGGCCGCGTTGTCGCGACGTGCGGGGGCCGGCCACGGGGCGGTGAGCAGCAAGGGGCTCGCGGTCGCCGCCGGATGCGCGGCTCTCAGCGCGGCCCAGACCTCCTCGGTGACGAACGGGATCACGGGGTGCATCAGCCGGAGGATGTCGGCCAGAATCTCGGCGCCGGTGGCCCACACTCGGACCATGGTCGCCGCCGAGGCGTCCGGATCGCGGAGCTCGATCTTGGCCATCTCGAGATACCAGTCGCAGTAGTCGTTCCACGCGAAGTCGGTCACCCCGGTCGCGTAGCCGCCCAGGTCGTATCGGTCCAGGCGCCGGACGGCCTCAACCGTGGTCGCCGCCAGGCGCGAGCGGATCCAGCGCTCGGCCAGCGATGCCGGCGCCGGAATGCCGAACCCGTCGGGGGCCGGCGGCGGTTGGCTGCCCAGCACGAATCGCGCCGCATTCCACAGCTTGTTGGTGAAGTTGCGGGCGCCATCCAGCTTGGCCATGGTCAGCCGCTGGTCACTCCCCGGCGAGGTGCCGACCGTCAGCGCCAGGCGCAGGGCATCGGCTCCGATCTCGTCGATCAGCTCGACCGGATCGGTCACGTTGCCCTTGGTTTTGCTCATCTTGACGCCGCCCTGGGCCCGCACCAGACCGTGGAGATAGACGGTGTGGAACGGCTCGACGTCGGTCAGGAACAGGCCGAGCATCATCATCCGGGCCACCCAGAAAAAGAGGATGTCGTACCCGGTCTCCATGACCGAGGTCGGATAGAAGCGGCGCATGTCCGGCGTGTCATCCGGCCAGCCCAGGGTCGAGAACGGCCACAGCCCGCTGCTGAACCAGGTGTCGAAGATGTCGGTCTCCTGGACCAGCTCAGGGGCCGGGCGGTGGCAGACCTCGCAGGCCGATGGGCCCTCGGCCACCTCGCTGACGGTGATGTGGCCCTCGGGACAGAACCAGGCCGGGATACGGTGGCCCCACCACAGCTGGCGACCGACGGCCCAGTCTCGGATGTTCTCCATCCAGTGGGCGTAGACCTTCTCGAACCGGGCGGGGATGATCCGGGTCCGTCCTTCGCGGACCGAGGCCAGCGCCCGGGCGGCCAGCGACTCGGTCCGGATGAACCACTGGATCGACAGGCGCGGCTCGACGACGGTCCCGCACCGGTCGCAATGCCCCACCACCATGGCGTGCGGCTGCTCGCCCTCCAGGTCGCCCATGTCGGCCAGGCGAGCAACGATCTGGCGGCGCGCCTCAAGCCTGTCCAGTCCGGCGAACTCGCCGCCTGCCTCGTTTACGCGTGCCTCCTCGTCGAGGATCGAGATGGCTGGCAGTCCGTGGCGCTTACCGGTCTCGTAGTCGTCGGGATCATGGGCGGGGGTGATCTTCACGGCTCCGGTCCCCAGGTCAGGGTCCACGGCGGAGTCGGCGATGATCGGCAGCCGGCGGCCGAGGAACGGCAGGATCGCCTCGCGGCCCACCAGCGACCGGTATCGCTCGTCGTCGGGATGGACCGCGACCGCCACGTCGCCGAGCATGGTCTCCGGGCGGGTGGTGGCCACCGACACCCAGCGGTCGGGGTCCGGCGAACCGTCGGGGGCGGCGAGGTGGTAGCGAATGGTCC
>DATKBC010000077.1:0-3891 GCA_035514415.1 Pleomorphomonadaceae bacterium | reverse complement strand
CCATCAAGCGACGGGCGATCCACGGCGACTTGTGGCCCTTGGAGTGCGGGCGCCAGTCCTTGCCGCCATCCGCGATCGCGCTCGACAGCCGGCGGGCGTTCGACTCGAACTTGTCGAGGTCGAGCAGCATCACGGGGGTGTCGAGCTCCGCCTTGGTCATGCCCACGGCGGGCGACACCGATGACGGGCTGGCTGCAGGCACGGGCGTCTCCGTTGCGGGGATGGCGTGACGACATCGGATGACGTCCGCGAGCCGGGATATCGTATACAATTTGGCCGGTTGCGCGAGACTGGTTTCGGGTAGTGAGGGCCTGATGGACGTCGTAGCCTCCGGCGTCATCTGGGACGCGCGGACCGCGCCCGCCAACGAACGATCGGCCTCGGCCAACTCGGCCATTCGACTGACCGATGGCACGGTCCTTGTGACCTGCCGGCTGGGGACGGATCGAGAGGGTCCCGACGGCCACACGGCGATCTTCGCGTCGACCGATGCCGGGGACACGTGGCAACTACGCTACCTTGGCCTTGCCGAACGCGAGTGGGACGGTTGGCCAGGCGAAACGCGCGGCTGGTATATCGCGGAGCTCGAACCAGGCGTGCTCACCGCGTCGGTGTTGTGGACGGATCGGTCCGACCCGACGCTGCCATGGGTCCACCCCGCAACGCAGGGGCTCCTGGGAATGCGGGCCTACCACCTGGTCTCGACCGATGGCGGCTGGACGTGGCCGATGCGCCGCCGGGTGGATCTGGGGTCGCATCCCGGCGCCTCGTCCACCGGTCCGCTGCTCCGGCTGGCTGACGGCGTGCTCGCACAGCCGTTCGAGCACTGGAAGGAACGACTCGATCCGGCGCCGGGTCGACCGGCGGCCTACCTGCGCCTGTCGGCGGACGGCGGTCAGACCTGGCCGTCGGACGTACTCGTCGCCCACCACCCCGCGGACGCGCTCTTCTACTGGGACCAGCGCCTGGAGACCCATCCCCTCGATGGGCGCCTGGTCAATATGTTCTGGACGCACGATCCGGCCGCGGCGCAGGACGTGGACATTCACATTTCCTGGGGTAGCCCTGATGGTCTGGACTGGACCGTCCCGATCGGCACTGGCCTGCCCGGACAACATTGCCAGCCCATCGCACTCGGGGGCGATCGCCTCCTCGCCGTCTACTCGCATCGTGGCGATCCGCCCGGGATCCGCGCGGCGGCAAGCGAGGATTTCGGGCGCACCTGGGATCGCGCCACCGAGGTGGTCGTCTGGGCAAGCGATGCCGGCACCGAGCCTGGGGCCGGCCGGCCGCGTGCCCAGGAGGAGTTCTGGAACGACATGGGCGCCTGGCGGTTCGGGCATCCGCGCGGCGCGCTCCTGCCAGGCGGCGAAGTCCTGGTCACGTTCTACGGCGGCAGCGGCGTGGCGCGAAGCGCGCGCTGGGCGCGGCTCCGGCTGTGACGCTCGCAGGGTCGTCCAACCCGTTCGTGGGACACCGGTCGGTCGGGTCGCCAACGGACCTGGTCCTCCGCGGCGCGCGGCTGGTTGACGGGCGCGGGCCCCGGTCCGGGACCTTTGACGTCGTGCTGCGCGGTGGCCGTATCTCGGCCATCGGCCCCGACCTCGAGGCCGATGGCGCGGAGACGATCGACGCCACGGGGCGCTGGATCGTGCCGGGGTTGATGAACGCCCACGCGCATCTGTGCCTGGATGCCGGCCCGGATCCCGAGGCAAACCTCCGCCAGGAGAATCGGACCCAGACCGTCCTCCGCAGCGCCGCACGGCTCGACGCCGCGGTGCGCGCCGGCGTCACCACGATCCGGGACGTGGGCGGCCCCGACGGGATCGACATCGAGCTCGCGCGGCTCGTCGACGCCGGAGAGATCCTGGGGCCGCGGGTGATCCCGAGCGGCCGTGTCGTCACCATGACCGGCGGCCATGGCTGGTGGATCGGGCTGCAGGCCGATGGACCCGACGCGGTCAGGCGGGCGGCCCGCGAGAACCTGCGGGCCGGTGCCCGGTCGATCAAGTTGATGGCGACTGGCGGGATGATGACCGGCGGTCGCCAGGCGGGCCAGCCGCAGCTCACCATCGAGGAGATGTCGGCGGCCGTCGAGGAGGCCCACAAACGCGGCGTGCCGGTGGCCGCGCACGCCGAGAGCCGGGTCGGGGTCCTGAACGCCCTGCACGCCGGGGTCGACTCGGTGGAACACGGCCACGGTGGCGACCAGGAAGCGATCGACCTGCTGCTCCAGCGGGGGGCGGCGCTCGTGCCCACGATCCTGTCCGACCGTAGGATCATCGATCACGGGGTCGCGGCCGGGATCCCCGATTTCGTGGTCGAGCAATGCGACGCGCTCCACAACAGCCTCGTGGTGTTCCTGGAGGCAGCGATCGCCGCCGGCGTCCGGATTGCTGCCGGCAACGACGGCGGCGCGCCGCTGGTCCCGATCGGCGACATCGTCAGCGAGCTCGAGCTCTACGTGGCCCACGGCATGCGCCCGCTGGCGGCCCTTGGCTCGGCCACGATCGAGACCGCCGCGCTGTTCGGCCTGACCGACGTCGGGCTCGTCGAGGAGGGCCAGGTCGCGGACCTCCTCGTCATCGACGGCGACCCGCTGGCGACCCTGGCGACCCTTCGTTCGCCACGCGTGGTCATCCGCGGCGGCATGCCGGTCGACCCTTTGCCGATGCCTATACTGGCGGCGCCTCAGCGGTCCCACGCTGAACGAGACGGGAGAGCGGCGATGATCGTCGGCGCGACAGCGGCACCATGACCGAACCCGTCGCCCCCGGAGCCGGTCTCCACCTCCAGAGGATCCAGCCGCGCGTCCTCCGCCAGGAGGTCCTGACCGCCCTGCGCACCGCCATCCTGGCCAACGAGATCGCCAGTGGGTCGAGGCTGCTGGAAGCCGACATCGCCGAGCAGATGAGCGTCAGCCGGGCGCCGGTCCGCGAGGCAATCCGTCACCTCGAGCAGGAGGGCCTGGTCGAGATCTTCCCCCATCGAGGCGCCGTGGTCGTCGGCCTGCCCGAGGCCGAGATCGACGCGATCTACGAGCTCCGATCCGTTATCGAGGGACGGGCTACCGCGGCGGTCGTGGGCGTCATCGGCGAGGCCGAGGTGGTACGCCTGGAGGCGCTGATCGACGACATGCGGACCGCGATCAAGGGTCGCGAGGTGGAGACTATCGCCGAGGTCGACCTGCAATTTCACGGCCTGATCGTGGAATGGTCGGGTTTGACACTGTTGCGGCACATCTGGTCCGGCCTGGACGGCCTCGTCAGGGTTCGTTCCTATCAGGCGCTCGACCGCCCGGGGTCGACCGCCCGCTACTTCCTCAAGAACGCGGCTGGATCGCATACGGTCCTGGTCAACGCCCTCCGCGCCGGGGATCCGGAAGCCGCCGCGCTGCTCGCCCGTCAGCACGTCCTGGAGGTCCCCACGATGCTCGCTGGCCTGCCCCGACCCGGGCGCACCACGCCGAGCTCGACGAGTTCGTCGGGCAGAGGCCGCGCTTGAGCCTGGCCGACCTGCGTGAGGCCTGCCGTAGCCTCGATCCGGAGCCGATCGCCGGTTTGACCCTCGACCTGTTGCGTATCTGGAGCCCTCCCGGACACGAGGCCGAGATGGCCGACCGCCTGGCTGCCGAGTTGTCGGACGCGGGCGCCACGGTCCGGCTGGACCGCGAGTTCCCGGCAAGCCCGAGCGTGATCGCCGAACTCGGCCCGGGCGATGGACCGACCATCCAGTGGCACGGCCATCTCGACGCGATCGACGTCGAGCACTCGGCGCCGGAACGGCGCGGGGACCGCCTCATCGGACGTGGCGCAGCGGACATGAAAGGCCCCGATGCGTCGATGGTGTCCGCCATCCGTGTCCTTCGTGCCCATGGGTTGCCGAGGCACG
>DATKBC010000076.1:0-7116 GCA_035514415.1 Pleomorphomonadaceae bacterium | reverse complement strand
GACACGGAGGTCACCGAGGCGGTCCACGTCCTGACCTGCCACAAGGCCAAGGGCCTCGAGTTTCCGATCGTGTTCATGGTCGGCATGGCCCAGGAGCGATTCCCAACCCGCACGCGCCGCGAACCGGTCGACCTGCCCGATGAGCTCGTCCGCGAGGCGGCGATCGACGGCGACTATCACCTCGCCGAAGAGCGGCGCCTGTGCTACGTGGGCATGACGCGGGCCCGCGAGACGCTGACCATGACCTGGGCCCGCGACGAGGGGGAGCGCCCGCGGCGCCCGAGCCAGTTCCTGCTCGAGGCCCTGGACGTGGGACCAGCTCTTCCTTCCGACGTTCTGCGAACCAGCCCGATGGAACGGATCGAGCGCCTCCGCCCGCCCACCGAGGTCGGGCCGGTGCGGTCGAAAGAGGTCCCCCCGCGCCCCGGGTTGGTCGAGGAGCCGCTCACCTTGAGCTACGGCCAGGTCAGCGATTACACCGATTGCCCGGCGCGCTACCGCTACGCCCACCTCATTCGCCTGCCAACTCCGGTCAGCCATCCACTGGTCGTGGGCCGTGCTCTCCACGCCGCGGTCCAGGCCTTCCACCGGACCCAGATGGCCGGGTCCGTGATGCCTCTCGAGGAGCTCCACGCGGAGCTCGATCGGCACTGGGAATCCACCGGGTTCGTGACCCGCGCCCACGAAGATGCGCGTCGTGCGTCGGCCCGGGACGCCCTGACTCGGTTCTGGAACGAGCAACAGGCATCCCCTGCCCCGGTGATCGGGGTCGAGCAGGAGTTCGCCTTTCGATTCGGCCCGGATCGGGTCCGGGGTCGGATCGACCGTGTCGACCGCGATCCGGACGGCGCAATCGGCGTGGTCGACTACAAGTCAGGCGACGTTCGCGACCCGGCCACCGCGACGCGCCGCTCGCGCGAGTCGCTTCAGCTGGCGATGTATGCCCTGGCCTGGGAATCCGAGCACGGGCGACCACCGGACCGCCTCGCGCTGCACTTCCTCGAATCGGGGGAAGTGGGCCTCAGCCAGGCAACCCCCGCCCGTCTGGAGAAGGCCCGGTCCCTGATCGCGTCGGCCGCGGCCGGGATTCGGGCCAAGCGCTTCGATGCCAACCCCGGACCGATGCGCTGCGCTTCCTGCCCGTTCCGCACGATTTGCCCTGACGCGGCTCGGTGAAGCGCCGAGACCGTTTTCTGATCGTCGTTCTGCCCGCGGTCGCCGTGGCGGCGATGGTCGGCGTGTTCGTCCTGGCCAGCCAGCTGTGCCCCGGCCCGGTGTCGGGTGATCCATGTCCTGATGCCGACCGGAACCGCCTGCTGGTGGTTGGCCTGGGCGGCGTGGCACTCGCGCTTCTCATCACGCCCGGGGCGTTCGTGATCGACTTCGCGGCCCACCGTCGGATCGCGTATCTCGGGGCGTGGGGCCGCGCAGCCCGGCGCGGGGCGCTCGCGGGCCTGGTGCTGGCCGCGGTGTCTGGCCTGCGGCTGGCGGACGCCCTGAATCCCTTCTCGGCTGCGGTCGTGGTTGGTGTCGCCGTGGCCGCGGAGTGGCTCGCCATCCGCCGGCTCGACAGCGAGTGACGCCCGACCGCGACCCGGCGTCCGGCGATCCGTTCGGCGGGCAGACGACCGACGCCGACCAGCTGGCCGAGATCTACGACCTCGAGCACGATGCCGTCACCGAGGACCGGGCGTTCTACCGGGAGCTCACCCGGCGGGTACGGGGGGCCGTGCTGGACCTGGGCTGCGGATCCGGTCGGCTGTTCGGAACATTCCTCGACGGTCGCGCCAGCCGCATCGTCGGCGTGGACGCATCGGCGGCGATGCTTCGTCGCGCGCAGGCCCGCATCGCGGCCGACCCACGCTTGGCGGATGCCGACGCGGAAGGCCGGATCGAGCTGGTCCACGGCGACGTTCGATCCGTCCGGCGCCGGGAACGCTTTGGATTGATCGTTGCCGCTGGCGTGCTGCCGCACCTCGACGGCCCCGAGGATGCGGCCCGGCTCCTGGCGCGGGCTGCGCGGCTCTTGACCCCGCGGGGCCTGCTCGTGCTGGACGACCTGGGCCCGAGGGCGCTGCCTGCGGGGGACCTGCCGCTGGCCATCGACTGGATCATCGAATCGGAAGGGCGTCGCTTCACGCGCCGGAGCCAGCTCGTGCGCCGCGAAGCCCCCGAAGGTCTCAGGGTCACCCTGTCCACTGTCGTGGACCGGCAGGACCCCGATGGTACGATAGCGCGGCTTCCGGCCAGTTTCCGCCTCTGGTACCCCTCTTCTGACACCGTCGCGCGGCTGGTTGAGGCCGCGGGACTCGCTGTCGCCGCGACCCACGGGTCCCACGACCCGGAGGCGTACTCGGCCGAGAGCGAGCGCTTGATCGTCCTCAGCCGGCGTATCCGGCACCGGTCAGCGCGACGCGGAATGGAACTCGGATGAGGCGATAAACGCAGACGAGGTGGCAGGAGAGCGAATCCGGCTGTTGCTGATCGAGGACGTGCCCCAGGTGGCGTCGCACGTCCGATCCCTGCTGGTCTCCCAGACCCAGATCCAGGTCGTCGAGGTCATCGGCGACGGGGATCGCGCGCTGGCCTCTGTCGGCGATTTCCGCCCCGACGTGGTGATCATCGACTGGCTGCTCCAGGGCCGGGTCAGCGGAGCCAAGGCCGCGGCCAGCATCCGGCAGGCCCATCCCGAAGTGGGGATCATCGTGCTCACCGTTCCGCATGAGCCCATCACCGAGGATCCGGCACGCGGGATCGACGCCGTCCTCCGCATGCCGCTGGCCGGCTTCGACCTCACCGCCATCATCCGCCGCATCGCCGAGGAACGGGTCAGCGCCACGTCCGGTGCCGGGGCGCAAATGGTGAGCCTCTTCTCGCCCAAGGGCGGCGTGGGGCGGACGACGCTCGCCTACAACCTGGCCGTGGCCCTGGCCGGCGAAGAGCCAGTGTGCCTGGTCGACGGTTCGCTCCAGTTCTCCGACATGCGCGGCCTGCTCCGAGCCCCGGCCAACGCGCTTTCGATCCTCGACCTGCCGACCGACAAGATTCGCGATAGCGACGTGTCGGAGGTCATGTGGCGCGATCCGTCGGGGATCGACGTCCTGCTCGCGCCGCCGCGAGTCGAGATGGCCGAGATGATCACCACCCGCGACATCGAGAAGTCGTTGTCCCTCCTCCGGCGCCTGTACGGCCACGTCGTGATCGACACCCGCGCCGGGCTGACCGATGAAGTCCTCGCCTTCCTGGACGCCTCAGACATCGTCCTCCAGATCCTGACCTTCGACGCCATGGCCGTGCGGGCCCTGGCCATGGCCAACGAGGCCTTCGCGGCCATCGGCTACCCGCCGAACAAGATGGCGGTGGTCCTCAATCGAGCCGATGCGTCGGGCGGCATAACTCGCGAGGAGGTCGAAGAGGTCCTCGGCCAGCACATCGACTTCGAGATCGTTTCCGACGGCCACCTCGTGCTGGCCGCCAACAACGAGGGCGTGCCCTTCGTTTCCGCGAGCCCCGACGCCCAGATCTCCAAGGGCGTTCGCAGCATCGCGGCCGCCCTGTCGGCCCGACGCCGGACCCCGGCCCTGTCGCTGGCTGCCCGCTGACCCAGTCCGTGGCCTCGCCCGACCCGCGCCCGATCGCCGTCTTCGACTCGGGCGTCGGCGGCCTGACGGTGCTGTCCGAGATCCAGCGCCGCCTCCCGGCTGAGACCACCGTTTACCTGGGCGACAGCGCCCGGACCCCATACGGACCGCGCCCCGCGGACGAGGTGCGGCGGTACACCCTGGAATGCGCGGCCTGGCTCATGGCCCAGGGACCCAAGGTCCTGGTCCTGGCCTGCAACACCGCCACCGCCCAGGCCCTGCCGCAGGTCCGTGAGCGGGTCGCGATACCGGTCCTGGGCGTCGTGCGCCCGGGCGCGGTCGCGGCAGCCGCCGCCACGCGCAGCCGGCACGTGGGAGTCGTGGCGACCGCCGGGACGGTGGCATCGGGGGCATACCTGGCAGCCATTGGTGAGGCCGATCCGGGGGTCACGGTCAGCCAGCAGGCGTGCCCCGACCTGGTGCCACTGGTCGAGGCCGGGGAGCTGGCCGGCGCCCAGGTCGAAGTGGCGGTCACCGGCTACCTGGACGCCCTGCGCGCCCAGGACGGGCAGCTGGATACCCTGCTCCTGGGGTGTACCCACTACCCGCTCCTGCGTCCGGTCTTCGAACGGCAGCTGGGCCCCGCGGTGAGCGTCGTCGACTCGGCTTTCACGACCGCGCTGGCCCTCGAGGACCTGCTCGACGCGCTCCAGGCTCGCAGCGGGCCGCGGAACGGCGTGCCCCCAGCTCCACACCGCATGGTCACCACCGGAGACCCGGCTGCGTTTCGCTCGGTGGCCATCCGCGTCTTCGGGGGCGACCTGTCGGACATCGAGGCCATCGACCTGCCATCCGCGGAGCCGGCCCGCGCCGACTAGACTGCGGGGCGTGAGACGGAACACCTCGCGCCTGACGGCGGGGATCATCCTCGGCAGCCTGTTGACAGTCACCGTGGCGGTGGCCGGCCGACGGCTCGAGCGCCGCGCCGGCAGCCACCTGCTGGACTGGGCGGCCATTCGATCCATCGCGCAG
Organism: Pleomorphomonadaceae bacterium; assembly: GCA_035514415.1. Lineage (GTDB taxonomy): Bacteria > Chloroflexota > Limnocylindria > QHBO01 > QHBO01 > DASTEQ01. Next base: position 2,503 of record DATKBC010000076.1, on the reverse strand, counting down.
CGCCGGATCGGTGCCCGAACGGGCAGCCTGTCCACTCGGGAGCGCCTCGCCGCCGAGGCGTTCTACGCGGCCGCCGCCGAGCAGGTGGCCCCCCTGGTGGCCGCCGAGATCGGGGCACAGCTGGAACACCCCTTGGAGCCCCCGGCCGTCATCGACCGTCTGGCGTGGGTCGACCTCAACCTCGGAACCTTCCAGCGCCTCATCGGTCGGCTGGAGGCCGAGCTGTTGGGGACGCGATCATCTCCTCGTGGCGCCGGCGCGTCGTTGGCGCGGATCGTGAATCGGAGCCTCGGCAACCATCAGCTCGGCTGGCTGCTGGCCTTCTTGGCCGCCAAGGTCCTGGGGCAGTACGACGTCAGCCTCCTGGCGAGCGCGGCGCCGACCCGCGGGCGGCTCTACTTCGTCGAAGCCAACGTCGCGTCCACCGCAGACAGCCTCGGCATCGAGCGCAGCGCGTTCCGGACCTTCATCGCCATCCACGAGGTCACCCACGCCTACGAGTTCGAGGCCCATCCATGGCTGCGGGCCCATTTCGCGGCCCTGGTCGAGGAGACCCTCCATCGGCTGGCGGCCGATGCCGGTGGTCTGTGGGGCCGGCTGGCCAACGTGTCGCGCGGCAACGGGCACTGGATGGAGCGCCTCATGACCCCCGCGCAGCGCGAAGCGTTCAGCCACACCCAGGCGCTGATGTCGCTGCTGGAAGGCGCCTCGAACCACGTCATGCACGCCGTCGGCGCCCGCATCCTGCCCGGCTTCGACGAGCTCCACGAGCGGTTCGAGGGACGCCATCGGCGGCGCGGACCGCTGGAGCAGGTCGTCCTGCGATTGACCGGCCTCGACCTCAAGCTGGAGCAATACGCGGAGGGCGAGCGATTCGTGGCCGCGGTCATGGCCCGCGGCGGCCCGACCGCCTTTGCCCGCGTGTGGCGTGGGCCCGAGTGGCTGCCCAGCCTGGCGGAGATCCGGGCACCTGAACGCTGGCTCGCGCGCGCCGATGCACTCGAGGCGGGCACTACACGAGACTCGGGCACCGCGCAAGACGCGGGGGAGGCCCGCTCCTGAGCTCTCCCCGGAAGGTCCGGATCCTGACCACTCCGATCTTCGGCGCTCCGCTGACCCCCGAGACGGTGGCCCGCATCGAGGCCGTTCCCGGCGTCGTGGTCACGCAGATCTCGCGTGATGGGCTGGCCCATGGCGACGCCGAAGCCTCGCTCGCCGAGGCCGAGGTCCTGCTCCGCGGCGGCATCGGCGCAGCTGCCCTGGACCACGTCATCGAACGCGCGCCCGGCCTGCGCTGGATCCACTCCATCTCCGCCGGGGTGGACAAGGTCGTGACTCCGCTGTCCCGGCAACGGGGCCTGCAGGTCACAAATGCCCGGGGAGTCTTCTCGCCGCCGATCGCGGAGTACGTCGTCATGATGTGCCTCGCCATCGCGCGCCGCCTGCCGCAGCTGTTCGACCTCCAACGGGAGCGGACCTGGCAGCCGCTGCGCGGCTCGGAGCTGGGCGGCCTGACGGTCGGCATCGTCGGCTACGGCAGCATCGGCGCCGAAATTGCGCGCCTGCTCGCGCCGTTCGGGACCCGGATCGTGGCCACCCGCCGTCACCCGGAGTTGGGCAGCGGTGAGCTGTCGAACGTCGAGGTCTGGGGCGTCGAGCGCCTGCATGACCTGCTCAAGATCGCCGACGTGGTCGTCATCGCCGCCCCGTTGACCGACACCACGGCCGGCCTGATCGGTGCGGCCGAGCTGCAGGAAATGCCGGGCCATGCCTGGCTGATCAACATCGCGCGCGGCCGGCTGGTTGACGAGCTGGCCCTGCGCCGCGCCCTGGCCGCGGGCTGGATCGGCGGGGCGGTGCTCGACGTCTTCGACGAGGAGCCGCTCCCCGCCGACTCGCCGCTGTACGACACCCCCAACCTGGTCATCACGCCCCACACGTCGTGGTCCTCCGACCGGGTCCTCGAGCGCAGCATCGACCTCTTCGTCGCCAACCTCGAACGCTATCTCGCGGATCAGCCGCTCGAGAACCTGGTCGACCTCGAGGCCGGCTACTGACCATGGGGGTCTGACCGATGCAGGTCGCCATCGTCGGCCTGCCCGGATCGGGCAAGACGACGGTCTTCACCGCACTCGGCGGCCACCCGAGCGAGACCGGCCACGCCGCCGGTCGCGCAGCACCCAACGTGGGCGTGGTCCCGGTCCCCGATGAGCGCGTCGACGCCCTGGCGGCAGTGTTCCACCCGCGCAAGACGGTGTACGCCGATGTGACCTACGTCGATCTGGCGATCCCGACCGGCGCGACCCGGGCCGGCACCGTGGACCCCGACCTGCTGGGCCGGATCCGGAACTCGGACGCCCTGCTGGTGGTGGCCCGGGCCTTTGACAGCCCGAGCGCCGATCGTCCGCCCGACCCGTGGGCCGACGTCGACGACCTCGACCTGGAGTACGTCGTGGCTGACCTCGACGTGGTGACTCGCCGCTTGGAGCGGCTGCGCACTGCC
>DATKBC010000075.1:0-8741 GCA_035514415.1 Pleomorphomonadaceae bacterium | reverse complement strand
ATGAACCTGGGGCCCTATCTGCTACCGGGCGCGCGGGCCGGGTATCGGCTTGGCAACCAGGAGCTGGTGGATGCCACCGTCTACGACGGGCTGTGGTGCAGCGCGTGCGACGTCCACATGGGGATTCACGCCGAGCGGGTGGCGGCCAAGCACAATGTGAGCCGCGAGGCACAGGACGAATTCGCCCTGCGCTCCCATCAGCGGGCCCTGGCGGCCATTTCCTCCGGCGCGTTCGCCGATGAGATCGTTCCGGTCGAGGTTCCAGGAAAGAAGGAACCAACGGTGGTCGACACCGATGAGGGCCCCCGCTCCGACACGTCCGCTGAGGCCCTGGCCAGGCTCATGCCCGCCTTTCAGACCGATGACGGCACGGTCACCGCCGGCAACTCACCGGGCATCACCGATGGCGCCGCGGCCCTGGTCATGGCCTCGTCCGACGTCGTGGAGCGCGATGGACTGCGAGCGATGGCACGCATCACGGGCTACGCGCAGGCCGACGTCGCCCCCGAGTGGCTGTTCGAGGCACCGATCGACGGCGTCCAGCGGCTGGTGGACAAGGTCGGCGTGCCCCTCGCCGATTTCGACCTGATCGAGATCAACGAGGCCTTCGCGGCCCAGGTGCTGGCCGACGGCAACGCCCTGGGTTTCGACTGGGACAAGGTCAACGTGAATGGCGGGGCGGTGGCCCTGGGCCACCCGATCGGAGCGTCGGGTGCGCGAGTCCTGACGACGCTCCTGTACGCCCTGCGCCGCCGCGGCGGGAAGCGCGGCCTGGCCACTCTGTGCCTGGGCGGCGGGGGCGCGGTGGCCCTGGCCGTCGAAATGGTCTAGCCGGGTCTCGGCTCCGCGCAACGGCTCCGCGCGGCATAGGCGCGCGGCGGCCCCGCCCGTATAATCGGCGCGCTTTTTCGCCCGTTCCAGCCCGCCACCACGGAGCGTGTCCGCCACCCATGACCGACCACTCGTCCGTCGCCGAGGCGCCGAACATCTGGGCCGTCGCCCAGCAGCAGTTCGACCAGGCCGCCGATATGCTGGACCTCGATCCGGGCCTACGCCAGGTCCTCCGCGTGCCCAAGCGCGAGCTGACGGTCCATTTCCCGGTGACCATGGATGACGGCCACGTGGAGGTCTTCACCGGCTACCGAGTTCAGCACAATCTCTCGCGCGGGCCGGCCAAGGGCGGCATCCGCTACCACCAGGACGTGACCCTGGACGAGGTCCGGGCCCTGGCGATGTGGATGACCTGGAAGTGCTCGGTCGTGAACATCCCGTATGGCGGCGGCAAGGGCGGGGTCATCGTCGACCCCAAACAGCTGTCCAAGCGCGAGCTGGAGGGCCTGACCCGGCGCTTCACGACCGAGATCAGCCCGCTCATCGGTCCCGATCGCGACATCCCCGCCCCAGACGTCAACACCAACGCCCAGGTCATGGCCTGGATGATGGACACCTACTCGATGCACAACGGCTACACGATCTCAGGCGTCGTGACCGGCAAGCCGATCGCCATCGGCGGCTCGCTGGGACGCAACGAGGCCACGGCCCGGGGGGCGGTATTCACCCTGCAGCAGGCCTCCCGCCACCTGCACCTGCACCTGGACGAGGCCCGGGTCGCCATCCAGGGCTACGGCAACGCGGGATCCATTGCCGCCCAGCTCCTGGCCGCGGAGGGCTCGACGATCGTCGCGGTCAGCGACTCGTCCGGCGCAATCCACAACCCGGGCGGCCTCGACCCGGCCAAGGTGGGAGCCTGGAAGCAGGAGCACGGCACGGTGGCCGGCTTCCCCGGCGCGGACGCGGTCAGCAACGAGGAGCTGCTGACCCTCCCCTGCGACATCCTGATTCCCGCTGCCCTGGAGAACCAGATCACGCGCAGCATCGCGGACCGGATCCAGGCCAAAGTGGTGGCCGAGGCGGCCAATGGCCCGACCACCCCAGAGGCCGATGAGATCCTGTACGAGCGCGGGATTTTCCTGATCCCCGACATCCTGTGCAATGCGGGCGGCGTCACGGTCAGCTACTTCGAGTGGGTCCAGGACATGCAGTCGTTCTTCTGGACCGAGGCGCGGATCAATGAGAGCCTGAAGGAGATCATGGATCGGGCGTTCGAGGCGGTCCATCGGATGAGCGACCTGCACGAGGTCCACATGCGGACCGCGGCCTACATGCTCGCCGTGTCGCGGGTCGCGGAGGCCACCACGTTGCGGGGGCTGTACCCGTAGGTCCCATGCTCGACCACGAGGAGCGCTTTCTCTTCCGGGAGGAGATCCTGACCCTCAGCAACGCCCTGTCCGAAGCAGGCCAGCTCGACAACGTCGAGGACCTGCTGGCCGACGTCACCACCAGCCCCCGGTTCGACTCGGATGTCTTCACCCTGGAGCGATCACTCCAGGTCATGCTCGGCAACCGGGCGGGCTCGACCCTCATCGGGCTGTTGACGGTCACCCGCGAGGTGTTCGAGGAAGTGGGGCAGATCGGGCTGGCGCCGGAGATCGGCGAGCGGATTGTCAGCTGGCGGGCCCGATTCGGGCTGGCCATCGACAATGCGTTGAACTTCCTGAACAACCCCGACGGGATCCAGGGCCACAACTTCGGGACCCAGGTCCTGCATGGGGAAGCTGGCTCGAGCCTCCAGGGACGGCTGACCCTGGTCCGCTACAACAACGAGCCGCAGTTCTATATCGCCGACGCCGACATCCTGCTCAACATCGCGGCCGACCTCATGGAGCGGCTGGGGGAGCACCTGGAGTCGGACATGGTGGACGCCGAGCTGGTGGCCCGGCTGCGCGAGGCAGTGGAACGGATCGAGCGTCGCGCCGGTCCCGGCGCCGGCGGGTCCGGCGGAGGCGCATCCACCGGCGGCGGCCGCGAGGACTAGGCGAGGACCCGGCCATGCCGCCCGTGCTGCCCTTCACCGATAACCCCGAAGCCAACCGACTGCTGGGGGAGGATCCGCTGGCGCTGCTGATCGGCTTTGCGCTCGACCAGCAGGTCACCGTCCAGCATGCGTTCAACGGCCCGTGGGAGCTGCGCCGCCGCATCGGGCACCTGGACCCGACGCGGATCGCGACCATGGACCCGGCCGAGCTGGAGCGCGTCTTCCGTGATCGCCCCGCGTTGCATCGGTACCCCGCGTCCATGGCCGGCCGCGTGGCAGCGCTGTGCCGGGTCATCGCTGATACGTACGACGGCGATGCCAGCCGGATCTGGCGCGAAGCCCGCGACGGTGCCGATCTCGAGGCTCGCCTGCGCGCCCTTCCATCGATCGGCGAGCTGAAGGTGAACGGGCTGCTCGCCATCCTGTCACGCCGGTTCGGGGTCCAGCTGCCGGGCCTGGCCGAGCGCCTGCCGACCTGGCCTACCCTGGGCGACGTCGACACGCCGGAGGCGCTGGAGCGCTACCAGTCGCAGAAGCGGGCCCACAAGGCGGCGCTGCGGGCCGCGGCGGCGGAAAGTGGAGGCGTCACGAAGGCCGCGGCGAGGCGCAGCCCATAGGAAAAAGGAGGCCGGACGTGGGCACTCGCCGGCCTCCCCAACCCATCCTACCCATCCGCGGGCCCCGGTCAGTAGTACTTTCGCGTTTCAGCCCAGCGGCACGTTGTCGGTCAGCCGCGAGCGGCCGATCCAGACCGCGGTCATGGCCAGCGCGGGCCCGTCCAGACGCGACAGCTCAGCCAGCGTGACGGCGTCCGCGACGCTCACGTAGTCGACGCGGGCCAGGGATTCGGCGCCGATGTGCTCGTTCATCCTGGCCCGCAGCACCTCGGCTGACCGTTCGCCGGACTCGTGGGCGGCCTGAGCCGCGGCGATGGCGGCATACAGGCAGGTCGCCGCGTGCCGCTCCTCGATCGACAGCCCCATGTTGGCCGCGGATACGGCCAGGCCGTCCGGGTCGCGGAGGATCGGGCACACCACCAGCTCGACGTTGACGAACAGGTCGCGCAACATGCGCCGCACGACCACCACCCGCTGAGCGTCCTTCTGGCCCAGGTACAGGCGAGCCGGCCCCACCAGGTGGAGGAGGCGCATGGTGGTGGTGGCCACCTCGTCGAGGTAGCCCGGTCGTGACGCGCCCTCCAGCCGGCCGGTCAGCCCGTCCACCGTGACCCGGGTGACGTGCAGCGGGTCCACGGTCTGGTGCGAAGGGAGCAATGCGACATCCACGCCTTCTTTCTCCAGCAATGCCAGCAGCCGATCCTCCTCGGCGGCGGCCCCGGTTGGATCGGCCTGGTTGCTGACCACCACCCCGCCGTCGGATTCACGCGAGCGACGCACGAGCGACAGCTGGCCCGAATGCACCAGGCCGGTGGTGGGGATGAAGCCGATGGCATGCCCCGCCTTTCGGAGCTCGAGGATCGCGTCCCGCAGCTCGTCGACGCCGCGGACGACCTCCACGCTCTACGCGTCCTAGGGGCGGGGGCGACGCGCGGTGCGCGAGCGAGAGGACCGGGCGGGGCTCGGGGTCGGGCGGACCGGGGGACGGGCCCGATAGCGATCGGCGATGAGGTCCCACAGCCGCTCGGCGACCTGGCGCTTGGGGAGCATTGGCCAGTCGGTGAGGGCGCCCTCGGCGCCGAACACGACGACCTTGTTCTCCTCGGAGCCGATGGCGTCGAACGGACCACCCACCTTGTTGGCGACGATGAGGTCCAGGCCCTTGTCGCGCAGCTTGCCGGTGGCGTTGGCTTCCAGCTCGTCGCTCTCGGCGGCGAAGCCAACCAGGAACGGCCGAACATCGTCCGGCATCTCGCCGACCTCGGCGATGATGTCCGGGTTGGGGACGAGCTCCAGGCGCAGGCCGCCGGCACTGCGCTTGATCTTGCGGCCGCTGGGCTTGGCCGGGGCGTAGTCGGACACCGCGGCCGCCATGACCAGGATGTCGGCGGCCGGCGCGATGCGGAGCACCGCCTCGCGCATGGTCGCCGCGGTCGTGGCGTCCACCACGTTCACCCCGCGCGGCGCGGTCACCGACAGGGCGCCTGCCACCAGGGTCACCGCCGCGCCTCGGTCACGAGCCGCCTCGGCCAGGGCCACTCCCATCTTGCCGCTGCTCCGGTTGCCGATGAATCGCACCGGATCGATGGGCTCCCGCGTCCCGCCGGCGCTGATCGCGACCCGCAGCCCGTCCAGGTCGCCGGCTCGGGCGAACAGGCGCTCGACCGCGGCCAGCACCGTCTCCGGCTCCGCCAGGCGCCCGATCCCGGTCAGGCCCGACGCCAGCGCCCCGACCTCCGGCTCCACGACCAGGTACCCGAAGCCGCGCAGGGTCTCGACGTTGCGTTGCGTGGCCGGATGGGTCCACATCCCCGCGTCCATGGCCGGCGCCACGACCACCCGGGCCCGGCTGGCGCACACGATGGCAGTCACCGCATCGTCCACCAGCCCGGCCGCCAGCTTGCCCACCAGGTTGGCGGTGGCCGGGGCCAGGACGATGGCGTCCGCCGCCTCGGCCAGCTCGACGTGGGCGATGTGCGCGTCGGGGTCGAGCGCCATGACGTCGGTGATCACCGGGCGGTGGGTGAGCGAGGCAAATGTCAGCGGGGTCACGAATGCCGTTGCGGCCGGCGTCATGGCCACGTCCACGATCGCGCCCGCGTTCATCAGCTGGCGGACCAGGACCGCGGCCTTGTAGGCGGCGATGCTGCCGCTGACCCCGACCACCACCCGGCGGCCGACCAGCGTCCCGTTCGTGGCGTCCGTCACGCCGGGCTCCCGTCGGCCCCGGCCACGCCGGCCCGCGCGCCCGTCCGGGCGGAGATGAGTTCATACGCATAGCGGATCCCGCGCAGGGTGAGCTCCGGCTCCACGTGGTCGATGCCGGGCACCTCGGCCAGCCATGGCTGGAGCGAGAAACCGCCGGTCGCCACCACCGTGACCCGGGCGTCGGCCGGCGAGCGCTCGACCAGCTCCCCGCGCAGGGCGGCGAGCAGGCCGCTCAGCAGTCCGATGTAGCCGTTCACGGTTCCGCTCTGCATGGCGTGCACGGTGTTGGTGCCGATGGCGCGCGGCGGGCGCCGCAGCTCAATACGAGGCAACTTCGCGGCCCGACCCACCAGGGCGTCGACGGAGATCCCGAGCCCGGGAGCGATCGCTCCACCGAGATAGGCGCCCTCCGCGCTCACGACGTCGAAGTTGGTGCTCGTTCCCAGGTCCACCACGATGGCGGGGCCGCCGAACTCCTGGCGTGCCGCCAGGGCGTTCACCAGCCGATCGGCGCCGGCTTCCGCGGGGCGGTCGATCTCAATTTCCAGGATGCCGCTCAGCCCGGCCGCGTCCACGACCATCGACTCCACGCCCCCGCGGCGGGCCAGCATCCGTCGCCAGGTCGGGACCAGCGCGGGCACGACACATGCCAGCGCCGCGGCATCCAACCCGTCCAGGCGATGCCCGTCCAGAGCCAACAGGCCCGACAGCATGGCGGCCAGCTCATCCTCGGTGGCCTGCGCATCGGTCTCGGCTTGCCAGGAGCCGACCATGAGCGTGTCGTCGAAGAGCCCAACCCCGGTGTTCGTGTTGCCGATATCGGCGGCCAACAGTCGCATCAGTCGGACATCGTAACAGCCGTTTCGAGCGCTCCTTCCGATGCTAGACTCCGCCAGACCCCGCAGGAGAGACCGATGGAGCCCACGCCCGAACCGCGCGCCAAGCTCTATATCAATACCGGTCTGGTCACCGACAAGAGCGACATCTACAACATCCTGCGTCCGCTCCTGAAGCAGACGGTGACGTACAGCTACTTTCGCGGCAACCAGGTCGCCAGTGGCGGCACCGGCTGGGTCGAGCGACTGGTGGTTGACCACCCCGAGATCGCGTCCTACTTCACGCCGCTGGCCATCTGCCTCAACCTCGATTCGTTCGACTACCTCCAGTTCGACACCACCTCCGACCAGCTGCTGACCTACACCCTGGTCATCGGCTCTGAGAAGGTGGTCATCGAGTTCGCCCAGACGGCGACCGAGATCGGCATCGAGGACGAGGCGCCGATGCGGGCGCCGGCCGCCGCGCCGGACGACCTGGCGCTCGATCCGGACTTCATCCAGATGGAGCTCCTCAAGTCGCCCGATGCCTCCGACGAGGACGAGGACGGCTAAGCGGGGCGCTCCGCCCCACGAGCGCAGCGTGCTCCCCAACGGACTCCGCGTGGTCAGCCAGGCGATGCCGCATACCCGATCGGTGTCGGTGGCCCTGTTCGTGGGCGTCGGCTCGCGCCACGAGGCCGATGGCGAGGCCGGGTTGTCGCACATGGTCGAGCACCTGGCGTTCAAGGGGACCCGGGCCTACCCGGCCCCGGGGGCCCTGTCGGAGGCCATCGAGGCCTGCGGCGGGACGGTCAACGCGTCGACCGACCGTGAGCTGACCGTGTACTCATCCCGGGTCCCGCGGACCCGCGCCGACCGCGCCTTCGACGTCGTCGCCGAGCTGGTCCTGCGCCCGCTCCTCCGGCCCGCGGACCTGGTGGCCGAGAAGCCGGTCGTGGTCGACGAGATCCGGGCCTACGTCGACTCCCCCTCGGACCATGTCTTCGCCCTGTTCGATGAGCTCCTGTTCGGCACCCACCCACTGGGTCGTGAGATCGCGGGCACGCCGCGCAGCGTGCGGCGCACGACGCACGCCGCCGTGGTGGGCCATTGGCGCCGCTGGTACACCCCCGAGCACATGGTGCTGGCGGTGGCCGGGGCGATCGACCACCGGACGGTACGTCGCACCGCCCGAAGCTGGTTCGACCGCACAGGGTCAGGGGACGGTCGGGCGTACGGCGTCGAGTCCGGCCGGCGCGCGCGGGGCCGGAAGGCGGCGGGCCTTTCTCCGCCGCGGCCGACCTCCGCCGGCAGCGTCCGAGTCGCATTCCGACGCCTGAGCCAGGGCAACCTGTGCCTGGGCATGCCCGGCGTCTCGCGCACCCACCCGGACCGTTGGGCCCTGGACCTGCTGGGCGCGGTCCTGGGGGATGGGATGAGCAGCCGCCTGTTCGTCGAGCTCCGGGAACGGCGCTCCCTGGCGTACGACATCGGGACCTTTGCGACCTCGTACGCCGATTGCGGCACGGTGGGCATTCACGCCGGGTTCGATCCCACACAGTCGACGGCGATCATCCGCGCCGCGCTCGAGCAGCTGGAGCGCGTCGTCCAGGAACCGGTCCCCCTGTCCGAGCTCGAACGGGCGCGTGCCTACACCCGCGGGCGGATCGAGCTGCGCCTCGAGGAGTCGAGCGCGGTGGCCGCATGGCTTGGCACCGGCGAGAGCCTCCTGCCGCGGATCCTCACCGTCGAAGAGGTGGTGGAGCGCCTCGAGGCGGTCACGTCGGATGACCTGCTCCGCGTCGCGCGGGCCTACCTCCGACCCAGCCTGGCGCGGATCGTGCTGCTGGGGCCGTTCCGGGGACGCCGCCGGGTTGAGGCCCTGCTAGCGGCATGACCATCGAAACCGGGATCGACCTCGTTCCGGACCAGTTGGCCCTGGCCCGGGCCCAGATGGACGCCGCCCAGTACGGCGTCGTGGAAGGTACCCTGCGGCGCCGGATCGCGACCCTGGAGGCGACCGGCCGCAACCCCGAGGAGCTGGATGCGGCGCGCGCCCTGCTGGCCGAGACCTTGTGGCGCTCCGGTCGGCCGGTGGCCGCCTACGAGGCCGTCACGGCGGTTCGGCCGCGTGGGGTGGAGCGCCGGCGCTCGATCACGATGATGGTCGAAGCCGAGGGTCTGGCCGCCATCGGAGAGATGCGACAGGCGGAGGGGCTGCTCGAA
>DATKBC010000074.1:0-13337 GCA_035514415.1 Pleomorphomonadaceae bacterium | reverse complement strand
GGGTCAGCCGGTTTACCGCGAACGGCGACGTCGCGGTGCCGGGGAGCGAGATTGTGATCCTCGATCTCCCTAACCTCTCGGCGACGAATCACAACGGAGGTGCGATTCACTTCGGGCCCGACGGCAAGCTCTACGTCGCCGTCGGCGAGAATGCCGTTTCGTCCAACTCCCAAACCCTGGCCAATACCCTCGGGAAGCTGCTCCGGATCAACCGCGACGGCTCGATCCCGACCGACAACCCGTTCTACGGCTCGACCAGCGGCATCAACCGGTCGATCTGGGCGATAGGCCTTCGGAATCCGTTCACATTCGCGTTCCAGTCGAGCACGGGTCGGTTGTTCATCAACGACGTCGGGGCGGGCACGTGGGAGGAGATCAACGACGGAATCGCGGGCTCGAACTACGGCTGGCCGGCCTCTGAAGGTCCAACGAGCACGCCGGGGCATCGCGGGCCCGTTTTCGCCTATGGCCATGGCAATGGCCCGGTTGACGGGTGCGCGATTGCCGGCGGCGCCTTCTACAACCCCGTCGCCGTCCAGTTCCCGGCGTCCTACGTCGGGAGCTACTTCTTCGCCGACCTGTGCGCCAACTCGATCTATCGGATCGACCCGGCCAACGGCTATGCGATCAGCACCTTCGCGACGGGGATCGACTCGCCGGTCGACCTGCAGGTCGGACCTGACGGCAACCTCTATTACCTCGCCCGCGGGAGTGGAGGCGTCGTGGGCCGGATCGGCTACCCGACCAGCCCGCCGCCGCCGATAGAGACCACGTTCGTCGCGGTCAGCCCGGTACGGGTGCTGGACAGCCGGTTCGGGAACGGGCTGTCGGGCGCCTTCGCGGCCGGTGTGCCCCGGTCCTGGCAGGTGGCGGGCGTCGACGGGTTGCCGGCCAATGCGGTGGCGGTAACTGGCAACGTCACGGTGACCGGCCAGACAGGGGCTGGCTGGGTGACCGTGTCTCCAACTCCCAGCCTCAGCGCCTCGCCGTCGACGGTGAATGTCCCGGTCGGCGACACCCGGGCCAACAACGTCACGATCGCGCTCGGGCCTGGCGGCAGCCTGTCGGCCGTCTATGCGGCGGAGCCCGGGCGGACGTCCCAACTCATCTTCGACGTGACCGGCTACTTCCTCGCCTCGAACGCCGGGGCCACCTACCGGCCGCTGGCGCCGGTCCGCAGCCTCGACACCCGGGTGGCGAACGGGCTTACCGGGACGTTCGCGACCGCAGTGCCACGGACCTGGCAGGTCGCCGGCCGCAACGGCATCCCGGCGGCCGCGGTGGCGATCACCGGGAACGTCACCGTCACCGGCCAGACGAGCGGCGGCTGGGTGACCGTGACCCCGGACCCGGTCGGCTCGCCAACCACCTCCACCCTGAACTTCCCGGCCGCCGACACGAGAGCCAACGGGCTCACCGTCGCGCTGGGATCGGGCGGGACGCTCAGCGCGGTCTACCACGGGAGTTCGGGCGCGTCGACCCATCTGGTCTTCGACGTGACTGGCTACTACCTGGCGGATCTCGCCGGGGCACGATTTGTGCCGCTCGTCCCGGGCCGGGTGCTCGACAGCCGCTTCATCACCGGAATGGCCGGGCCGTTCGTCTCAGGGACCCCCAGGGTGCTGACCGTCGTTCCGGGCGGCGCCGTCCCGTCAACCGCGGCCGCGATCACCGGCAATCTGACCGTCGTCAATGCGCGCTCGGCGGGCTGGGTCGCCCTGACCGAGCAGCCGACCGCCAGCCCGGGGAGCACGTCCACCCTGAACTTCCCGGCCGCCGACACGAGAGCCAACGGGATCACCGCACCACTGTCACCAACTGGGACTGTCGCCCTGATCTACGTCGGGACGAGCGGCACCACCACCGACCTCATCCTCGACGTCACCGGCTACTTCCACTAACGGGAGAGGCTCACCGGCTGCCCGCTCGGGCCCGGAGGGCTCCTAAAGCTGGCGCGTCTGCCGTTCCGCCACTCGCCCGAACGAGGGTGCTCGGCGCGGAGTCCAGCAAACCAACCGCGGCATACGACCCAATCGGGTCAGGACGGCTTTCGAGCGGGGCTCGCCGATTCCTTGGCGGGTTTGGTCGGCTGCAGCGTGGGCTTGGCCGGTCCGGCGGGCGTGCCTCCCTGCCCGGACCACCCGGAGTAGCGATCGGTCTGAGGGGCCGCCTCGGGTTTCGGGCCGGCAGAAGGTGGCCGCGATTTCGGATCCTCCGCCAGCCGGCGCGCCACCACCCGTCGCGCGACGATCGCCGCGGCCGTCACCCCTGCGATCTCGACGGCAGACCAGAAGGCGCGTCCCGGCCCCGGCGGGGCGAGGGTCTCGCTCACCAGCTTCGCGGCGCGCTTTCGATTCTTCGGGTCCTCGCGCCAGGCGTGAAGGGCCATCGCCAGCTGGCGCCGGGCTTCCTCCCGGTCCTTCCCGCCCGACGCGGACGCGTCGACCAGCGCGCGCAGGGAACCGGGCAGCGCGGCATACGCGCGCTCAGCCTCGGCCGAACCTCCCAGGGCGCGCCGGATCTGGCGAATGGTGCGCCGCGGCCCACCGAGCAGGACGAACGCGAGGCCCACGGCCACGGCCGCGGTTTGGACCGGGTGCTGGCGGAGCCTGGCGCGCAGGTCGAATGCGCGCCGGGTGGCCGCTTCCAGCCGCCCGGCGGTGGCGCGCACCTGTGCTCGCTGAGCCGCGAGCTCTACCCGCGTTTCGTCCAATGTTGCGCCCACTCGAGATCCTCTCTGGCGGCGGCGATGGTCTCCTCCGGCATCAGTCTGGCATGTCGGAGGCGCCGATAGGCAAGCCAGCCACACAGGGCAGCCAGGAGCAGCAGGCCCAGCAGCACGATCAGGGCGGCGGTCCACATGGCTATCCCGAACACGGCGCTGATGACGGAGACCATCAGCACAACCAGGACCACGGCCGCCAGCGCGATCAGGATCAACGCGATCCCGCCCAGGACCGCGGCAACCTTCAACTGGTTCAGGCCCTCGCCGACCTCCTGGCGGGCGGCAGCAAAATAGAGCCGGGCCAGCTCGGAAACCTGCTCGATGAGCAGGCTGAGAAGGCCCCGGATCCCTTTCGGTTCAGGCGTCTGGGCGGCCACGGCCCGCCGATTCTATCAACGCCTCTCCAATTCCCCTGCCCGGACCATCGGAGCGGGCTCGGCTATCCTGACCCGCCACATGACCCGCCGCCGAACGTCGTCCCCCCAGCGCCGGACCCGCGCCAGCGAGGCTGCCCTCGGGCGCCGCGTGGGGTCGAACGGCGCCAGCCGGCTGAGCGGGACGACCCTGGCCATCGTCGGCATCGGGGCGCTCGTCATCGCCGGCCTGTCGGCGATCCTCATCTTTGCGCTCCTGGCGCCCGGCGCGTCGGAGTCCGTCGGCGTGGCGCAGGCCATGGACGGCCAGACCCACATCGCCACCGGGACCGCGGGCGGTCCGTATTCGTCGACGCCAGCCGCCTCCGGCCCGCACTGGGACACGCCACTCGGATGGGGCGTCTATACGAGCGGCCAACCCCAGGAGCCGGTCATCCACAACCTCGAGCACGGCGGGATCGTGATCTGGTACCAGGCCGACCAGGTCACCGCCGAGCAGATCGACGCGCTGGAGACCTACACCCGGTCGTGGAACGGGACCGAGCGCTTCAAGGTCCTGGTCGCTCCCTGGCCGGGGCCGGATTTCGGCCACCCGATCGCCATCCTGGCCTGGACCTGGCTGTTGTACCTCGATGAGGTCGACACCGATCTGATGGACCGATTCGTGGACCAGCATTACGGCGACGCGCCGGAGCCCGGTGGCGGCCCGGGGCGACCCGCCCAGTAGTTGCTGGCGCGCCCCGGGTCGGGCATCATCCGGCGGGCGCCTAGCTCAACGGCAGAGCAAGTGACTCTTAATCACTAGGTTCAGGGTTCGAATCCCTGGGCGCTCACCATCCGAATCCATGGCGTCGCGACGGTCTCACCGCGGGCCCGTTCCGTTCGCCTCTCAAGCTCGCGAGGCACGCCGTGGCACAGATTCCCATCCGCCGGCACCGGCTGGACAACGGCCTGCGCGTGATCCTGTCGCCGGATGGGCGCACCCCGATCGTGGCCGTCAACCTCTGGTACGACGTGGGCAGTCGCCACGAGGAGCGGGGGCGGACCGGCTTCGCGCACCTGTTCGAGCACATGATGTTCCAGGGCTCGGCCAACGTGGCCAAGGGCGAGCATTTCGCCATGGTCAACGGCGTGGGCGGCACGTTGAACGCCTCGACCTGGACCGATCGGACCAACTACTTCGAGACGCTCCCCAGCCATGAGCTGGAGCTGGCCCTGTGGCTCGAATCGGACCGTATGGCCAGCCTGCTGCCGGCCATGACCCAGGAGAAGCTCGACAACCAGCGCGACGTGGTCAAGAACGAGCGGCGCTCGTCGGTCGACAACCAGCCGTATGGCACCGCCGAGGAGCGCATGCAGGCGTTGCTGTGGCCGGAGGGCCATCCCTACCACCATTCGACCATCGGCTCCATGGAAGACCTCTCGGCTGCGTCGCTGGAGGACGTGAGCCGGTTCTTCGCCACCTACTACGCCCCCAACAACGCGGTTCTGACCGTGGCCGGGGATTTCGATTCCGACGCCGCGCTGGCCGCCATCGGGCGTCATTTCGGACCCATCCCGGCCAACCCGGACCTGCCGCCCTCGCCGGCCATGGACGTCCCCGACCGCCTGGGAGGCGAGGTCCGGGAGGTGGTCCCCGACCAGGTCGAGCTTCCGCGGGTCCACGTCGCATACCGCATTCCGCCGTTCGGGACGGACGGCCACCAGGCCTTCGATGTGGTCAGCGATCTGTTGGGCACCGGTCGCGCCTCCCGTCTGTACCGGTCCCTGGTGCGCGAGCGCCAGCTGGCCGCCGACGTGGCCGCCTTCGTGTTCCCGTGGGCCGGCGGCTCAACCGTGCTGGCCGTGTGGGCCACCGCGCGACCTGAGATCGAAGTCGACACCCTCGAAGCCCAACTCCTGGACGACATCGGTCGCCTGGCGACCGAAGGACCGGCCGATGACGAGCTGGCCCGGGTTCGCACCCTCCACGCCGCAGCGGTGGAGAGCAGCCTGGAGCAAGTCGGTGAACGCGCCGATCGGATCAGCCAATACGCCTGCCTCTTCGATCGGCCAGAGATGGTGAACACCGAGATCGATCGCTACGACGCGGTGACCGCAGGGCAGGTTCGGCAGGGAATGGCCGAGCGGACCGGGGCAGACAACCGCATGGTGCTGACCTACGTCCCGGCCGAGGACGTCGCGGAGGATGCGGCGTGACCCCGCCCAACGCGCTCCGCCCGGCGCCCGGCACGCCGCGCCCGTATCACTTCCCCGACTTCACGCACCGCCCGCTGGGCAACGGATTGACGCTGTGGGTGGTGCCGCTTCCCGACCGGGAGCTGGTGAGCGTTCAGCTCCTGGTGGACGGCGGGGCCGCCGCCGAATCCGAGCCGGATGGCGGCATCGCAGCCCTGACCGCCGAGACGCTGGTCACCGGCACGCGGCGCCTGGACGGCCATGCATTCGCGGAGGCCACCGAACAGCTGGGGATCGAGATCTTCGCTGACTCATCGTGGGACGTCGCGCGCGCCGGATTCAGTTCCCTGACCGACCGCTACCCGGCCGGTCTCGAGCTGCTGGCCGAGATGGTCCGGGAGCCGCGCTTCGATGAGGGCGAGTTCGACCGCCTGCGTGAGGAGCGACTGGCCGACATCCTCCAGTCCCGCTCCGAGCCGGGACGCCTGGCGGACGAGTGGTTCCTGCGCGCCGTCTACGCCGATGACTCCCCTTACGCGCGCCTGTCGGCCGGCACGCCGGAGACCGTCGAACCCCTCACCGTGGAGCAGGCCCGAACCCATCACGCGCAGCACTGGCGACCGGACCGTGCCCATCTCGTGGTCGCAGGCCCGGTCGAGGTCGACGAGGTCGTGGGCGCGGCAAAAGCGACGCTGGGTGATTGGGACGGGACGAGCCCGGGCCACCGGACGATTCAGGTGGCCGACCAGGGCGGCCGGCGGATCGTGGTCGTAGACCGGCCGGGGTCGGTCCAGAGCGAGCTGCGCGTCGGCCATGTCGGCATCGAGCGGGGCCATCCGGACTACTTCCCGGCCCTCGTCATGGCTGCCGTGCTGGGCGGCACGTTCAGCAGCCGCCTCAACCAGCGGCTGCGCGAGGAGCTCGGGTACACCTACGGCGCACGGGCGGCCTTCGACATGCGACGGGCGGCCGGACCATTCAGCGCGCGCGCGGCGGTGCAGACCGAGGTCACCGCGGACGCGGTCCGTGAGACTCTGGCCCTGGTGGAGGGGATGCAGGCAGCTCCGCCCGATGACGCGGAGCTGCGCGAGGTGATCGACTTCCTGATCGGTGTCTTCCCGCTCCGCTTCGAGACGACGGGAGGCGCGGCGGCGGGGATCGAGCCGATCGCCGTGTACGGACTGGACCACGACTGGTGGGCGACCTACCGCGACCGGATCGAGGCCGTGGGCCCGGTCCAGGTTCACGACGCGGCGGTCGATCTGCTCCGGCCGGCCACGGCGCTCATCGTGCTGGCCGGGGATGCGGCTCGCGTGCGACGCGATCTCGAGGCGGCAGACCTGGGACCAATCGAGGTGGTTCGGCCCGCCGACGACTAGCCCGGTGCGCGGCGCTGCGCGCGGACCAGCCGGTCACGCGCTCGCGAGATTCGTTGCGATGGCTGTCCGCGGACGACGCGCGAATCCAGTGCGTCGGGGTGTTCACCACGGGCGATCTCGGCCAGCAGCGTGGACGCCCGCTCCAGCTGGCCCGCCTCGGTCAGGAGCTGAACCCGCGCGTACCACCCGTCGCCGTCGACGACCGGCGCCGCCAGGAGACGGTCGAGGATGGCCACCGCGCGCTCGCGGTTCCCGGCCCGACGGTGCGCGAGATGGGCCACCCGGAGGTCGGCAAAGGTCGGCTCCATGGCGAGGCCGTCGAGATAGTCGAGCAGGAGATCCGCATTCGCGGCCCGCTCGGCCGACGGCCCCCGACGCACGTGCCGCTCCCGATAATCGACCAGCAGGGCGCGCTGCTCGCGATCGAGCCACGCACGCGGGGCGCTCCCATCGGGCCACCGGCCACCGAGCTCGGCCAGGAACGTGGCGCCGGCCAGGTGACGGTCGGTGGCCACGTACGCTTCGCGCAGCCCAGAGCGGGCCAGGGTGTCGAACGACGGGTCCACCTCGACCAGGCGCTCCGCGATGCCGGCCCAGTCCTCGAGCCGGCCTCGTTCGCGGTAGTAGGTGGCCGCGAATCGCAGCCAGTACCGCTCGCGGTGGTCCCGCCAGTCCTGACCGTCGATGAAATGCTCCACGATCCAGCGCCGTTGGGCGTCGGGATCGGCCAGGAAGACCGCCGCCGGGACCCGGAATCCAGCCACCGATCGCCAGGCAGGCTGATGCCACGGGCTGGGCTCAGCGGGTTCGCTGGCCCTCCGCGCCGGGCGGCGCACGCGCCGCGATCCTGCCGGCAGCGGCTCCCCGAGCGCCACCGGCCAGGCCAGGGTGCCCGCCACGCCACGGGACAGCGCGCCGTCGTACTGCCGACGGCGAACCGGGTCGCGCAACTCGGACCAGGCCCGGTTAAGCAGCGAGGTCCGACGCGTGGCCAATCCAGCGGGCGCGCCGCTGCGGTCGGGGTGGTGACGGAGGACCGCCCGACGGAATGCGACCCGCAGCTGATCGGCGCTCGCGTCGGGGTCCACGTCGAGCACGGCGTAGTAATCGAGCTCCTGATAGAGGACGTCCGCCGACGAGGCCATCCCACGAGTGTACGGGTCCGCAGGCGGGGTCGGGGTTGCTATGCTCCTGTACATATGGCTGCGACCGCCCGCCAAGCGCGGCCCCGCGCCGGCCAGCTGGTGATCATCGGCGGCGCGGAGGACAAGCTTCGGCATCGAACGATCCTGACCCGCTTCATCACCCTGGCCGGGGGACCCGAGGCGCGGATCCTGATCGTCTCGACCGCCTCCTCGCTGGGCGAGGAGGCGACCGACCTGTACGCCTCGCTGTTCCGCGCGCTCGGGGCAGCGGAGGTCGTCAGCCTGCGTCCGCTACTCCGCGAGGAGGCGAACACGCTCCGCGCAGCCGAGCTGGTGCGCGACGCGACCGCCGTATTCCTGACCGGCGGCAACCAGCTGCGGTTGTCGAGCGTGGTGGGCGGAACCCGGCTGGGCCGCGCCATTGCCGAACGACACCGTCATGGGCTGGTGGTGGCCGGGACGAGTGCCGGCGCGTCGGCCATGGCCAGTCACATGGTCGCCTTCGGAGCGGGCGGTGCCACTCCCAAGCAGCGCATGACCCAGATGAGCGCCGGGCTCGGCCTCCTGCCAGGGGTGGTCATCGATCAGCACTTCGAACAGCGCAACCGGATCGGGCGCCTGCTCGCGCTGGTTGCCCTCTCGCCGGGCCTGTTGGGGATTGGGATCGACGAGGACACCGCGGCGGTCGTCGGACCCAGCGGCGTGCTGGAGGTCATCGGGAAGGGATCGGTCACGATCCTCGACCCCGCCAGACTTCAAACCGACGCCTACGAGGCCAAGCGCTATCGGCCGATCATGGTCAGCGGTGTCATCCTCCACAGCCTGCCGTCGGGATACCGATTCGACCTCCGCCGCCGTCAGCTGCGCGCCACCCTCCGACCTGTCGACGCCACCGACCGTGAGCTGGCCGCGGTGCACGCCGCGGGCGAGCGGACCCGGCGCCTGATCCGGCGCCTTGCCGCCGAGGGGGCCGATGACAGCGCGCCGGAGCGCGCGCGTCGGCGCGAGACCCGATCGCGGCCGCTCGAGGAAGCCAGCGAGTGACCCGCGCCCCCGCCTCCGGCCGCCGACGCCCGCGCCGCCCCGCAGCGTCCGAGGCCCAGGGCCCGGGCGGCACCCTCCGCATCGTCGAGCAGCGCGTCTACCGGGGACCGAACTACTGGTCCTACGAGCCGACCATCAAGCTGGTGGTCGACCTCGGCCCGCTGGAGGAGTGGCCCACCAACCGCCTGCCGGGATTCGCCGAGCGCCTGCTGGCGGTCGTCCCTGGAGTGGCGCAGCACTCCTGCGGAACCGGGCGTCCGGGCGGCTTCCAGGACCGGCTCCGAGACGGCACCTGGCTGGGCCACGTGGCGGAGCACATCGCGCTCCAGATCCAGCGCGATGCCGGTACCGAGGTCGGGCGCGGAAAGACGCGATCGACCGGACAGCCGGGCCGGTACCACGTCATCTATTCCTACGCCGAGGAGAGCGTCGGCCTGGCCGCCGGTCGCCTCGCAGTTCGACTCGTCAACCACCTGGTCGAGCCGGATGCCGCGTTCTCCTACGCCGCGGAATTCGAGCAGCTGGTCCGGCTCGCCGAGCGGGCGGCATTCGGGCCCTCCACCCAGGCCATTCTGGACGAGGCAAACCTGCGTGACATTCCCTGGATCCGGCTCAACGACGCGTCCCTGGTTCAGCTCGGCCACGGCCGCCATCAGAAGCGGATCCGGGCCACGATGACCTCCCACACCAGCTCGCTCGGGGTGGACATCGCGCAGGACAAGAAGCTCACCAACCGCCTGCTGGCCGCCACCGGCGTGCCGGTGCCTCGCGCCGCGGTGGTGCGCAGCGTCGATGAGGCGGTGGTCGCGGCGGGCCGGGTCCGGTACCCGGTCGCCATGAAACCGATCGACGGCAACCACGGGCGTGGGGTGATGCTGAACCTGTCCGATGAGGCGGCCGTCCGCACGGCGTACCCGTCCGCCCGCGGTGAGTCACGCTACGGCGGGGTGGTGGTCGAGTCGTTCCTGGTCGGCAACGACTACCGCTGCCTGGTCATCGGCGGGGTGCTGCGCGCGGTCGCGCAGCGAGTGCCCGCCCACGTGGATGGGGACGGGAAGCACACCGTCGCGGAGCTGGTCGGGATCACGAACGCCGACACACGACGCGGCATCGGTCACGAGAAGGTCTTGACCCGGATCATGCTGGATGAGGAGGCGGTGACCTACGCCGCAGAGCAGGGCCACGCCCTCGACACGGTCCCCAAACGAGGACGGCGGGTGTACCTCAAGCGGACCGGGAACATGAGCACCGGCGGGATCAGCATCGACCGCACCGAAGAGATCCACCCCGAGAACGCGGAGATCGCCGAGCAGGCGGCCAAGGTGATCGGGCTCGACATCGCCGGCATCGACTTCGTCTGCCCCGACATCAGCGTGCCGGTCCGCGAGACCGGGGGCGGCATCGTGGAGGTCAACGCCGCGCCCGGGTTCCGGATGCATACGCACCCGACCGAAGGCGAGGCCCAGTACGTCGCCAAGCCGGTCATCGACATGCTGTTTCCGCCCGGTTCGGCGTCTCGCATCCCGATCGTGGCGATCACCGGCACCAACGGCAAGACGACCACCGCGCGGATGATCAACCACATCCTGCGAGGCATGGGCCGTAAGGTCGGGATGACCAGCACCGACGGCATCTTCATCGATGGGCGCGTCATCCGGCGGGGGGACATGAGCGGCCCCAGGTCGGCGTCGATGGTGCTCCAGAACCCGCTGGTCGACACCGCCGTCTTCGAGGTGGCGCGGGGCGGGATCCTGCGGGAGGGACTGGGCTACCAGCGGAACGACGTGGCGGTCGTGCTGAACGTGGCAGCCGACCACCTGGGCCTGGGCGGCATCACCAGCCTGCGCCAGCTGGCCGCGGTCAAGCAGGTCATCGTGGAGGCGGTGCCGCGCGACGGGTCCGCGGTCCTCAACGCCGACGACCCGCTGGTGGCCAAGATGGCCGCCGCCTGCTCCGGAGCGGTCATCTACTTCAGCCTGAATCCCGACCACGAGACCCTCCGTCGCCAGGCATCGCGCGGTCGCCGGGCCGTCACCGTGGAGCCGGGGCGGAACGGGGAGATGATCGTCCTGCGCCAGGGGCGCAAGAGCCTGCCACTCGTATGGACCCACCTCATCCCGGCCACGTTCGAGGGACGGGCCCGGATGAACGTGGTTAACGCGCTGGCCGCCACCGCCGCCGCGTGGGCTGCCGGTGCGCACCTGCACGACATCCGGCAGGGCCTCCGGACCTTCGCCTCGTCCTATTTCCAGGCCCCCGGACGGCTCAATCTGTTCGAGTTGGACGGGTACCGGGTGCTGGTCGACTACGCTCACAATGCGCACGCCATGACCGCCCTCGGCGCGTTCATCGAGGCGCTGGCGGCCGAAACCTCCAATGGTCACCATGCCCTCGTGACGGGGCGCCGGATCGGCGTCATCGCCACCGCCGGCGACCGGCGCGACCGCGACATCCGCGAGCTGGGGCGCGTCGCCTCCGCGTTCTTCGACACGATCGTGATCCGTGAGGATGCCAACCCCCGCGGCCGCAAGCGGGGCGCGACCGCGGACCTCGTCCGCGAGGGCATCGAGGCCGGAATACGCGACGGAGCGCGCTGCCGGGCGATCGAGACGGTGCTCGATGAGCTGGATGCGACGCGCCAGGCGCTTGACATGGGCCGCGATGGCGACCTGGTCGTGCTGTGCGTGGACCACGCCAACCTGGCCTGGAAGGAGCTCCAGCATCGGCGCCACGGAACGCCGGCCGGCGACACCGAAGCGAACGCCGACGAGGACCCCGGCGCCGGCACCTCCGCGGACGTCGATGACGAGGAAGAACCCTATGCCTGAGGCGGCGCCCGGCTAGGCAGTTACGCGCCGGGCGGCGAGCAACGCGCGCAGCCGCGGCAGCGAGACGGGTCGATATGCCGCCTTCGCCAGCCAGGCGAAGATCGCATCGCGCTCCAGGTGGCTCATGACCGCGACCACGTCTCCCCGCCGGCTGCGCGCCAGAAGGGCCTTCAGCGCGCCGAGTTCGGTGCGGTAGGTCGGGATGCGCTCGGCGTAGCCCCCGTCCGCTGCGCCGCGGCGGAAGAGGGCGTTCATCCCGGCCAGGTCGCGGCCGCGCAGGTAATGCCGCTTCTCGCAGATGACCAGGTCGTCGACCCGGCTACCCGCCAACCGACCCATCTGATGCAGGATTTCGTCGCTGCGGTCCCCGGCCGTCCCCAGCCCCAGCCGGACGCGGCCGCGCGCGCCGGACAGCCGCGCGCAGACGTCGAGCAAGCCGGCCAGCCCCGCCTCGTTATGGGCGAAGTCCACCAGGACCAGCACGCCGTGGCGGCCGTACAGGTTCAGCCGGCCCGGGTTGATCGCCTGGTCCTGGGAAAAGGAGGCCAACCCGGAGGCGATCTTATCGAGGGGGATACCCAGGGCGTCGCAGGCGGCGGCCGCGGCGAGGGCGTTCGCGATGTTGTACCGGGACAGGCCGGCGAACGCCACCGGCAGATCCGCGGCCGACGCGACGCTGATGGCGCGGCCGCCGCGCCGTCGGAGGACCAGATGACCCCGATGGAGGACGGCGGCCCGCCCTCCGGCCCGCAGCGCCTCGGCCATCCCGGGAGCCCGCGGGTCGAGGCTGAAGGCGTAGGGCCGGGCGTGCGTCCGAAGGCGCATGGCCCACACCCGGGGGTCCTCCGCGTTCAGGACCGCCCAACCGCCACGGCGGGTGATGCGCACGACGGCGCCCTTGACCTCCGCCAGCTCGTCGAGGGTGTCGATTCCCTGGAGCCCCAGGTGGTCGGCGCTGACGTTGGTCACCACCGACACGTCGTTGTGCTGGTAGCCGATTCCCCGCAGCAGGATCCCGCCCCGTGCCGTCTCGAGGACCGCCAGGTCGAGCTCCGGCTCGGCCAGGATTCGTCCGGCGCCGCCGAAGCCGGTCCAGTCGCCGGCCTCGATCAGCTCGCCGCGAAGGTAGATCCCGTCCGAGTTGGTCATCCCCACCACCATCCCGGCCTCGCTGGCCACGTGGGCGATGAGGCGGGTCGTGGTGCTTTTGCCATTGGTGCCTGTGATGGCCACGATCGGGACCCGTGGGGTGGGCAGCGCCGGGCGCGGGCCGTCGGCCACGGCTCGCAGGGCCCGCAGCTCCCGCCGTTCCCGCCGCTCGCTCGCCCCTCCCAGCGCCAACCGGACCGCGGCCCCGGCGATCGCCTGCGCGATGACCCGTCGCCGCCAGGCGAACACGGCCAGGGCTCGGCGCCCGTCCTCCGACTCTCGGAACACGACTCGCGGAGCGGGAACACCAAGCCCGTGGTGCAGGCGCCGCACGGCCTCCCCGGCGGCGCGGGCGACGCCCATCACCGCCCCGGGGTCCCCCTGGAACTCGAGCTTGATCGCCGGCCGGTTCGTGAACCGATTCGGCCCCTCCAGGACCCGTAGCTCCAGCAGCTCGACGGCCGGCTTGGCCGCGCGGTCGGGGGCCATGGCGGCCAGTATAGTTTCGGCCCCAT
>DATKBC010000073.1:0-2555 GCA_035514415.1 Pleomorphomonadaceae bacterium | reverse complement strand
AGCGCGAACACCGGCCCGAGGAACGCGAACACCACTGCCGCGCTCGCTCCCGCCAGCCCGCCGAGCGACACCTCGATGACGGCCGGGAAGAGCAGGACGCTCAGGATCAGGACGTTGACGTAGCGCTCGAGGCGCTTGGTGTGAGCCAGCACCACCAGGTTGATCGCGCTGACCAGCGGCATCGTCACGGCCACGTACCAGCTCAGCGGGTGCCCCTGAGCCAGGGCGGGGAGCTGAAGCGGGCCGACGACGAGGATGCAACCGGCGATGACGACGACCCGCTTGCGCAGGCGCAGGTCGTCGTCGTCGGTCGGCTCGTCGGCGAGGCCGATGACCCGGTCGAGGAGTGCCCGGGCTCGACCAGCGCCGTCGCGGACTCCGGTCACCGTGCGGCCGCCGAGTGGCGGTCCCCGCGGACCGGTTCCCGGGCGCGAGCCGCGATGGCTTCGACGACGTGCTCGGCGTCCCTTCCGACCCCCCGCAGGAACCCGGACGACATCGCGTACTGGAAGAACAGGCCGACGAAGTAGAGGCCGGGCTCGGCGCCGACGATCCCGCGGTAGTGCCGCGGCTCATGTCCTGCCGCGTCGAACACGGGGAGGTCGATCCACCCAACCGCCGGGCGGTATCCCGTGCACCAGATGACGTTCGCCACCTCGAGGGTGCGCCCGTCTTCCAGGACCGGCAGCCCGCTCTGGACCCCCACCACCCTGCCGACGCGCTCGACGCCGGCGGCGGCCAGGTCCGACGGCTTGACCCGCACGAGCGGCTGGCCGTGCGAGAGTAGCTTCGGCCGCATCCTCCGGCCGAGCGGGGTATCGACGGTCAGCAGGTGGTGCGCGATGAACCGGAACAGCAGCGGCAACACGACGCGCCGCGCGATGAGGCTGTCGATGCGGAAGGGGACGACACCGACCTCCTTTCCCGCCAGCGAGGTCGCGTGCCGGGTCGCAACCTCCATTGCTATCTCGCCGCCAGAGTTGCCGACCCCCACCACCAGCACCTTGCCCTCTCGGAGCTGAGATGGATTGCGATACTCCGCCGCGTGTAGCTGGACGATGTCAGCATCGAGCTCGCCGGCAAACGGAGGAACGGACGGCACCTGGTGGCTGCCCATGGCCACGACGACGTTGTCGGCCGCGAACCGCATGGTGCCCGCGGTCAGCTCGAATCGGTTGCCGCGCCTTCGCAGGCGGCCGACCCTGACTCCGGTCCGGACGGGGAGCTCGAACCGGGCCGCATACGCCTCGAGGTAATCGGCCATCCCATCCTTGGTGGGGAATGAGTCAGCAGGCCCGGGGAAGGGCATCCCGGGCAGTGCATCGTAGCGAGCCGCGCTGAACAGGCGGAGCGAGTCCCAGCGTGTGCGCCAGGCGTCACCGATCCGCTCATGGGCGTCCAGGATCACGAACGGTAGGCCGCGCCGCGCCAGGGAGTAGCCGACCGCTAGCCCCGCCTGACCGCCGCCCACCACCACGGTCTCGACGTGCACGGTGTCGAGAGGCTGACCGTGTGTGACCTTGTTGGCATGTGCAACATCCACGCCCGAGACGCTATCGGGGATCGGAGGTCCTGAGAATCGGGAGTTCTCCCCACGTGACGAGGCCATGCTCCATCGCAAACAGGGCTGCGGCGGCCCGACTCGAGTACCCAATCTTGGCGTATGTGTTCTGCACGTGGCGATCGGCCGTCTTGACCGATATTCCGAGGGCTGCGGCCACCTGCTTCGTTTGGTAGCCGCGCGCCAGCAACCCGATGACCTCGGCCTCGCGCCCGGTCAGCCCCGCCGGCCGTTCCAGTGGCGGGACGGGCTGGCCGGAGGCCTCGATCACCGCAGCCACCGCCTCGGCGTCGAGGCGGCCAGCGCGCACCTCCTGGCTAAGGGTCACCGACGCCTGCTCCACCGACATAGCCTGGCGGTGCGGCCGCGGCTCGGTCATGGCGTGATAGGCGTCGGCGGCGGCGAGCAGGCGCGCGGGCCGGTTGATGCCCGCGGCCGCCACGCCCCTGTGATAGCCGGAGCCGTCGAGCCGCTCATGATGGAAGCTGGCCACCGGAGCCAGGGCGCCAAGAAATGGGGAACGGGCGAGCACGCGTTCGGTGTGATAGGCGTGCAACCTGACCCCCTCCCATTCGTCCGGCGTCAGTGGCCCTGGCTTCTGCCATACCTTGACTGGGACGGCGACCCGCCCCACGTCGTGGACCAGGGCGCTGCGTCGAAGTGCGGCAATCGCGCCGCGATCGAGACCGAACAGCTGGCCGGCATTCGCGCACAGCCTGGCGACGCCTCCCGAATGACCGACCAAGAACGGCGAGGAGAGGTCGGCGAAGTCACCCATGGCGGTGAGCGCCCGATCGATGGCATCGCCACTGAGGATGACCTGCGGGACCGGCTCGCAGGCCAGCGTCTCGACCCATGCGGAGCCATCGTCATCGGGCGCGAGCAGGTCGGCGGCTCCTTCTGCAAGCATCGCGGCGACGACCGGATCGAAGGCCCTGCCGGCTCGGCGGCGGATGACGTCAGCCGCGTACTCGGGGCCGCCCAGCATGCGCTG
>DATKBC010000072.1:0-12859 GCA_035514415.1 Pleomorphomonadaceae bacterium | reverse complement strand
GTCCAACCCGCCCCTGTCCCCGGTCCGCGACCACGTCGTCGAGCGCGTGCCCGCCTACCTGGCGGACCTCGAGCGGCTGGTCAACATCGACTGCGGCTCGTACACCCCGGATGGCGTGAACCGGGTCGCGGATCTCGTGGCCGAGCGCCTGAACACGATCGGCGCTCAGGTGGCGCGCACTGGCGGCGGTGCCGCGCCCGACGGTCGACTGCTCGGCGACCTGGTGATCGGCCGGCTGGATGGGACCGGACCGCGACTGCTGTTGATCGGCCACATGGACACCGTATTCGAGCCGGGGACCGCGGCCGAGCGCCCGTTCCAGGTCGAGGGCGAGATGGCCCGTGGGCCGGGCGTGGCGGACATGAAGGGCGGGCTGCTGGCCGGTCTCTACGCCCTTTCGGCCCTTGATCTGGCGGGCCTTCGGCCCGCGATCACATTCGTCGCCAACCCCGACGAGGAGATCGGGTCCCCGTTCTCGGGCCCGATCATCCGGGCCCTGGCGGCGGAGCACGACGCGGCGCTGGTGCTCGAGTGCGCGCGGGCCAACGGGGACCTCGTCAGCGCTCGGAAGGGCATCGCGGACCTGGCGATCACCATCAGTGGCCGGGCGGCGCACGCCGGGGTGGAGCCGGAGAAGGGGCGGAGCGCGATCCTGGCCGCGGCGCGAATGGTGGAGGCGCTGCACGGACTGAACGGCCGCTGGCCGTCGGTCACCTGCAACGTGGGCACCATCGCGGGTGGAACGCGGCCCAACGTCGTCGCCGATGCCTGCCGGCTCCAGGTCGACCTGCGGGCGGCGACCGCCGCCGAGTTCGCCGATGCCGAGCACGCGCTGCGCGAGATCGCCGCCATCCCTCACGTCGCGGACACCTCAGCCGAGCTCAGGGTCACGGCCTCGCATCCGCCGATGGAGAAGTCTCCCGCGACCGGGCGGCTGGTGGACCTGGCACAGGCCATTGCGGGCGAGCTGGGATTCGCAGTCCGGGATGCGGCCACCGGCGGTGCGTCGGACGCCAACACCACCGCCTCCGCGGGGCTGCCCACCCTGGACGGGCTGGGGCCCGTCGGCGGCGACGATCATGGCCCGGCCGAATGGCTGGACCTGGCCAGTGTCGTGCCCCGGACCAGCCTGCTGGCCGGCCTGATGCTGAGGATCGACGAAGCGCTGTGACCGCTAGAATCGGTCCCCGTGACCGATCCGTTCCGCCACCGCACCCGGCTGGAGGTCCGGTTCCGGGACATCGACGCGTTCGGCCACGTGAATAACGCAGCGTTCGTTACCTACCTCGAGCAGGCGCGGATCCGATTCCTGATCGACAATCTGCACATCGAGACGCCCCAGAACCTGCCGCTCATCCTGGCCGCGCTGGAGGTCGACTTCCGGGCGCCCATCCTGTTCGGCCAGGAAGTTGAGATCGGCACCCGGGTGGACTGGGTCGGGAACACCAGCTTCAGCATGTCGCATCGGATGACGGCCGGGACAGGCCCTGATGGGGGCCAACGATTGGCAGCCGAGGCAACGACGGTGCTGGTCGCCTATGACTACGCCACCGAGCGGCCGATCCGCGTGCCCGACCCGTGGCGAGATGCGTTCGTGACCTACGAGGGTCGCAGCCTGGAGCGCACCGCGTGACCGACGAGCATCGCTACGACCTGCTGATCCTGGGCGGGGGGATGAGCTACGTGGGCGCCATTCGCGCCGCGCAGCTCGGGATGAAGGTCGCCATCGTGGAGCGGGACAGGCTGGGCGGAACGTGCCTGAACCGAGGCTGCATTCCGTCCAAGGCGCTGCTCGAGTCGGCGGACCTGCTGCATCGGGTCCGGGAGCTCGGCCACCAGTTCGGGCTGACCGGGGAGGAGGGCATCGGCGTGGATCCGGTGATGCTCGGCCAGCGACGTGATGCCGTGGTCGACAAGATCGTCAAGGGCGTCGAGTTCCTGATGAAGAAGAACGCGGTGACCGTGCTCCGCGGCCACGGGGTCCTGACCGGCCCGACCAGTGTCCGCGTCGGAGGCGGCGGCCTGGCCGACGTGGAGGCCAGCGGCACCGATTTGATCCTGGCCACGGGCAGCGCACCCCGACCCCTGCCCGGGCTGGAGGCCGACCAGGATCGGGTCATCGACTCCGACGAGGCCCTGCGCCGCGACCAGCTTCCCCGCTCGGTGACGATCGTGGGCGCGGGCGCGATCGGGGTCGAATGGGCCAGCCTGTATGGCGACCTGGGAGCGGAGGTGCGCCTGGTCGAGTTCATGGATCGCATCGTTCCGCTCGAGGACCCCGACATCAGCAAGGAGTTGAGTCGCCTGTTCCGCAAGCGGGGGATGACCATCCACGCCGGCTCCACCATCGACCCCGCGTCGCTGGAGCGGACCGAGACCGGGATTCGACACATGATCGTGACCAACGACGGAAGCGCGCGGACCGATGTCGAGAGTGACTGGATCCTGATCGCCATCGGCCGGCGACCGGTCACCGACAACATCGGGCTGGAGCAGATCGACGGGCTGCGGATGGATCGCGGCTTCGTGCTGGTCGACGACCACATGCGCACCGGCGTCCCCCACCTGTACGCCATCGGCGACGTGGTCCCCGGCTACGCGCTGG
Organism: Pleomorphomonadaceae bacterium; assembly: GCA_035514415.1. GTDB lineage: Bacteria > Chloroflexota > Limnocylindria > QHBO01 > QHBO01 > DASTEQ01. The sequence goes on along the minus strand of DATKBC010000072.1, from coordinate 10,254 downwards.
CCCACGTGGCCAGTCACGAGGCGATCGTTGCGGTCGAGACCATCGCCGGGCTCGAGGCCCAGCCGGTCCGAATGGACCTCATGCCGCGCGTCACGTTCTGCCGGCCCGAGATCGCCAGCGTGGGGCTCACCGAGGCGGACGCGGCCCAGCAGGGGCTGGCGGTGAAGGTCGGCAGCTTCCCGTTCCGCGCCCTGGGCAAGGCGACGATCGTGGGCGACGTTGACGGGTTCGCGAAGTTCGTGGCCGAGGCGGAGACCGGCCGGCTGCTGGGAGCGCATATCATCGGTCCGCATGCCGGCGACCTGTTGGCAGAGCCCACCTTTGCGCGCCTGGTGGAGGGGACCGCGGAGGAGATCGCCCTGTCGGTGCACGCCCATCCGACGCTGACCGAGGTCCTGGCCGAGGCCGCCCTGGCGGTCGACGGGGCCGCCCTGCACAACTGACGATGACCGAAATCGACATCCAGACTGCCCCCCACCACGCGGTCGGTATGACCGATGAGGACGCCCTGGCCATGTACCGCCAGATCCTCACCGCGCGGGCGGTCGACGAACGGATGTGGCTCATGCAGCGGGCGGGCAAGATCGCGTTCGTCATCAGCGTCCAGGGGCACGAGGTCGCGCAGGTAGGAGTCAGCTGGCCGCTGCGCCCCCATGTGGACTGGATGGCGCCGTTCTATCGGTCCATCGCGGCCGCCATGACGTTCGGCATGACGGCCGAAGACATCATCACCGCCCACCTGGCCAAGGGGGATGATCTCTCGTCCGGTGGCCGCCAGATGCCGGGCCACTACGGGGCCGCGCCACACAACATCCTGAGCGTCAGCTCGCCGGTCGGCACCCAGGTCCTGCACGCGGTCGGGATCGCCATGGGCGCCTGGGTGCGCGGCGATGACGTGGTGGCGATCACCTACTTCGGAGAGGGGACCGCGAACCAGGGCGAGGTTCACGAGGCCATGAACTTCGCCGGCGTCCACCGACTGCCGGTCATCTTCGTGTGCGAGAACAACGGGTACGCCATCAGCGTCCCGCTCGAGCGACAGGTGGGCGGTGGGTCGGTCGCAGCCCGCGCATCCGGCTACGGCTTCCCCGGGGTCGACGTGGACGGCGGCGACCTGCTGGCCTGCTATGCGGCCGGCGTGGACGCGCACGAGCGCGCGCGAACGGGCGGTGGCCCAACGCTCATCGAGGCGCACGTCGTGCGGCTTACGAGCCACTCCTCGGATGATGACCAACGCCGGTACCGCGACGCCGTTGAGGTTGAAGCGCTCAAGGAGGGCGACCCGCTCCCCCGCCTGGCGGCCAGCCTGCGGGAGTGGGGCCTCCTCGACGAGGCAGCGGACGAGGCGCTGCGGGCGGAGGTCAAGGCCCATGTGGTCGAATCGGCGGCGCGGGCCGAAGCCCACCCCGACCCCGATCCGACGGACATCCTGCGCCACGTGTACGCGGACGGATCGTGACATGGCCGAGCTGAACATCCTGGAGGCCATCCGGCGGGCGATGGACGAGGAGTTGGCTGCCGACGAGCGGGTCATGGTCCTGGGCGAGGACGTGGGTCGCAAGGGTGGCGTGTTCGGCGCCACCGAAGGCCTGTGGGCCAAGTACGGTGACAAGCGCGTCCTCGACACCCCCCTCAGCGAGGGCCTCATCGCCGGCGCGGCCATGGGGGCTGCCCTGTACGGACTGCGGCCGATCGCCGAGATGCAGTTTGCCGATTTCGTATATCCGGGCTTCAACCAGATCGTGAGCGAGATCGCGCGGATGCGGTTCCGCTCGAACGGTGCGTTCGGGGTCCCGATGGTCATCCGGATGCCGTACGGCGGCGGTGTCCACGGGGCGCTGTACCACAGCCAGTCGAATGAGGGCTACTTCACCGCCACGGTGGGCCTGAAGGTGGTCGCGCCGGGCACCCCGGCCGACGCCTACGGGCTGCTGAAGAGCGCCGTCCGCGACCCCGATCCGGTCATGTTCTTCGAGCACAAGAAGACGTATCGCCTGTTCAAGGCCGAGGTGCCCGATGACGGCGATGGGCTGGTCCCCATCGGGCCGGCGGCGGTCGCGCGTGCCGGATCGGACCTGTCCATCTTCTGCTACGGCTATATGCGCTACTGCGCCCTCGAGGCGGCCGAGACGCTGGCTCGCGAGGGAGTGGAGGCCGAGGTGGTTGACCTGCGGACCCTGCGGCCGCTGGACACGAGGACCGTGCTGGCCTCAGTGGAGCGTACTGGGCGCGCCCTGGTGGTGCACGAGGCGAACCGGTTCGGGGGCTTTGGGGGCGAGGTGGCAGCGATCATCGGCGAGCAGGGCTTCGAGCACCTGGACGCGCCGGTGACGCGCCTGGCCGGGCCGGAGGTGCCTGCGGTGCCATACCACCACGACCTCGAGGAGTGGTTCATGGTCAACCCGGAGCGCATCGTCGAGGCGGCTCGGACGCTGGCCGCCTACTGAATCGGCTAGTCTTCTGACCGATGTCGACCACGATCAAGATGCCTCAGCTCGGCGAGTCGGTGACCGAGGGCACCATCGAGCGCTGGCTGGTCAAGGTGGGCGACTCGGTCGCGCAATATGACCCGCTGTTCGAGGTCGTCACCGACAAGGTCAACGCCGAGGTGCCGGCCGAGGTCGGTGGGGTCGTGACCAGCATCTTGGTCCCCGACGGCGAGACGGTGAAGGTCGGAACGCCGCTGGCCGAGATCGCCGAGGATGGCGAAGCCCCCGCAGCGGCTGACGCCGCGGTAGATGGAGCGACGGCCGACGCGCCAGTCCCGGCCGCCGCGACCGCAGTCGAGCCCAAGGCTCCGGCCGATCCAGAGGAGGAAGCAGCTGCGGAGGCAGCACCTGCGGTGGAGCCCGAACCTGCGGCTGAGGCCGCACCTGCGGTGGAGCCCGAACCCGCGGCTGCACCCGAACAGGCGGTCGCCGAAGCCCCGGCGGAACCTGAGCCAGTCGCCGCAGCGCCCGAGGCGATCGCGGAAGCCGCGGAGGAGCCGGAGCCGGCGGAAGCCGCGGAGGAGCCGGAGCCGGCGGAAGCCGTGACCGAGTCCGGTGGCGAAGTCTCTGCTGAGTCCGCCATGCGTATGACGCCCGCCGTCCGCCGCCTGGTGCGCGAGCACGACCTCGACGTCACCCAGATCTCCGGCACGGGAGCGGGTGGCCGCGTGACCCGCGACGACGTTCTGGCCTTCGTGGCAGCCCAGCAGGGCGCCGCGCCAGCACCGGTCGCTGAGCCACCTCCGACTCCGCCCATGGCTGAACCGGCCGAGGCGCCGGCGCCTGCTCCTAAGCCCGAGGCCCCGGCGGCCCCAAATGCGCCAGCTGCGGCTACGCCGCCGGCTCCCCCATCTGCCCCTGCCCCGGCGCGCGTGTCGCCTGCCCCGGCGCCGGCCGCTCCGGGACCCACCGCTCCGGCACCCGAGGCGATTCCGGCCCCGACCAGCGGCGACGTCGAGTGGCCGATGAGCCAGATGCGGAAGGCCATCGCCGCCAAGATGACGCAGGTCAAGCAGACCGTCCCCCACGCGTACACCGTGGTCGAGGTCGACATGACCAACGTCGTCCGCTGGCGGGAGGCGAACAACGAGGCCTATAGGGCGCGCGAGTCGATCGGCCTCAGCTACGTCGCGGTGGTGGTCAAGGCCGTTACCGAAGCCCTGCGCCAGCATCCGACCTTGAACAGCCAGTTCGCCGGAGATCGGATCATCCTCAAGCATCGGACCAACATCGGGATCGCGGTCGCCGTCGACAACGGGCTGGTGGTGCCGGTCATCCAGGATGCCGACCAGCTGTCCGTCAGCGGGGTCAACCGCCGCGTCCAGGACCTGGCGGCGCGCGCCCGCGCCAATCGGCTCAAGCTCGACGAAATCCAGGGCGGGACGTTCACGGTCAACAACACCGGTTGGTTCGGCTCGGTCTCATCCATGCCCATCATCAACGCGCCCGAGGTGGCCATCCTGTCCATGGAGGCGATCGTCAAGCGGCCGCGGGTCATCGAGGTCGACGGCGCGGACGTCATCGCGGTCCGGCATCTGATGAACATGACCTGCTCGTTCGATCACCGGGTCCTGGACGGGGCCCAGGTGGGCTACTTCCTGGCCGACGTGCGCAAGCGCCTCGAGGGCTGGGACGCGGAGACGTCGCTGGCCTAAGCCTGGGCTGGTCGCCTCCGACGCCGACGCGCGGCGAGCGGCTCCCCACCCATGCGTCGCACGGCGGGGATCCAGGCCAGGGCACCAACCGCCTGGAGGGCAATCCACAACAGGACGAGGAGCCCGGGCACGCCCACGATGGCGCCTGGCACGAACCAGACCAGCGGGGCGTCCAGCAGACCGATGACATCGGTGCCGAGGCCGAACGATCCGATTCCAGGGCCGGCCAGGTCAGCGAGGCGGCCAACCGTGGACGCTCCGCCGGTTGGGTCAGACGGTGGCGAAAATCCGACCGGCTGGGGCGTTGGGCTTGGGCTTGGGCGCAGCGTGGCCGCAGGCGTCGGTGTGGCGGTGGCCGTCGGGTCAGGCAGGAGAGTCGGGATGGGCGGCAATGTCGGGATTGGGGTTGGGAGCGGCGGCAGTGTCGGGACCACCGTCGGGACGGCGGTCGGAATGGGAGTCGGAACCGGGGTCGGGACGGGCGTCGGCAGGATCGCCGGCTCGACCACGACCGTGACCGGCAAGCCGTTGTAGGCGGTCCCTGTGCATTGATTCGAAACGTGGACATGGTTGTTCCAGTTCCAGGTCCCCGCCTGGGTGGGTACCAGCTGGATGTCGAAGCTGACCGACTCCAGCGGATCGAGGAAGTCGATGCCCGATACCGAGGTGACCTCGACCCACGTCCCGACGACCGCCGCAACCCACATCGACCCGTCCGACGCAACCACGTTGCCGGCGGATTGGATGACGAAGCTGCTCGGAATCTCCACGTTGACGCATCCGGCGGGGGGCCCAAGCACGTTGGCGGCCAGCATGTGGAAGGTCGTGGACTGGCCCGCGGTGGCAACCAGCGGCGTGGCCGTGAGCGTCCAGAGGCTCGCCGCGCGGACGCTACCGGCGGTACTCAGTGTGAGACTGGCGACCGCGAGCGCGGCCAGTGCCCCCCGTCGCATGCTCAAGGCATCCACAGGGCGGGACGCCAGATACCGGGCGCTCGATCCGCCGGCAGTGGCGCGTCCGGCGCCGTCTCCATCCCCTTGATGAAGGCGACCACCAGGTCCTCTTCAAGCTGCCGGCCCGCAGCGTCCCCCAGGCGCTTGAGGGCCTCCTCGACCGGCAGCGCCTTGCGATACGGGCGACTGGTGGTCATTGCCGAGAAGGCATCGGCCACAGCCAGGATGCGCCCGATGACCGGAATCGCATCGCCTTCCAGGCCGTCGAGGTAGCCACGACCATCCCAGCGCTCGTGGTGGTGCCGGATCCCGGCACGAACCAGGTCTACGTTCGGGATGTCTCGGACGATGGCGTCACCCAGGGCCACGTGCTGTTGGAAGATGTGCACCTCGTCAGCGGTCAGCCGACTGGGCTTGCGCAGAAGGTGATCGGGGATCCCGATCTTGCCGACGTCGTGGAGCAGGCCCGCCAGCTGGATCGTGCGTCGCAGTTCGGGATCGAGGCCCAGCCGGCCAGCGAGGAAAACCGCGTATCGGGCCACGTCCTCGGAGTGGCGCTTGGTGTATCGGTCCTTGGAGTCGACCGCGATGATCAGGCCCTGCAGCACGTCGAAGCTGCCTGACACGATCTTCTCCTGCTCCTCGCTGATCGACGCGACGCAGACCGCGTCTCCACCACCGGTCCGAGCCTCCCCGACGGCCACCGCTACCGCGGACAGGAGCTCCGTCACCGAGTCGGCGTGGTTCGGGTACAGGCAGACTCCGGCGCTGATGGTGACCGGAAGCTGCTCAGAGTCTCCGAATTGGACACTGACCTCAGCCAATGCGGTTCGGATTCGGTTCACGGCGGCCTCGACCTCGGTGCTGGCCGCGTCGGGGAAGACGAGGAGGAACTCATCCGGGCCGTAGCGGGCGACCGCTTCGTCCCCTCCAGCCTCCGACTCGACCAGGTCGGCCACCCGCAGCAGGACCTCATCGGCCGCATCGTGGCCGTGGGTGTCGTTGAACAGCCGGAAGTTGTCGATGTCGATCAGTGCCACGCCGAATCGGCCGGCCCCTGCCCGGGCCGCTTCCACCGCCTCGGCCAGGAGGTTGACCACCGCGCCGTGATTCAACAGGCCGGTCAATGGGTCACGCCGCTCGGCATCGATCAGCTCCGCCTGTTGGCGCGTGATCCGCCTTTGCGCGGCCCGGAAGACGCCGAACAGGATCAATGCCAGAACGATCGCCGCGCCCAGGGTCACGAGGACGATGTCCCGCCGGGCGGCCTCGAGGCTCGCCATCAGCGGCGCAGCGTCTCGCCACATCGCAATCACCGCGAGTGGCTCCTCGTCCTCCGACAGGAGGGGAAGGTATTCCTGGACCACCTGCTCGGCGCCAAACCCGGCCGAACCGGCGTCCGTGGCTTCGTTGCCGGGGAGGACACTCACCGCCGGCTGTCCATTGAGCGCCATCTGCATGGAGGCCGATACGTCCGACTTCTCCCCGCGCACGCCAGCCGCCGTGCTGGCCAGGATGGTTCCATCGGTCGCCCGCAGGTCGATCCGGAGGATCTCGTCCTCCGCGATGAGGGTCGCCAGCTTGGCCTCGAGCGCGGCAGCCGATGCCCGGGTAGGTCCATCGCTGTCCACGTCCTCCTGGTGGACGTTGTCGTTGACGAACAATGCGACCAACGCCCGGTCTCGGGCGACTGCCGCATTGACCGTCGCGCTCGACAGGTGGGTGCCGGTCACGGTCACCAGGGCGGTGGCGGTGACGCCGACGAGCACCAGGAACACGCCGTAGACCAGGGCCAGCAGCATCGGTCGACGCTGGGGACCCGATCGGCGGCGAGGCAGGCGCGGGCGCCACATATCGACGACCGTAGGCGAGAGGCTGATCTCGGTCGATAGGATTTTTCGATCCCCGTTGCAAATGCACACCGCCGGCGGCACGCGGGCCGCGGGGCCGCCCAGTACCCCGTAGGACTCTTGTACCTGGCCGGCTCGGCCAGTCAGTCGGCCGGACGGTGATCCCCGTAGGCGGCCATGAGGCGCTCCGCATCAGCCGGGGCGAGGTAGCGCACCGCCTCGCGCATGGTCACGCCGGATGCCCGATGCGTCCGCGGGGCCAGCCAGCTCACGACTTCGGCTGGACGGCGCTTGCCCATCGGCTGGGTCCTGCGCGAGGGCCTTGCGGATGAAGAACTCCTTCTCGTCCAGCATGGCGTCGGCCTCGGCACGCTCCGGGGTCCCGACGGCGCGCAAGGCGGACTCGATCTCATCCGCCGCCGCAGAAGCGTCGCTGGCCACACCATCGAGTCTATCGTCCGCCTTCGGTAGACTGGCGCTCATGCCTCGCGATTTCTCGGAGCTGGGCGAGCTTTCGGTCGTCGGCCAGCACACGGGTCATGCCGGCCCGTCGGCGGTCATGTACCCCGGCGGCCCAGACTTGGACCGCGGACTGCCCGGCCCCGGCGAGCCGATTCCCGAGAATGCAGGCCCCGGTGGCCGGCGGCCGGAGTGGCTCAAGGTCCGGCTCGGCGCCGGGGAGACGTACGCCGGCCTGCGCAGGCTGTTGCGCGACGAGGCGCTGCATACCGTCTGCGAGGAGGCGCGCTGCCCGAACCAGGGGGAGTGCTGGACCCTGGGCACCGCCACGTTCATGGTGCTGGGCAGCGTCTGCACCCGGAACTGCGGTTTCTGCGCCATCGAGACCGGACGCCCGCCGGATACCGATCTCGATGAGCCGCGTCGGGTGGCGGAGGCCGCTCGGCGCATGGGATTGCGACACGCGGTCATCACCATGGTCGCCCGCGACGATCTGCCCGACGGCGGGGCGGGGGTCGTGGCCGAGACGGTGCGCCAGATCCGCCTCGCCAGTGCGGGCACCAGCATCGAGGTGCTCATCTCCGACCTGAACGGGCGCGAGGCCGACATCCGGACCGTGGTCGAGGCCCAGCCCGAGATCCTGAACCACAACGTCGAGACGGTCCCGCGCCTGCAACGACCGGTCCGGCGACGAGCGCGGTGGGATCGGAGCGTGGGGGTGCTCACCACCGGCCGCCGGCTGGCGGCCGACATCGGTCATCAGATGACCACCAAGACCGGGCTCATGGTCGGACTGGGAGAAACGTGGGACGAGGTCATCGAGGCCATGAATCTGCTGCGCGAAGCTCGGGTAGACGTCCTGACCATCGGCCAATACCTCCGCCCCAGCCGGTCCCATCTGCCGCTGGCCAAGTACTACACCCCGGCCGAGTTCATGGCTCTGCGCCGGATCGGGCTGGACATGGGATTCGCCCACGTCCAATCCGGGCCGCTGGTCCGATCGAGCTACCACGCCGCTGAACAGGTCCCGGGCGGCGACCTGGCGGCCGCCGTCTGAGCTCACTGATGCGGAAGCACGTCGAAATCTTCGCCGGACGGCTGGCGATTACCCATCGCCAGCTCCTCGATGCTGCAGAGGCGTGCACCGATGACGACCTGACCTGGCATCCCGGTCCCACGTCGCCACCCATCGCGTTTCACCTGTGGCATGCCGGCCGATGGGCGGACCGCTGGGCGGAAACCGTTGGCGGCGCCCCGCAACGGTGGCTGCGCGAGGGGCTGACGGCCAAGTGGGGCTTCCCCATGGCGCAGGGCCAGGGCGACACCGGCATGCTGCTCCCCGACGACGAAGCTGCCGACCTTCCCTTTCCTCGTCGCGACCAGCTCACGACCTATCTCCGGGGAGCATTCAATGACCTCGAACAGGCGGTCGGATCGCTCGACGACGAGACGATCCTGCTGCCCGCCGACGACCTTCTCGGCAAGCAGGCCCCGCTGGCTGACTCGCTGACCCGACACCTCGCCCACGTCAACCGGCACCTGGGTATGGTTGAGGCCTTGCGCGGGCTCCGCGGCGGCCACGGCACGGCCACGGTCTGACTCATGGTCTCGATGCGCGACATCAGCCGCGCCCCAGCGGAACCGATGGACGACGGGCGCAGGCGGTCGACGCGCGCCGTGGGCGACCGGCCGTTGCTCCTGGGTCACGGTGGCCAGCTGACCGTCGAGTGGCTGGGCCGCGTGGCCTACCGGCCCACGTGGGACCTGCAGAACGAGCTGGCCGATCGTCGCCGGCGAAGGGAGATCGGTGATCGGGTCCTACTGCTCGAGCACGATCCGGTCTACACGATCGGCCGCGGTGGGAACGAGGGGAACCTCCTTGCCACACCGGAGCGAATGGCAGCGCTGGGCGCGGAGCTGGTCCGCATCGACCGGGGCGGGGACATCACGTTTCACGGGCCCGGGCAGCTGGTGGCCTACCCCATCGTCGAGCTGCGCGACTCGCTCGACCTGCGGCGCTACGTGCGCACCCTGGAGGAGGCGATCATCGGCACCGCGGCCGCCTTTGGCGTGGTGGCCGCACGCGTCGAAGGACTGCCGGGGGTCTGGGTGGATGGCGTCCGAAAGCTGGCCGCGGTCGGGGTGCGCGTCAAGCGCGGAGTCACGACCCATGGCCTGGCTCTCAACGTCAGCACGGACCTGGCCTGGTTCGACGAGATGATCCCATGCGGCATCCCCGGCTGCGCCGTGACCAGCCTCGAGCGGGAGCTCGGGCGGGACGTGAGCCTGCGGACGGTTTCGGGGCGTCTGGCGACTGAGCTGGCCAACGGCTTCGGCCTCCGCCTGGTGGAGCTACCCGGCGCATGACGGACGAGGTCGTCGTCGAGCGCGGACGCGCAACGGGCGATCCCGAACACGCGGTGCGCATCGAAATCGGGGCTTTCGGGCCGTGGGAGACCAACGCCTACCTGGTGTGGGATGGGCGGTCGGACGAGGCGCTGGTGATCGACCCGGGGATGGACGCCGCCGACGCGCTGGTGGCGCGAGCCGCGGACACCGGTCTGCGCATCCATCTCATCGCCAACAGCCACGGGCACATCGACCACATCTTCGACAACGCGGCATTGAAACGGGCGAGCGGCGCGCCGCTGGCGATCCATCCGGACGATGCATATCGGCTCAGCGGGGAGAACATCTACGGCCTTCAGGTCGAGGCCAGCCTGGCGGAGCAGGACCTGCGCGAGGGAGAGGTGTTATCTATCGGTGCCCTGCGCTTTCGCGTGCTCCACACTCCCGGCCATACCGAGGGCTCGGTGTGCCTGTACGAGGCCGATCGCGGCTTGCTGCT
>DATKBC010000071.1:0-10334 GCA_035514415.1 Pleomorphomonadaceae bacterium | reverse complement strand
GTGGGGCTGCTTGCCACTTCCCTGCTGGGCCAGGAATCCGCGCTCGGACGCGTGGGCCAGGGCCAGGTGGATCCCACCCCGGTCCGGCCGGAAGGTCGCGAAGAACCCATCCGTGTTGGCCGGCGCCCGATGCGCCGCACCCCACAGGGTGAGCCCGTCGGCGAGGCCGGCCGGGGTCAATCGGTCCTCCGTGAACAGGTTGACGTTCGGCGACCAGTCGGTCACCGCGTATGGGCTGGCTTCGGAGAGCCAGTCGTGGTTGCCGGGGGCGAGATAGATGGGGATATCGGTCGCACCGAAGCTGACTCGGAGAAACTCGACCGTGTCGGGTGAGATGCGGTCGTGCTCGAACAGGTCGCCACCGCTCAGGATGGCGTCGACCCGCTCGACCTCAGCCAGCTCCAGGATCCGGGTCAGGGTGGCACGCCGGTTCTGTCGCCGCAGGGCGGCCGTAGCGGGGCGAGCCCATGCGAACGGCGCGTCGAGATGGAGGTCCGCGAACAGGAGCAGCTTCATGGTCAGCCGCGCTCGATCGTGGCCGATCGCGCTGACAGATCGTGTGTCGCGATCACGACTCCGCGGCGCCACGGTCGCGCCGGACCTGGACGAGCAGCATGCCCGCCGCCGCCAGCAACAGGAGGTGGACGACGGGACCGATCTCCAGCAGGAGCCCGATCAGCCAGGCGGTGACGGCGACGCCGATCCCCAGCCAGATCACGGCACCGGCGATGTCAGGGCGACCAGGCCCAGGACGGCACCGATGACGGCCAGGCCGATGACGGCGACCGCCAGCGTGGCCGCCAACTCCCGGCCGGTCATCCGGCCAGGACCTCGACCAACGTGCTCACGTGCTCGGTGGGCTTGACTCGCGCGAAGACATGCTCGATCCGCCCGTCGTGGCCGATGACGAAACTCGTGCGCTCGGTGCCGAAGTACGTGCGACCCATGTACTTCTTTTCGACCCAGGTCCCGTAGGCCTCGGCCACCTCGTGCCCTTCGTCCGACAGCAGCCGATGGCGCAGGCCGTACTTGTCGCGGAACTTCACGTGGCTGGCCACGCTGTCGGGCGAGACGCCATAGATCTCGGTGTCGAGGTCGGCGACCGCCTCCCACGCGTCGCGCAGGCCACAGGCCTGGGCCGTGCAGCCGGGCGTGTCGTCTTTGGGGTAGAAGTAGAGGACGTAGCGCCGGCCCACCAGCCCTTCGGAGGTGACCACGCCTCCATCGTCGGCGCGCATCGAAAAGGCTGGCGCGGTCTCGCCAGGCTGGGGGTAGGTCACGGCCGGGCCATCCTAGCGCAGGCCGATGGACAGTAGGACGGTGGGCAGGCGGCGCGGCTGGAGACGGGCGGCGAGGTCGGCTGCCAGGTCGCGCCACAGGTCTGCGGACGCCTCGTCCAGGTCGTGGCCAGCACCCGGGACGAGGATCCGGCACGGGGCCGCGACGTCGCGCAGGGCCGCCTCCAGCAGGCCGGACTCGTCGGGATCGACCCATGCATCGGCCTCGCCATGGACAATCGTCACCGAACGGCGCTGGAGCGTGGCCAGCGCCCGGGTCGAGACCTGCATCGCCTGCTCCCAGGCGGGCAGGCCGATGACCGCGCGCTGCCCACCCGGCAGGCTGAGGACCATCTCGGGCTCACCCCGATCCGCCCGTTCGATGAGCTCCTCCAGGCCACGGTCGAGGGCGACGACGAACGGATGACCCGGCTCGGCCCGGCGGCTCCGCCAACGCCGCGCCCGCTCGGCCACGGCGCGGCGGAGGACATCGCGCAGGCCTCGGGCCGGGGCCCCGATGAGGGTCAGAGGGCCGATCGCGGGATCGGCGGCCGCCACGCTGAGCGCCAGCCATGCGCCTTCGCCATGGCCCAGGATCCCGATCCGGGTGGGGTCTATCCCCGGGTGGCCGCGCAGGACCCCGATCGCGTCCCGGGCGTCGTCGACCAGGGTGAAGAGGCCGGCCTCCGCCCACCGACCACCCGAGCGTCCGCAGCCGCGCTTGTCGTAGCGCAGCGTCGCCACGCCGCGCGCCGCCAGAGCCGCTGCCGCTCGCGCCAGGATGCCCGTCTGGGAGCGGCTGCCGGCGCGGAACCATCCGGGGTGGCGGCGCCGATCCAGGCGCCCATCCCGGTCCCGCGGCAACAGGCTGGGGAGCAGCAGCACGGCAGGCGGGCGGGCCGACGGAGCGCGGCCGTCGTCCGCCGTCGCGTCTGGCAGGGTCAGGGTGGCGCTCAGGCTGACCTGGCCGGCGGTGATGCGCAGCTCCTCATCGCGGGCCATGGCGCAGGCATCATGCCACCCGGTTCCGGTTCAGCCGAAGATGAACGCCCACCTCCCCGAGGCCATGCTGATGGCGACCGCGGCCACGCCCAGAGCGCCGGACGCGGCCAGGAGCAGCCAGTCCGCAGGACGCATGCGCGGCGGCCGCGCCATGGTGCGAGCGGTCCGTCCGTCGAACCCGCGCGCGTCCATGGCCAGCGCCAGCCGGGTTGCGCGCCGGATGGCCGAGACCAACAGCGTCACCAGCGCGCCCAGGGCCAGGCGCAGGGCAGCCACCGGATTGCGCCCGGCATCCACCCCTCGCGCCCGCCGGGCCAGCCCGATGGTCCGCCACTCGGCCCCCAGGATCGGGATCAGGCGCAGCGACGCCAGGGCGCCGATCGCCAGCCGGTCCGGGACGTGAAGATGACCGATGAGCCCTGCAGCAAGGTCGGCCGGATCGATGGTGGCCAAGGCCAGGCTGCCGGCCAGCGCGATGGCCGCAATCCGCATGCCCAGCGCCAGCCCGATCGTCGCGCGGTCCATGAGGGTCTCGGGGGACGAGCCGACCGGCGTACCGGCCAGCAGGGCGTTCAGGACGCCCAGGATCGCGGCCGCGACCAGCAGCGGACCGACCAGGCGGACGAGGTCAGCCGGGCGGAGCCCGGTAAGGGTCATGGCCAGTCCCACCCCGCCCAGCAGGATCGCAGGCGTGACCGGGTCGCGGGACAGGAAGGCGACCAGCATCACGATCAGCGCGGCGCCCAGCTTGGCCACCGCGTTGGCGGCCGGGAGGAACGCGGTCGGATTCGCGATGGCTGGCCGGCGCAGCTGCATCGGTCAGGCCCCCGGCGGCAGGTGGAGGGTGCGATCGGCGAGCGCCTCGACGAAGGCCCGATCGTGCGTCGCGAGCACGACGCCCCGGCCGCTGTCGGCCAGGCCGGCGAGCAGCGAGAGCATCTCGTCCCAGGTCCGCCGGTCCTGGCCGAAGGTTGGCTCGTCGAGGATCAGGGCCCGCGGTGCCGTGGCCAGTGCGGTGGCCACCGACAGGCGCCGCTGTTCGCCGCCGGACAGGGTGAACGGGTTCGCCTCCCAAACCGCATCCAGGTGGAGGCGCTCGGCAAGCTCCAATGCGCGCCTACGGGCCTCCGCCTCCGGCCGCCCACCCCGCATCGGACCGAGCGCGAGCTCATCCGCCACGCGGCCGGTCAGAAATTGGTGCTCGGGATCCTGGAAGACCGATCCGATCCGGGTCACCAGCCGACGGGCGGGCCACTGCCAGACGGCGGAGCCTGCATGCCCGGGAGCCAGGGCCTCGCTGGCGCTGACCTGCCCAGCCTGCGGCCGGTGGAGACCGCCCAGGAGGTGGGCCAGGGTGGATTTTCCCGAGCCGTTGGGGCCCACGATGGCCAGCGCCTGGGAGGATCGCACGACCAGGTCGAGGCGTGCGAACAGTGGCCGGTCGGCCAGCGGGGCCTGGGCGGACAGCTGCTCGGCCACGATCAACGACTCGGGCTGCGGCGCCAACAGGGGCCGCGCCGGGCGCTGACCGCGGTGGTCGGGCGTCCAGATCCCGTGTCGCGCGAAGAGCTCGTCGTGCCCCACGAACACCTCGGACGGTGGGCCGTCCAACAGGATGCCGCCGCCCGCCGCCAGGACCACCACCCGGGTCACCAGGTGGAGCCAATCCGCCACGCGGTGTTCGACCAGGACGAGGGTCGTCGCGCGGTGGTCCAGCATCCGGGCCAGGGCCTCGCGGACCAGGCCCGCCCCATCGGGGTCGAGATTGGCGGTCGGTTCGTCGAGGAGCAGGAGGTCGGGCTCGAGGGCCAGCACGCCGGCCAATGCCAGGCGCTGCTGCTCGCCGCCGGACAGCTGGTCGGTCGCACGGTTGGGGCCGTAGGCCCAGCCCACGGCATCCAGCGCGGCCCGGACCCTTGGCCAGATGTCGTTGGTCGGGACCCCGCGGTTCTCGAGCCCGAACGCGACGTCATCACCAGCGCGGCTCATGACCAGCTGGGCCTCGGGATCCTGGAGGACCAGCCCACAGCGCGAGCGGGAGGTTGCCGGAGCCTCCCCGAAGACGCGCAACTGGCCCTCGGACTCGCCACCGCCGCGCTCGTCGAACAGGCCGGCCAGGCCCGCCAGAAAGGTGGACTTGCCCGATCCCGACGGACCTAGGAGCAAGACTCGTTCGCCGGACTGGACGACCAGGTCGAGGTGCCGGACCGCCCATGTGCTCCGGCCGGCATGCCGCCAACCCCAGCTGACGGCCTCGATGGCGGGAGCCGGCGGGGCGTGGCCCACGTTCAGCTGGCGGGCTCCGGACCGCTGCGCCCCGACGGGAACGCGGCCAGCACGCCGGTGGGCCGCAGCAAACGGAGCAGGTACCACGACCCCAGCCCGGCGATGATCACGCCGCTGACCAGCATCCAGGCCCCGTAGGTCAGCTGGATGGCGAAGTCGACCCCCGCGAAATAGAACGTCATGTCATGGATCCATTCACCGATGGCGGCGCCGGCGCCTGCCAGCAGGGTCACGGGCAGCGTCCAGCGCCGGTACAGGCCAAGGGCGAACACCAGCTCGGCGCCGACGCCCTGCATCAGCCCCGAAGCCAACGTGTCGAGACCCCACACCGATCCGAGCAAGGCCGATACCGCGGCGGCCATGAACTCCGCCAGCAGGCCGGCTCCCGGCAGCCGCACGATGAGGGGAGCAAGGACGGCCGGGATCAGCCACACGCCGGACAGGATGTACAGCGGCGGAGCGAACGTGCCGGCCCCGACCGCGCTGAAGACCAGGCCCCAGACCCAGAAGACAACCCCGAACGCGACGCCCAGCGCGGCGGTGACCACGATGTCGATCGTCCGCCACCTCACGCCGCCGGCCCGCCTTCACCATCCGCGATTTCGATCACCAGGAGGCAGCCGGCGGCAAGGGACACCCCGGCCGGGACGGCTACGACGACGTTTGCGAGGCCGCGAGACGACCCGGCTTCCAGCCGGTCGTCGACCAGCGGCCAGCGCAAGCCCTGGGTCGTCACACCCTCCGCTGCCGGTCCGATGGCGAGCAGGCTGACGCGGGATCCGGGAGGCCCGAGCAGTTCTGCGCGGGCCGGGCCGACCAGCAGGCGGGCCGTCGTCGAACCGTGCACCAGCCGAATCTCGCGGTTTCCAGCGGCGTCGGAGCCCAAGAGCAGGACATTGGCCAGCAGGTGGTCGAGCGCTCCGCCGAGGGCCCCGAGCACGACGATCTGGTCTGCCCCCGCCCGCGTCGCCGCCAGCAGGCTGAGCTCGAGGTCCGAGGCGTCCTTGTCGGCGGGGTGTCGCTCGAGCGAGAGGCCGGCAGACTCCAATTGGTCGACCAGCGCCGAATCGGCCGAGTCGAGGTCGCCCACCAGCCGATGCGGGGCAACCCCGACGGCGTCCAGCCAGCCGGCCCCTCCATCGGCGGCGATGATCAGATCGGCGTCGATCAGATGGCGCTGGTCGGCTGGCGCGTGCTCCCCGTCCGCCACGATGACTGCCTTCACGTTCGACTCCCTACGCTGGCATGACCCAGGTCAGGTTCGAGGGTCTGCGGATCGATCCGCACTCTCAGCGCCGAGGCGCTCCCCTGTCGTGGTCCTGTGCCCAGCAGCCTAGCACTCCTCGTACCATCGTTCGCATGCCAGGAGCCGATGACCGGGTAGCCGCGGCCGCGGCGGCCTCCGGGCTGCGGATTTCGATTCAACGCTTTCCGGAGGGGACGCGCACGGCCGAGGACGCCGCCCGGGCCGTGGGCTGCGAGGTGGCCCAGATCGTCAAGTCCCTGGTCTTCGTGGCCGACGGCCGACCGGTGCTGGCGCTGATCTCTGGGGACGATCGGCTGGACCCGGTTCGATTGGCCTCCGTCCTGGGCGCCCGGCGAGTCGACCGGGCAGATGGCGATGCGGTGC
Source organism: Pleomorphomonadaceae bacterium (assembly GCA_035514415.1). Lineage (GTDB taxonomy): Bacteria > Chloroflexota > Limnocylindria > QHBO01 > QHBO01 > DASTEQ01. The sequence goes on along the minus strand of DATKBC010000071.1, from coordinate 4,139 downwards.
GGGACGCCACGGGATTTGCCATCGGTGGCGTCCCACCCATCGGCCATGCCCGACCGTTGCCCATCCTGATGGACCGCCGCCTGTTGAGCCATGCCGAGGTATGGGCGGCGGCCGGGCGGCCGGACGCGGTGTTCTCGGTCGCTCCCGAGGAACTGCGCCGGGCGAGCGGTGCCCAGGTCGCCGATCTCGCGGTCGAGCGATCCGGCGAATAGCTGCCGCATACTCGCGGCCGTGAGCGAGGCCGCCCTGCCCATCCTGGCCGTGGCCATTGGGCTGCTGGGCATAGGATTGGGAGCCGCACTCATCCAGGCCAGCGGAGCGGACACGCGAGCCGGGCGACGCCTGGCCGGCGCCCGCCCGGCGTCGCTGGCGGCGCTGCAGGATCAGGCCGCCGGTGATCGGCTGCCGACCGGACCGGTGCGCGTCGAGGGCCGCGTGCGATGCACCAACCCCCTGGTGACGCCCGACGGGGACCGCCTGGCCGCGCTCCACCGCGACGTGGAGGTGCAGCTGCCCGACGGCCGTTGGCGGGTCATCGAGCGCCTCAGGGAGGCGCGAACCATCGACCTGTGGGAGCGGTCGGCGTCGGTTCGCCTGGAGCTGGCCGAGCTGGCCGAACCGCTCATCAGCATTCCACGGGTCTGGGAGGGCTCGCCCGCAGACCTCGGCGACAGCTACGGTCCGGCCGTCGATCGGCTGGCCGGCGAGGTCGGAGCCCTCCACCGGGCGCGCGCAACGACCCGCCAGCTGAGCCTGGTGGACCAGCTCATCGTGCTGGCCATCCCTCGCCGAGACGAGCACGGTCGCCTGCGACTCGAACCGCCGCGCGGCGGGTATCTGGCGACCAACGTGGAGCTCGACACGGCGATGCGGCTGCTGGCCGGTCCTCGCCGGACCCGCATGCTGGCCGGCTTCGCGGTGGTCCTGGTCGGCGCCGTCGTCACCCTGGCTGGCCTGATCGGGGTGCTGCTGGTGCTGCCCGGTTGACCGGAGCTGGCGCATGACCGGCGCCGCCCGATAGCCGAATCGATGGCGGGGGAAGTACGAACGGGGCATGGAGCCGCGGACCCCTCGTTTCTAGCATGGACCATACGCCGCCTACCAGATCCTCCATCGGGGTTCGGGCGACGCGAATCGGGGATCTCGTGGCTTCAGCCTCCACCAGTGCTCCGCGGCCGGACGCGCTCATCAGCGTGGCGCAGGCGGCTGCTCTGCTGGGTGTGCACCCGAACACCGTCCGGGTCTGGACCGAGAGCGGACGGCTGACCGCCTGGCGTATCAATCCGCGTGGCGACCGGCGCTATCGCCGCGCCGATGTGGAACGACTGCTCGCCGAGGGCTCCGGGCAGTCAGCTGGCTCCGACACGACACCCACTCCCTCCGCCCGCGGCGCGGACGCCGACGTCGAGGCGGCGGTGCTCACCCGGATCGCGCAGGGAACAGTCGAGGCCGGGAGCGTGGCCGCGGTCTGCCGCGTGGCGGTGGAGTCGCTGCGGACCGTGGAAGCCATTGCGCGGGTGGCGGTCTATCTCGTGCGAGACGACCGGCTGGTCCTCGAGACACACGCCGGGCACAGCGCCCCACCTCCGCCCACCCTGGCCTGGCCGTCCGACGCCGAGGACTTCGCGCCCGACGGCAGCATCCGCATGCCATTGACCATCGGCCAGGAGCGCATCGGAGTGCTCCTCGTGGCCGACGACGTGAACGGAGCGTTCCTTCGCAGCCGGCGTCGATTCATGAGCGCGGTGGCCGCCGCGACCAGTGTCGCCTTGCGCCACGCGCGAGCCATCGCCCGGGCCCGCCGCGAGCTGACGCGAGCCCGCGCCCTGGCCGGCGTGACCCGGGAGCTGACCGGCCAGCTCGAGCTGGGCGCAGTGCTCAGCGACATCGCCGACCGCACGCGTGGCCTCTTCGATGCCGACCGCGTGGGCCTGTGGATGATCAACGAAGAGCGCGAGCATCCCTTCGAGCTGGCTGCCGAGCGCGGCATCGGGCCGGCCTTCCTGGCCATGGTCAGCAAGCTGACCCTGACCAGCCCGTCGCTGGGCACACAGGCCGTTCGAGAGCGGCGCACGTTCGTTGCCCGCCAGGCAGACACCGACCCGACCACCGGCGTCATGCAAGACGTCTACCGCGAGGAGGGCATCAAGACCGCGTGCCTGGTGCCGCTGGTCACCCACGACCGCGCGGTGGGGGTGATCGGCCTGTACCACGCCCGCGACCGCGATTGGCCCGACGACGAGCTGGCCCTGGCCCAGGCGTTCGCGAACCAGGCGGCGGTGGCCATCAGCAACGCTCGACTGTACCGAGCGACCGCAGAACAGGCGGCGCGCATGCGGTCCATTCATGACCTGTCGGCCCGCCTGAACCGGCTGACCGATGTGCAGGCCATCGCCGACGCCATCGTGGCCGAGGCCAGCACCCTGGCCGCCTTTCACGACATCCGCATCTACACCGTGGACTGGGAGCGCGGAACGTGCGAGCCGATCGCCTACACCGACCGACTGCTGGGGGAGGGAGACTTCCGCGAGGCGCTACGCGTCGACATCGGTCCTGGATCGTTCACGGGCTGGGTGGCCGCCAATGCCCAGCCGATCCTCAGCAACGACGCGCTGAACGACGAACGCGGCCACACGATCGAGGGCACCGAGGAAATCGAAGAGTCGATGCTGGTGGTGCCCATGGTCTACGAAGGCCGGTCGGTGGGAGTGATCGCCCTGTCCAAGCTGGGCGTCAACCAGTTCTCGACCGATGACCTGCAGACGATGATGATTTTCGCCGGGTACGCCGCCCAGGCCCTGGTCAACGCCCGCAGTTATCGGCGCCTGGAGGAGCAGTCCAGCCAGCTCGCCCGCCAGCTGGATTCGCAGCGCCAGCTGCTCGACGTCAGCGCGCACGTCATGGGCACCCTGGAGCAGGAGGACATCCTCGAGGTCGTGGCCGACGGGCTGAAGGCCGTCGTCCACTACCACAACCTGTCCATCTACCGCGCCGATCCCGTCAAGCAGGTCCTGGTCCCGGTCCTCACCCGCGAGGAGCACGCCGAGGAGGTCGCCCGCTACATCATTCCGTTCGGGCGGGGCCTGATGGGCTGGGTCGTCGAGCAGGCCGAGGCGGTGCTGGCCAACGACGCGCTGGCCGACCCCCGCGCGGTGCAGATCCCCGGCACGCCACCCGACCCCGAGGCGCTGGTCGTCGTTCCCCTCCTCAGCGACGGGCAGGTGACCGGCACCATGAACGTCGGCCGGGTGGGCGGCAAGGAAGTCCACTTCAGTGAGACCGATTTCGAGCTCGTGCAGCTGTTCGCGGCTCAGGCGTCGGTCGCCCTGCGAAACGCCGACGAGCACCACGCGATGAGCCTGCGGGCGTTGACCGACGCCCTCACCGGCCTGGCCAACCACGGAGCCTTCCAGCGCGACCTCGCGTCCGCCATTGAGACGGTGCAGAACGGGCCGTCCAGCGAGGGCCAGCTTGGCCTGCTGATGATGGACCTTGACCGATTCAAGACCTATAACGACCGATTCGGCCATCCGGCGGGCGACGCCCTGCTGCATGCCGTCGGCGAGGCGCTGTATTCCGCCACCCGCAGCGACGACCGGGTGTACCGGTATGGCGGCGACGAGTTCACGATCATCCTGTCCGGCGTCGGCCTTCCCGAGGCCCAGCGGGTCGCGGAGCGAGCGCGGCGCCTGGTCGCCGCCGTCTCCCTGGAGCGTCGCGCGGCGCCGGTGACGATAACGATCGGCGTGGCGCTCTTCCCGGACCACGGCGCCAGCAAGGACGCGCTGATCGCGGCTGCCGACGCTGCGATGTACAGCGGCAAGCAGGCGGGAGGCGACCGCGTGATCGTGCCGGGTGCAGCCCCGAAAACCCGCCGTCGCAAGGCCGCCGAGCCGGTCGACCCCGCGAGCGCCGAAGAGCAGCGCCGCCGCCGCAGCGACGCCCGCCGCGCGAAGACCTCCGCCGCCTGACCCTCCTCCGGCCCACCTCGGGCCGGGTGCTATCCTCGGCCCCCCATGCGTGATCGACGCCGCATCCCGCTGCGCCGCGCGGCAATGGCGGTCCTGGTGGCCGCCCTCTGCGCCGCCTGTGTGACCTCCCCGTCGCCCACACCGTCAGCCAGCCCCACGTCCCGCCCG
>DATKBC010000070.1:0-10609 GCA_035514415.1 Pleomorphomonadaceae bacterium | reverse complement strand
CATCTACTTCGCCCACGTCGGGCTGGAGATGGGGCAGGGTCGCTACCTGGTCGGCGCCGCGGCGTTCGGGTTCTGCGAGGACCTGCGGATTGGCCCGACCGACCACGCCCTGCCCGTCTCTGCGTCGTCGGTGACAGCTCTCGCCGACGAGGGATGCGAGGGCTTCGTGGACGACGCCGAGCTGGCGTCGGCTGCCTTCGGCCAGGCGCGGGTGACCGCGACCCCACTCCAGATGGCGCTGGTGGCGGCCACGATCGCCAACCAGGGGGTGATGCTCGACCCGTTCGTCGTCCGCGAGGTCCGGGTCCCGGATCCATCGGGGACCCCCGGCCAGGTGTCGGCCACGTATGGCAGCCCGGGCCGGCGGACGGTGGTCAGCCCGCAGACCGCCGAAGCGGTGCGAGCCGTGATGATCGATGCGGTCCATGGGCCGCTCGGCGCCCCGTACGCGGGTGCAGCCAACGTGGCGAACTACGGGATCGGCGGTATCCAGACCGCCGGCAAGACCGGCACCGCCCAGCGAGGCGGCGACGCTCCGCCCCACTCGTGGTTCATCGGCTTTGCGGCCGCGCAGGCGGGCGCCACGCCCAGCATCGCGGTGGCGATCATCGTGGAGGGCGCCGGCCCGGGATCCGCGACGGCGGCGCCCATCGGCGGCCGGGTCATGGCGGAGTGGCTCCGACTCATCGGCTCCTGAACCGCGCGACGGCCGGCTGGGGTATTGTCAGGCGACCGAACCTCGCACAACCGAACGTCGCCACCAGGAGTGCGCATTGAACGTCCAGGAACCGGCCGAGCGGACCATCGGCAACATCGAGCGGGTCATCGTCGGCAAGCACGCCGAAGTCCGCCTGGCCCTGGTGGCGCTGCTGTGCGAAGGACACATCCTGATCGAGGACGTGCCCGGCGTCGGGAAGACAATGCTCGCCAAGGCCCTCAGCCGCAGCGTGGGATGCACCTTCCGCCGCATTCAGTTCACGCCGGACCTCCTGCCCTCGGACGTCACCGGGCTGTCGATCTTCAACCAGAAGACCCAGGATTTCGAATTCCGCCCCGGGCCGATCATGGCCCAGGTCGTCCTGGCCGACGAGATCAACCGGGCCACGCCCAAGACCCAGAGCGCGCTGCTTGAGTGCATGGAGGAGCGGCAGGCGACGATCGATGGCGTGAGCTACCCGATGCAGAGCCCGTTCCTCGTCATCGCCACCCAGAACCCGATCGAGTATGAGGGCACGTTCGCCCTGCCCGAGGCTCAGCTCGACCGCTTCCTGCTGCGCATCCGGCTGGGGTATCCGAAGCCGATGGAGGAGCTCGTCATCCTCGACGAGCAGAAACGCCTGCACCCGATCGAGTCGGTCCAGCAGGTCCTGCCACTGGATGAGCTGCGCCAGATGCAGGTCGGTGTGAAGGAGATCTACGTCGACCAGGGCGTTGCGAACTACATCGTGCGGCTGGTCGGCGCCACCCGTGAGCACGCCGACGTGTACCTCGGGGCCTCGCCGCGCGGGTCGCTGCACCTGTACAAGGCGGCGCAGGCCATGGCCGCCATCCACGGGCGCGACTACGTCATCCCCGACGACGTCAAGCAGCTCGCGGTCCCGGTGCTCGGCCATCGGCTGATCGTGCGCAGCCAGGCCTCGCTGCGCGAGGTCGACAACGACGCCATCGTGCGCGAGGTGCTCTCCACGGTGCCCATCGCCGAGCCGTCCGAGGCCGGCACGCCGGCCTAGGCCGGCCGCCGCCGCCTACCCCGGATCGCCATGGGTCAGATCGGTCGCCGGCTGCCACTGATCTTCATCGCCACCGTGCTGGTGGTGGCGGCCTTCAGCACCGGCATCAGTGTCCTGTTCTTTCTTGTGTACCTCGCCGGCGCCCTGATCATCGGCTCGTGGTGGTATGCCCGTCGCGGGCTGGGCGGCGTCCGTGCCGGCTATCACGTGCTCAATCCGCGGGCCCAAGTCGGGGAGGTCCTGCATGCGGTGTATCGCATCGACAACGACGCGGGCTGGAGCAAGCCCTGGCTGGAGGTCACCAATGACTCCACGCTTCCGATCGGCCTCCCGGGGCGGGTGATCGGGATCCGGGCCCAGTCCAGCCGCCAATGGCTGTCCAAGATCTCGCTGACCCGTCGGGGGACATATCGCATCGGTCCGGTGAAGGTCCGCACCGGGGACCCATTCGGGCTGTTCACCTCGGAGATGATGGTCGGCAGGCCCACCACGGTGGTGGTCTTTCCCAAGCTCTTCGAGCTGCCCCACTGGCGCCTTCCGCCGGCTCCCATCGAGGGGACGTCGTCTGCCCGTCGCCGCCGGGAGACGGCCTCGCCCCTGGCCGCGACCATCCGCCCCTATGCGCCGGGGGACGCGATCAACCGCATTCATTGGCTCAGCAGCGTCCGCCACGGTGAGCTCCAGGTCAAAGAGTTCGATCCGGAGCAGGCGGCCGACCTGTGGATGCTGCTGGACCTCGACCGCGCGGCCCACGTGGGAACGGGGGACGGCTCGTCGGTCGAGCTCGCGGTCAGCGTCGCGGCCTCGATCGCGGTCAGGACCCTCGCCGACAACCGGTCCGTGGGCCTGACTGCCTCTGCCCGTCGGGCCCATGTCCTGACCCCGGACCGTGGGTCGCGGGTGGAGCAGAAAATCCTCCATCTGCTGGCCAACGTCCAGGCCGACGGGCTGCAGCCCCTGGCCGAGGTGGTGGCGGCCAGCCTGCCCCAGTTCCGGCGGGGGATGACCGTGTGCATCGTGACCGGCTCCACGCACCGGGATTGGGTGCGTCCGCTCTCCAGCCTGGCGCGACGGGGGGTGGGCGCGATTGCCGTCCTGGTCGACCTCGACTCGTTCGCTGCCCCCGAAACAGCGAGGCCCAGTTCGGGTCCCCGCGAGCTGAACGCGGTCCGCCACGCCCTGAGCGAGTACGGACTCGCCCACGTCGTCCTGCGCGCTGGCGACGATCCCGCGCGTGTGCTGGTCACCCGGGAGCGCGTCCGTGCTTGACGAACCAGTCGAGATTCGGCGGACGCTGCGTGGCCCGCGCGAGGGCTGGCTGAGCGTCGTTCTGCTGGGAGTCATGCTGCTCAGCCTGTGCTGGGCCGTGCAGTCCGCAGGCTGGCTCGACCAGCTCGACTTCCTGCCACCGGTCGCGATTTGGGCCCTGACCGCGGGATTGGTGCTCGGCAGCAGCCGCCTTCCAGCGGCCGTCGCGATCCCCCTCGCGGCCGCTTCCGGGGCAGCGATCCTTTTGTGGACCGTCGGCGGGGAGTACCACCCTGAGCTCGACCAGCTCGGGCGCCTGGATGCCATGCAGGGAGCCGGCATCGACGCAGCCGTGACGGCGTACCGCTTCGGGAGCGTTCAGTCGGCGGTCGTCCTGGCCCTGGCCATGGGCGCCTTGATGTGGGTCACCGCCTACACCGCGGCGTTCGCGGTGTACCGCCGCCACCACGTCCTGGACGCGATCCTGCTGATTGGCGCGTTCCTGGTGGTCAACCTGGTTGCCACCGTCCGTGACCTGTTCGGCCTCCTGCTCCTGTTTGCCACGGCCGCGATGCTGCTCTGGCTGCGGGCCGCCCTTGTCGAGCGGCGGTCGGGCTGGCAGCTGCGTCGGGTGAACGAGAACGTCGACGTGCCGGCTTCGATCATGCGCAGCGGCGTGGTTTTCACCTTTGCAGCCATCGGCCTGGCATTCGTGCTGACGTCGGTGGCGGTCGCGGCGCCGCTGACCGCGGCGGTGCGAAGCCTGGACCAGGTCTGGCTCGACCTCGCCGATGAGGCGGGTGGGTTCTTCCAGGGCCTGAACAGCAGCAACGCGCGCCCGGTGACGGCCGGGTTCGGGCCGCGGATGACCGTGAGCGGCGTGTGGAGCACGAGCGACGACCCGGTGCTGACCCTGTTCGCCGAGCGACCCTACTACCTGGCCGCGGTAACGTATGACCACTACACCGGACGCGGCTGGGCGCGGACCGATGGGCGACCGCGCTCGGTCGGCGCCGAACAGGACGTGTTCCCTGATTGGACACCTGACCGACCCCTGGTGGCCGAGGGATTCCGGCTGGAGACGGTCACCGTTCAGCTCGTTCGCCCGCAGGGACGCGATCTGTTCACGCCCGGTTTTCCAGTGCGCCTGTTTGCGCCGGTGGTCGTCACCGAGCCGGGCGGGCTGCCATTCATGGGCGGCCTGGAGGCGGCCGGCGCCCTGAGCCCGGATCAGTCCTACGACATCACCGCCACCATCTCCGAGGTGACCGAAGCGCAGCTGGCGGCGGCGTCGACGGATTACGAACAGGAAGTCCTGGCTCTCTACCTCGGCACCGAGGGCATCACCGACCAGACACGCCAGCTGGCGCAGGAAGTCGCGGCCGGCGCGACGGACCCGTACCACCAGGCCAAGGCGCTTGCCACCTTCCTGCGAACCAACCGGGCATTCGCCTACGACACGTCGGTGACGCCGCCTTCCGACCCGAGCCAGGACCTGGTGGACTACTTCCTGTTCCAGAGCCAGCGTGGGTTCTGCACCTATTACGCCTCGACCATGGTCATGATGGCCCGCAGCCTGGGCATTCCTGCCCGGCTGGCGGTCGGCTACGCGCCCGGTGTGCGGGTGGAGGATGGGGTCTCCGAGGTCACGGCCCGGAATGCCCACGCCTGGGCCGAGCTCTACTTCCCCGGCTACGGGTGGCAGATATTCGAGGCCACCAAGTCCATCGATCCCAAGTTCAGCCGGCGTACCGGTGACCCCGCCGGGGCGCGGCCGATCCCGAGCGGGCGAGGCGTGGATTTCCAGGGTCCGTTCCAGCCAGGCATTGACTCACCCACCAAGCTTCAGCCCACCGCCAGTTTCGTGCCCATTCCGGGCGGCTTCCAGGCCGGCCAGAATTCGACGACCGACGAAGCGCGAACCAACAATGGCTGGATCTTCCTTGCACTCGCGGGCGTGGCGGTCCTGATCGGCGCCTGGCGCTGGTTCTCCGTGCGGCGGCGCTTCCGGTTCATGTCACCCGGCGACCGTGGCTGGGCTCGGTTGAACCTGGCGGCCCAGCGGGCGGGGATCGGGCGCCGCCCGGCGGAGACGTTCTATGAGTACGCCGGCTGGCTGGAAGCCGAGCTGCCGAGCCGGGCCGGCGAAATCCGCACTATCGCCGAGGGGAAGGTCTGGTCTGTGTACTCGGGCCGTTCCATGAGCCAGCGCACGATCGAGGCGATTGAGCGGGCCTGGGACAAGTTGCGCTTGCCGCTGGCCGGACTGGCCGTCCGTCGCCGCGTGGCCACGCTGCTGGGGCGCCGCGCCTGACGGCTTAGACGGCTCCCACGCCGGCCAGGGCGTCGTAGGCCGCACGCCCGGCATCGCGCGCCGCGGCTGGGTCAGCCGGGCGGCCCAGTGCCCCCAGGGCTTGGGCCATCACGGTCAGGGCGGCGTCGATCTCGTCCCAGGTGACGTCTCCCATGTGGCCGATGCGCAGGATCCTACCGGTCCACTTGCCCTGGCCGCCGGCCAGGACCAGGCCGCGGCTTCGAAGCGCGGATCCGAACTCGCCCCAATCCAGGCCGTCGGGCAGCCAGGCTGCGGTCACCGTCGCCGAACGGTGTTCCGGCGGGGCGACCAGTGTGTAGCCCAGCGCCTCGAGGCCGGCGGCGGCCCCTGCCGCGACAGCCGCATGGCGGGCCCAGGTCTGCTCGCGACCTTCGGCTTGGAGGTTGGCGACGCCCACCCGCAGCCCGTACAGGACGCTGACGGCCGGAGTCCACGGCGTCTGGCCCTTCTCCGCCCAGCGGCGGGCCTCCCCGAGGTCCCAGTAGAAGCGCGGCATGCGGGCCTCGGCCTCCGCCGCGCGGGCGCGCTCGCCGACGGCGGCGATGGCGATCCCCGGCGACGCCATGAAGGCCTTTTGCGACGCGCTGACCACGAGGTCCACACCCCACTCGTCCATCTCGAAGGGCAGGGCGCCGAGGCCGCTGATGCCGTCCACCAGGACCAGCGCGTCTCCGGGCGCGGCGCGCACCGTGGCGACCAGCTCGCGGAGCGGGTTCGTCACCCCCGTCGATGTCTCGTTGTGTGTCAGCAGCACCGCGCGATACGGTTCCGCGCCGGCCATGTGCGCTGCCAGCCGATCCGGATCGGCCGCGGCGCCCCACTCGAAATCGAGCCGGTCCACGTCGGCCCCGAAGATCTCGGCGATCTGCGCGAACCGGTCGCCAAAGGCCCCGATCGAGACGCCCAGCACACGGTCTCCGGGGGACAGGGTGTTCACCACCGCCGCCTCCAGGGCGCCAGTCCCCGAGCTGGTGAGCAGGAACACTTCGCCCTGGGTACCGATCAGGCGTCCCAGTCCGCTCGTGGTTTCACGCAGGAGCTCCGCGAACTCCGGTCCGCGGTGGTTGATCATCGGCCCGGCCTGCGCGTGACGAACGGCGCGAGGGATGGGCGTCGGGCCTGGAACGCGGAGGTTCTGCTCCATCCGGGCATGATAGCGACGCACTAGACTCGCCCCATGCCCCGGCGCTCCCCGGTGGTCACGCCCGACCGCCCGCTGTTCGAGGATCAGCCCGATCCCGGGGCGCCACTCGCAGCCCGCCTGCGACCGGCGCACCTGGAGCAATTCGTGGGCCAGCGACACCTGGTGGGCCCCGACGGCGCTCTGCTCCAGGTCGTGCGACCCGGCTATCTGCCCAGCCTGGTCTTTTGGGGTCCGCCGGGGAGCGGCAAGACCACCCTTGCGCGCCTGGTCGCCGACAAGGCTGGCGGCGCCTGGCGTCAGCTCAGCGCGGTGACGAGCGGCGTCGCCGACGTCCGGGCCCTGGTCGCCGAGGCCCAGGCCCGACGGGAGGCGGGCGGGCGCACCGTCCTGTTCATCGACGAGCTGCATCGGTTCAACAAGGCCCAGCAGGACGCCCTCCTGCCCCACGTCGAAGACGGCTCGATCACGCTCCTGGGTGCCACAACTGAGAACCCGTATTACGAGCTGAACGCGCCCCTGCTGAGCCGGATGCGGGTCTATCGGCTGGACGCGTTGGACGCCGAGGATCTCACCACCGTCATCAACCGCGCCCTGACCGATGCGGCCGGGCTGGCCGGCCGCCTGTCACTGACCGATGACGGCCTAGCCGCGCTGCTCGACATGTCAGGCGGTGACGCTCGCCAGGCCCTCAACGTGCTGGAGGCCGCGGCCGCCACCGCTGCGGACGGGTCGTCCCTCGACGCGGCGGCCCTCTCCACCGCCGCCCAGGAGCGTCTGCTGGCTTATGACCGCGCCGGCGACGGGCACTACGAGGCGATCAGCGCCTTCATCAAGAGCATGCGCGGCAACGATCCCGACGCGGCTCTCTACTGGTGCGCATCGATGATCGCCGCCGGAGAAGACCCGACCTATATCGCGCGCCGGATCGTGATTGCCGCCAGCGAGGACGTTGGCAACGCCGACCCACGGGCTCTGCAGATCGCGGTCGCCGCCATGCAGGCGGTCGAGATGATCGGCCTCCCCGAGGCGCAATACGCCCTGGCCCAGGCCGCGACGTACATCGCTTCCGCTCCGAAGTCGAACCGGGCTGGAGCCGGCTACTGGGCGGCCCTCGCGGACGTCGAGGGCCAGGGCCGGCTGCCGGTGCCACTCCACCTGCGGCCGGGCACCCATCGGCGGCTGGCCCGAGAGCAGGGGCACGGCAAGGGGTATCGGTACCCGCACGATTTCCCCGGCGCTGACGTGGACCAGCAGTACCTGCCCGATGCCCTGGTCGGCCGGGTCTACTACGAGCCGTCGGACCAGGGGATGGAGACGAAGATCGGGGAGCGGCTGCGCCGGCTACTGGACGCCCGTAAGGGCTAGCTCGGACCGATCCCGGCCAGGTTGACCACGACAACAGCCACGCCCAGCAGGGCAGCCATGACCAGGACCAGGATGGCGGTGTTTCGGAGGTCGCGCGCGACGTAGTGGTACTCAGCGCGCGCCGCCTCCCCCACTCGGGACGAACCGACCGAGGAGACGCCGGCTGCGGAAGGGCGCCCGCTCAATGGGGCAGGCGTGGCAGACGGAGCTCGGGCGGCGTCGGCTGAAGCGGAGGCCATCCCGGGCGCTGCTGGCGGGCGCGCGACGCTCGGTCCAGGTGCAGCCGGGTGGCGTGACCGGCGTTGCTGGCGGGCTCGTCGGGAAGCGGCCTTTCCGCTGCGGCGGGGCATGAGCACCTCGTTGAGCTGATTTCCGCGACGGCCTGATGCTACCGACGGGGTCGGTATGATACCCAGCCCGTGGCCGACCTCAACCAGTGGCTGCTCGACAACCTGTGGATCGTCGTCGGCTCGTCGGGCCTGGTGTTCGTCGGGCTGGTCGGGGCGGTCGTCATCCTCGGCCGCAGGCTGGCAAAGGCGACGGCCGCCTACCGGGCACTCGTGCATGAGACGACTGGGACCTCACTTTCTGGAACCCTGGACGCCCAGGCCGCCCGAGTCGAGGCCGTGGACCGACGGCTGGCCGAGGTGGACGGGCGGTATCGGCTCGTGGAATCCCGTTCCCGCGGCAGCCTCCAGCACGTGGGGCTGGTCCGGTTCAACCCATTCGAGGACACCGGGTCCGACCAGAGCTTCGCCATTGCGCTCCTCGACGACGAGCAGAGCGGAATCGTGATCAGCAGCCTGCATGGGAGAGCCGGGACCCGGATCTTCGCCAAGCCCATCCAGGCCGGCCAAGCCAGCCACGCCTTGTCGGACGAGGAGCAACAGGCGGTGCACATGGCATCTGGTGGGCCCCGAGACGCCGACGCTCAACGCGACCGATAACCTGTCACGCCGGCGGCGCAGGCTGCCGGCATGCCCGATCCCTCGGCTACCATCGATTCCGTGGCCGCCGTCGTCCCGTCACCCAATCAGATCCCCATCTTCGAGGACCTGGAGGCGCTACCGGCACCCCGACGCCGCCACCTTCGTGTCCAGCCACCTCTCCTTGCCGACCTGACCGCCCGTCAGCGGCGGGCGGTGGCCTGGGGCGACGGCCCCCTGCTCGTGGTGGCCGGGGCGGGTACCGGCAAGACGACAGTCCTCACCCGCCGAATCGCTTGGCTCATCGCCGAGCAGCGAGCCAAACCCTCCGAGATCCTGGCCCTGACCTTCACCGAGCGGGCCGCGGCCGAGATGCAGGAGCGGGTCGACCAGCTCGTTCCGTATGGCTACGCCGATTCGGTGATCTGCACCTTCCACGCCTTCGGCGACCGTCTCATCCGGGAGCACGGGTTCGGGGCCGGGCTGTCGGACCAGGTGGCGGTCATGTCGCGTCCGGAGCAGGTGACGTTCCTGCGCGAGCATCTGGATGAGCTGCCCCTGGACCGATACCGCCCGCTCGGGGATCCGACCCGCTTCCTCTCGGTGCTGGCCACTCACTTTTCGCGGGCTCGCGACGAGGACGCGTCACCGGCCCAGTACCGCGCCGCCGCGGAGCGGATCGCCGCGCGCGCCGCCGCGGACCCTGGCGACGAGGCGCTGGCCGAGGAGGCGGCCCGCCAGCGAGAGCTCGCCGCGGCCTATGAGACCTACGAGCAGCTCCTGCGCGCGGCGAATCGGATCGACTTCGGCGACCAGGTCAGTCTGGCCCTCCGCCTCCTGCGCGAGCACCCGGACATCCTGGAAACGGAGCGCGGTCGATACCGATACATCCTGGTCGACGAGTTCCAGGACACCAACCATGCCCAGTTCGAGCTGGTGAAGCTCCTGGCGCCGGCCCCATCGGGCAACGTCACCGTGGTCGGGGACGACGACCAGAGCATCTATCGCTTCCGGGGCGCGGCCCTGTCCAACATCCTCGGCTACCGCGCCGCATACCCAAAGACCGGACGGGTGGTCCTGACCGACAACTTCCGCTCGCCCCAGGCGGTGCTGGACGCGGCGTATCGGCTCATCCGCCACAACGACCCGAACCGGCTCGAAGTCCGTGAACGGATCGACAAGCACCTGCGGGCACGTGGCTCGACCAAGGGGGTGCCGACAGACGCTGCGGCAGTGAGCAGCCTGGCGTTTGCCACCACGTCCGACGAGGCCGACGCGGTGGCTGAACGCATCTCGGCCTCCATCGCCGGGGGGCGGCGGACGGGCGACCACGCCATCCTGGTCCGAGGCAACCGCGACGCGGATCCCTATCTGCGGGCGCTCAGCCTGCGGCGCATTCCATGGCGCTTCAGCGGAACCGCAGGCCTGTACCGCCAGCCCGAGGTCCGGGTCCTGCTCAGCTTCCTGCGGGCGCTCAACGACCCCGAGGACTCGGTCAGCCTGTTCGACCTGGCCACCTCGGACATCTTCGGTCTTGCGCCTGACCAGGCCAGCCGCGCGATGAACCGGGCGTCGCGGCGGCACCTCGGCATGGAGGTCGCGCTGCGGCAAGGACTGGCCGACCCGACCCAGGCCACCCTGCGCGGGGCACCGGCCGCCATCGCCCAGCGCCTGCTGGCGTCGCTGGACGCCCATCGTGAGCTGGCGGGCCGCTTGGATGCCGGGGAGATCCTGTACCGATTCGTGACCTCCACCGGGTGGCTGGCGCGATTGGCGCTCGAGGCGCGGGAGAGCGGGCCCGAACGGCTCCAGAACGTCGCGCGCCTGTTCGAAATCCTGCGCCGCGCGTCGGCGGTCCTGC
>DATKBC010000069.1:0-3052 GCA_035514415.1 Pleomorphomonadaceae bacterium | reverse complement strand
GCTGGCCGAGCGCGGACCGCTGAGCGCGGGGGAGCTGGCGGCGGCGGTGACCGCCCGCGGCATCTACGCGCCACCGCGCAGCGGCAAGCCGTTGGACGCGACTGCGGTCAGCGTCCGGGTTTCGAACCCGCGCTATCGGAGCCGATTCACGCGCGGCGAGGGAAAGATCGGGCTCGCCAGCTAGTCCCTCCCGGCTAGTCCTCGAGGACGAACGTCACCAGGATATTGACCTGGAACTCGAGCTCCCCATCCGCGCCGACGCTGACCCGCTGTTCCTTGATCCACGCGCTCTTGACGCCCCGCAGGGTGCGTCGCGCGCGGGCGATGCCCTGCCGCACCGCGTCCTCGAAGCTCTCGTTCGAGGTGCAACTGAGCTCAGTAACCCTGGCAACCGACATCGGTCAATCCTCCTCCACATACGCGAAAACGTAGTTTAGGCCGGACCCGAGTCTAGGCCGACCCGGGCTCGGCGATGGTCAGAATGCGGGCCGGGTTCTCGATCGTCATCCGCTCCAGCTCGCCCTCTCCGACGGCTGCGGTCCGGAGCGCCGGCAGGAAATGCTGCTGGAGGTAGGTGTACCCGAAGCCGCCGTTGACCTTGAGCTGCATGTCGTGACACACGTCCTGACTGAGCAATACTTGAGCGCCGAAACCACGGTCCAGCAGCTCTACCAGCAACTCCACGATCCGCGGCTCGCGTGGCTCGTCCACCGGGTCGAAGCGGTGGCCGAGCATATCGAACTCGAGGTTCGCGCCACGCTCCAGGATGGCGAGGTAGTGGTCGAGGTCCGGCCACGAGTCGGCGTGACCGATCACGACCCGATGTGGATCGACTCCCTCGTCAAGGAAGATCTGGAGCTGTGCGCGGCCAACCGCTGATTGGACGCCATGGGTGGTGATCGCCATTCCGGTGCGTCGCGCGGCGCGGGCTGCCGCCCGGTGCACGCGCTCCTCGATGGCGCTGACCCAGGGTTTGTCGGTGCCGATCTCGCCGATGATGCCGGGCCGCACGCCCGTCTCCCCCACCCCCTGCTCGAACTCGGCCACCAGCTCGTCGGCCAGGTCGTCCACCGTGCGCCGATCGATCCCCGCCTCAACCGGGTAGTACGGCGCGCGATACCAGCCACATCCCATCACGATTTGGACGCCGGTCCGGTTTGCCAGGCGCTGCAGCCGCTCTGGATCGCGGCCAATGCCCGGCAGCGTGAGATCGACCAGCGTGCGTCCGCCTCGGCGCCGAAAGTCGCGCAGCTCGTCGGACACGGTGAGCTCGTCCGCGGCCAGCTCCCAGTAATCGAACCGGCCGGGGATGTGCCACAGCGAGATCTTGGTGTGCTCGTGGGGAAGCGCAAACCCGACCCGCTCGGCGGGGATCGGTCCAGAAACGGTCATCACCCGGGGAGCCATGGCGGTACCTCGGTTGGGGGCGTCGGTCGGGTACAACGGGCCGCCGACGTCTCGGTGGAAGTTGGCGTGGTGATCTTGCCACCCCGCCGTGTGAGCGCGCAAAAGGGCTACCCCGGAGGATCGGCAAGTGCTACAACACCCCGGACGGCCGCCCAAATCTGACGGCCCACACCAGTGGAGGTCCGTGGAGTCATGAATCAGCGGCCAACCGGGGTCACCATCCTCGCCATCCTGGCCTTTGTAGGAGGCATCCTCTCGATCCTCGCCGCACTAGCCCTGCTGGGTCTCGGCGGCCTGGCAGGTGCCGGGTTCGGAGGACTGGCGCTCTTCTTCGGAATCTACGCGTGGGTCTGGGGAGCTCTGGCGCTCTGGATCGGTTGGGGCTTCTGGCAGCTGCGGCCGTCCGCATGGCGATGGGGCATCATCCTGATGGTCGTCGGGGCCGTGATCACGCTCATCCAGATCCCCCTCGGCTACAGCGGCGGCATCGCCAGCGCGGCGATTTCGATCGCCATCGACCTGGCAGTCATCTACTACCTGACCACCCCCGCCGTCCGCGCCGCCTTCGGACAGCCCACCTCCGGCGGCATGATGGATGCGGTCATGGGGGCATTCGGCATGGGCGGTGGAACCGCCACGGCAGATTCGGCTCCGCCGCCGGCCCCGCCGGTGGAACCGCCGGAGGAACCGCCGGTGGTACCGCCGGCCATGACCCCGCCAGCGGGCAGCACGTGGAGCGGGTCGCCCGGATCGACCGGCGGCGAGACCTCGATGGGCGGCGAGGCGGCCGAACGCGACGAGGACGAGAAACTCTAGCGATCACGTCGACCCCCGCACGCGAGATTGCTCGTGGGCGCCCGGCGGTCCGCCGCCGAGGCGCCCACACTGGTTCTGTGACACTGACCCGATGACCGCCGAACGATCCACCGACGACGGCGCCCAGCTGTGGGCGGGAGCCCAGGCCGAGCTGGACGCCGTGGCCGAGCGCCTGGACCTGGACGACGGGATGCACCGCGTCCTGCGTGTCCCGAAGCGCGAGCTCGAAGTGCACTTCCCGGTGCGCTTCGATGACGGCCACGTCGAGGCCGTCACCGGCTGGCGCGTCCACCACAACATCAACCGCGGACCGTCCACCGGCGGCGTGCGCTACACCGCCGACCTGACTCTGGACGTCGTGCGCGCCAACGCGATGTGGAACACCTGGAAGGCGGCCCTGGTCGAGATCCCCTACGGAGGCGCCTTCGGCGGGGTGGTGATCAACCCCAAGAAGCTGTCCGCCCACGAACGCGAGGGTCTGACGCGCCGTTACACGACCGAGATCAGCCCCCTCATCGGTCCCAGCCAGGACATCCCGATGCCCGACGTCAATACCGACGACCAGACCATGGCCTGGATGATGGACACCTTCTCGATGCATCGCGGCTACACGATCCGCGGCGTGGTCACCGGCAAGCCCCCGTCCATCGGTGGCTCGCGCGGGCAGCGCGAGGCCGTCAGCCGCGGGGCGTTGCGGGCCATCCAGGCCGTAGCCCGCGAGCACGGGGTGGGCCTGGACGGGGCGCGTGTCGTGGTCCAGGGCTTCGGGCGGGTGGGCACCATCCTGGCCGAGATGCTGGCCGCGGCCGGGGCCCGGGTGGTGGCGCTC
>DATKBC010000068.1:0-22062 GCA_035514415.1 Pleomorphomonadaceae bacterium | reverse complement strand
ATGGGCATTTTCGACGGCGTGCTGGGCATCTTCAGCCATGACCTCGGCATCGATTTGGGCACCGCCAACACCCTGGTCACGGTCCGCCATCGGGGGATCGTGATCAGCGAGCCGTCGGTGGTGGCCATGGAGACGCGAACCAAGCGGGTGCTGGCCATCGGCGCCGAGGCGAAGCGCATGGTCGGCCGCACTCCGGCCAACATCGTCGCCATCCGGCCCCTCCGCGACGGGGTGATCAGCGACTTCGACGTGACCGAGCAGATGATCCGGTACTTCATCGAGAAGGTCCATGATCGCTACTTCCGGATTCCACGGCCCCGGGTCCTGGTCGGCATCCCGTCCGGCGTGACCGAGGTCGAGAAGCGCGCCGTCCGCGACGCGACGCTGAATGCGCATGCGCGCTGGGCGCGCCTGATCGAGGAGCCGATGGCCGCCGCCATCGGCGCCGGCCTGCCGGTCAGCGAGCCGTCCGGCTCACTCATCGTCGACATCGGCGGCGGCACGACCGAGGTGGCGGTCATCTCCCTGGGCGGGATCGTGGTCAGCCGATCCATCCGCATCGGAGGCGATGAGATGGACCAGGACATCGTCAATTTCGCCCGTCGCGAGTACAACCTGCTGATGGGGGAGCGAACCGCCGAGGAGATCAAGATCGCGGTCGGCTCCGCCTATCCCGACACCAACCCGCGCACGGTCACGTTCCGGGGGCGCGACCTGCTGACCGGGCTCCCGCGCAGCATCGAGGTCGGGAGCGACCAGATCCGCGAGGCACTGGAGCCGTCGGTGGCGGCCATCATCCAGGCCATCAAGGACACGATCGAGGAGACGCCGCCGGAGCTGGTGGCCGACATCATGGACCAGGGCATCGTGCTGGCCGGCGGGGGCGCCCTTCTGGGGGGGCTGGATCGTCGAGTGGCGGAGGCGACCCAGATGCCGGTCCACGTCGCGGATGACCCGTTGACCTGCGTGGTGCGCGGTACCGGGCGCGTGCTGGAGGAGCTCGATACGCTCGAGCGGGTGCTGGTCAGCGAGCAGTACACCCGCGCGCCGCGGTAGGCGGACACCGCATGCGCGGGCGCTCGGGCCTGCCCGGATTGGCCGGGTCCAGCCCCCACCGCCGGAGCCGGAGCGGATTGTGGTGGGCCGTGCTGGTCGTCGTCTGCCTCGTGCTGGTCGCGGCCTCGGGTACGGAACCCGCGCGCTCGCTGCAGGAGGGCAGCGCGCGGCTGTTGAGCCCGGTCCAGGGATTCCTGACCGGAGTCGGTTCGGCGATCGCAGGTGTGGTCGAAACGATCGCCGTGATCGATCGGCTGCGCACCGAGAACGACGATCTGCGGAGTGCCCTGGCCGGCGCTGAGCAGCGCACCGCGGGGCTCCAGGAGGCGGCCCGCGAGAATGCCCGGCTGCGCGAGCTGCTGGGATTGCAGGAGGTCCTCGGGTGGGAGCTGCTGCCGGCCCGCGTGATCTCCGTCGGGACCAGCGCATTGAGCTGGGAGGTCGGCATAGGCGCCGGCCGCGACGACGGCGTGCGGGTTGGGATGCCGGTCGTGGCGGCCGCAGAGGGGGGCGGCGGGCTGGCGGGGATCGTCATCCAGGCCGGCCAGGACCGCGCCGTCGTCCGCCTCCTCGTCGACCCGCGGTCGCGCGTCGTCGCGCGCGACCAGCTGACCGATGCGCTGGGCCTGGTCCAGGGACAACCAGGGGGGCAGCTGATCATGAGCCAGGTGACGCTCAGCGACGAGGTCTCGGTCGGCGACACAATCGTGACCGCCGGGCTGGAGCTCGACGGCGTCGCCGCAAGTCCCTATCCGCGGGGTCTGCTGGTGGGGACCGTATCGGCGCTCGAGACCGATCCAAACGGCCTGACCCAGACGGCCTTCGTCCGGCCCGCAGTCGACCCACGAACGGTGGAATGGCTCATGGTGGTGCTCTCGGCGACGATCGACTAGGCGGTATGGCAGCCACGTAAAACGCGGGCGGTGCCGCGGCGCACATGGGCCCAAGGTCCGGCGGGTACCGAACCATCACCTCATCCGTATTTTGAGCAGCCAGGCCGTACGGTGAGAGCTGAACTCATCAGCACTCGCGGAGACCCTGTTGCACGACCGTACCCTGACCAATCCCGTTCGCCTTGCCCTCGCTATCGGGCTGGCTTTCTTGATGGCGGCCACGGCCATCATTACCCCGCATTCAGTCCATGCCGGCGCGGCGGGTCAAAAGGTCGCGATCATCGTGGGCCCGGTCGGTGGTGGCTCCATCCAGACGAACTATCTCAACCGTGGCGAGCAGATCGCAGTTGCTGCCGAGGCCAGAGGCGCAACCGCGGTCCGCGTGTTCTCCCCGAACGCGACATGGGCGAATGCCATGGCGGCCGTCAACGGCGCCAACATCATTGTCTACATCGGACATGGCAGCGGGTATCCGAATCCCTACGGATCGACCCTGCTGACGGATCGAACGAACGGCTGGGGGCTGAACCGGATCGCGGGCATCGACGCGGCCGACCCGACCGGTCATGGGCACAACCTCTCGACCCAGATGGTCTATTGCGGCGAGGCTGCCCTCGAGGGCAAGCCGCTGACTTCGTATAACTCTGCGTACTGCTCTGGGGGGCCGATCGCTCCGGCGCCGGGCTTCGCGATGGTCTACTCCAACGCCTGCTACGCCCCGGGTGCCGGCGAGACTGAGGAAACAACCCCGAGCAGCGAGGCGACGGCCCTGGCCCGCGTGGGGTACTACTCGCGTCCCATCCTCGCCTTGGGCGGAACCTACTTCGCCAGCGATCTTGGGTCCACATCGGTCGTCACCAAGATCCTGGAGAATCCGAACACGAGCTTCGGGGACATCTTCAAGATGGCCAACGGCTACTCGGCATCGGCGCTGAGGACCTTCGCCCACCCGCACGTCGCCGGTGCCGAAGCCTGGATCCAGAGGACGCAGGGCCCCGGCGGTCTGTGGAGCTACTGGTATGCGTTCGCGGGCGATCCGAACCAGACACCGACGCCCGCGCCGCCGACGGCGGCCTTCAGCGCGTCCCCCACCGCCGGGATCGAGCAGCTGTGGGTGGCCTTCACCAATGAGTCCACCACATCCGGGCCCACAACCTGGGCCTGGGACTTCGACAACAACGGGACCACCGACTCGACCGAACGCAGCCCGTCGCATACCTACCCGGTGGCTGGCACCTACAGCGTGAAGCTGACTGCCACGAACGGTCTCGGTAGCCACGCGCTGACCCGTGCCAGCTATGTGACGGTGACGACGCCGCAGCCGGCGACATACGTACCCCTTCCACCGGCCAGGCTGCTCGACACTCGGACTGGCAACGGCCTCAGTGGCGCGTTCAGCGCCAACGTCCCCCGCACGTTCCAGGTCACCGGGCGCGGTGGCGTGCCCGCGAATGCCACAGCCGTGACTGGGAACCTGACCGTCACCGCGCAGACCGCGGCAGGTTATGTCTACCTCGGCCCCAGTCCCATTGCGAACCCACCGACGTCGACCCTCAACTTCCCGGTCGGTGACACTCGCGCGAACGGCGTGACGATGGCCCTCAGCCCAACCGGCGCCCTGAGCGCAACCTTCGGTTACAGCGGGACCACCCATCTCATCTTCGATGTCACCGGATACTTCGTGCCCGGTACATCCGGCGCCGGATACGCTCCCTTAACCCCCGCTCGAGTGCTTGACACCCGGTTCGGCATCGGGCTCAGTGGCCCCTTCAGCGCCGGCTCGCCGCGAACCTTCCAGGTCAGCGGGCACGGCGGGGTGCCGGCGGCCGCGTCCGCTGTAACCGGCAACCTCACCGTCACTCAACAGTCGGCCGCGGGATTCGTGTACCTCGGCCCCGACGCCACCGCCAACCCCTCCAGCTCGACCGTGAACTTCCCGACCGGCGACAACCGAGCGAACAACGTGACATTGGCCCTGGGGCCGGGTGGCACGCTCAGCGCAACCTTCGGTTACGGCGGGACCACCCATCTCGTCTTCGACGTCACGGGCTACTTCGTGACCGGCGGATCCGGTGCCAGGTACGTTCCCCTGACACCCAGCCGGCTGCTGGACACGCGCTTCGGCAACGGGCTGAGCGGCCCCTTCAATGCCAACGCGCCGCGAGCCTTCCAGGTGGGCGGACGAGGCGGGGTACCGGGTAGCACGATGGGTGTCACCGGCAACCTGACCGTGACCGGTCAGACCAAGGATGGCGCGATGTACCTCGGCCCGGATCCGGTTGACTATCCGTCGACTTCAACCCTGAACTTCCCACTCGGGGACAGCCGCGCAAACGGGGTGACACTTGCCCTCGGCAGCGGCGGGACCCTGAGCGGCACGTTCCTCCCCGCGTGGGGCGACGGCGGATCGCAACTGATCTTCGACGTCACGGGCTACTTCATCCCCTGAGACCAATCCGGACTAGACCCTGCTCGCGCGCCTGACCCGGTGGCGGGCCAATCGGGCCGGGAGATTCGTACCATGGCCCGGCGACTCTCCAGTCGGTACGGTGCAGACCGCTGGAGTCCGGTGCGGTCGCCCCGGATGGGCCCAGCCTCCTGATGAGGTCAACCGCTCGACATGCGCCGATCCCCCGCTCCGATATCCGCTGGGTTGGCGATCCTGCTCGCACTGGCCACAGCGGTCGGCGCACCATCACGACTTGGTGCCGGGGACCCTCCAGCCGGAGGCGCCCCGTGGCCCGTTCCCCCGACAGTCGCTGATGGGCCTATCACGCTCCCCAACGGAAAGGTGCTCCCCGTCGCTCCGCCGGGCTTCGGCCAGCAGCGTTCGGTGCAGGCCGAGATGGAGGCGGAACACGCCGACGAGATCTATGACTTCAGGCCCGGCCTAAGGCCCGCCCCGCTGGCGGCGCCCACCGCATCGCTCAGCCTGGCCCCCGCCGCGGGAAGCATTGGAACCGCTTCGCTGCTGGGCCTGGCCGATCCAGATCGGGCTTGGGATACGACCCTGGCCGCCAGTCTGCCAAATGGGCTGCGGAAAGAGGTCCTCGGCTTCTTGCCCTACTGGATGCTGAGCGCGAATGAGCTGCAGTGGATGCAGTACCAGCTGGTCTCGACCATCGCCTACTTCGGGGTCGCCGCGCAATCCGACGGCACGCTGGCCACGTATTCGACAGGGTGGGCAGGCTGGAACAGCTCAGCCATGACGGGCGTCATCAATGCCGCCCATTCGCGCGGCGTGCGCGTGGTCCTCACCGTGACCATGATGGCGTGGGACGGGGGCGCCCAGCAGGCTGCCCTGCTCGGCAGCGCCGAGGCTCGTACCGTCCTCGTGAACGCGATCGTCGCTGCCGTCCGCGATCGGAACGCCGATGGCGTCAACCTCGACTTCGAGCCGGTTGCGGTGGCGCAACGGGACCAGTACACGTCGTTTGTTCGGCAGCTCAAGGCGGCCTTGGTCTCCGCGGGCGGCGGCTCGTACCTGACCGTTTGCACCATGGCTGGGGCTGGAACGTGGGCCACTGGGTACGATTTGGCTGGCCTGGTAGCTGAGGGCGCCGCCGACGAGCTTTTCGTAATGGGTTACGACTACAGCTGGTCGGGCTCCGCCCGAGCCGGCGGCGTGGCGCCGATGGACGCGTCCTACATGCTCGACGTGAACGAGTCTGTCGTGGATTACCTCGAGATCGTGCCGGGTTCGAAGATCATCTGGGGCGTCCCGTACTACGGTCGGACCTGGCTGACGCAGTCGGATTCGCTCAACGCCTCGACCGTGCCCGGGGCGTCGGGCTCGTCCAAGGCGTACTACTACGTGGGCAACCTTGTGCTGTCCGGCCGGTACGGACGGCTGTGGGACGGAGTCGGCAGGGTGCCGTGGTTCCGCTACTACGACAGCGTGGCCGCTTCCTGGGTCCAGGGCTACTACGACGACGCGGCCTCGCTTGCCGAGAAGTGGGACATGGTCAACCAGCGCGACTTGGCAGGCACCGGCATGTGGACGCTGCTGATGGATCAGGGGAGCGCAGACCTCTGGAATCTCCTCGCGAGCAAGTTCGTTTTCGAGGTGCCCCAGGTATCCGAAACATATGACCCGCCGCGGACCTTGTACCTTGCGGCGGGCACCTATGTCGGCCGCCAGTTCAACGCGACCGGGGCCATCACGGCCAGCCTGTCGTACACCCTGCCCAGCGGCTCGAACGCGCCGACCAGCCAGCGCAGCACGATCCCGAACCAGGCCGGGACCTGGTACTACATCACCGCCGGGATCTGGGCCGGCTACTGGATTCAGGAGTCGCCGGGCACCTTCCTGGGGGCCCCACCGCCGCCCCCGGCGACGACCTTCTTCCCGCTGCCCCCGACCCGGATCCTTGACACCCGAGTCGGCAATGGGCTGGCCGGCCCGTTCACCGCCAACACCCCGCGCACCTTCCAGGTCAGCGGCCGGGGCGGGGTGCCGACCACGGCAGTCGCGGTCACTGGCAACCTGACTGTCACCAACCCGACCCAGGCCGGCCACGTCTACCTCGGCTCCTTGCCGACGGCCAGCCCGACCAGCTCGACGGTGAACGTCCCCCTCGGGGACACCCGGGCCAACGGGGTCACGGTGGCCCTCAGCTCGACCGGCAGCCTGAGTGCGACCTTTGGCTACGCCGGCACCACCGACCTCGTGTTCGACGTCACCGGCTACTTCGTGCCCTGAGGGAAGACCGGCTGCTCGACCATGAGCCCGGGCGTTCCGGTCGCTACATGCGAGCGGGCCGCTGGCGCCCCGAGAGCACCCGCTGCCATATCGCTCGCATCCCGGCGCGATGCCGCTCGACGCTGAACCGTTGCGCGTCCGCCGCCACAGCAGCGGGATCGTAATCCGGGACCCGGGCCAGGGCCTCTGCAAAGTCGCCGTCGTGCACCAGGGTGCCGGTCACGCCGTCGGTCACGATGTCGGTCAGCCCTCCGACCGCGCTGGCCACCACCCAACGGCCGGACGCGATCGCCTCAGCCGCAACCAGGCCATAGGGCTCGACCCGGGAGGGGACGAGGACCACGTCGTGGCTGGCCATGAGTCCAGGCACCTCGGCCGGATCGACTTCGCGCAGTCCGGGGCCAACCAGGGTATCGGCCAGCTGTCGAGCGACGCCGACCCCCTTCTCCGCAACGTCGCCTCCCAGGTACAGGACGCGGCGACTGGATGGCCTGGGCGAGGGGCCGAAGCGGGCAAGGTCGATGCCAGGCGGGATCACCTCGGCGTGGCCGCCGAGGCGGCCGACGTGCTCCGCGGTATCGGTCGAATTCGTTACCACCGCGGCCGCCGATCGGACCACCCGGGACGCCAGCCAGCGATGGACCGGCGATCGCTGCGCGGCATCCCGGACATCAGCACCATGGGCGTACGCGACGAGCGGTAATCCCCGGAGGCGTGCGGCGAGCAGCGCGGGTGGCCCCGATGCCAGCACGAAGTGCGCTTCCACGCCGTCGAAACGGCCCCGGGTGCTGAGGGCCTCCCACACGAGCCGGGCGAATCGACCCCACCGCGAGCCGTCGTACCGATGCGGGGCGACCACGTGGGCCGTGAGTCCGGGATCACCCAGCCGATCTCGAACGAACGCGCCAGCGGCTGGTCGGTCGGGGGTCGGGTAACGGGTGGTGACGACCAGCAGGCGCATGGAGCCCGACGGTAGCACGGGTAGAATCGCGGGCAATGTCGACCATCGCTGCTCCCCGCCGCGCGGACGGGCGCCTGCCAAATCAGCTTCGTCCCGTGAAGATCGTGCCGGACTACCTGAAGTTCGCGGAAGGCTCGGCTCTGATCCGGGTTGGCGAGACCCGCGTACTGTGCGCGGCCACGTTGGAGGATCGCGTGCCGCCATTTCTGCGCGGCAAAGGCACCGGTTGGGTGACCGCCGAGTACAGCATGCTGCCGCGGGCCGGAACCGAACGCACGCCGCGCGAGGCGAGCACCGGCCGGATCGGCGGCCGAACGCATGAGATCCAGCGCCTGATCGGTCGATCCCTGCGCTCTGTGGTCGACCTGGGGGGTCTGGGCGAGCGCAGCCTGACCCTGGATTGCGACGTCCTGCAGGCCGATGGCGGCACACGCACCGCGTCCATCACCGGGGCCTACGTGGCGCTGGCCCGCGCGCTGAACAAATTCGGGATGGGCCACCTCCTGACCAGCCAGGTCGCGGCCGTGAGCGTGGGGATCGGGGGCGGGACCCTCCTCCTCGACCTCGACTACGCCGAGGACTCGTCAGCTGGGGTGGACTTCAACGTGGTGATGCTCGACGACGGGCGTTTCGTCGAAGTCCAGGGCACGGCCGAACAGACCCCGTTCAGCACCGAGCAGATGGCCGAGATGGTGAGCCTGGCGGCCGCCGGCATCCGCCAGCTCTACGAGCTGCAGCGCGAGGCGATTGCA
This sequence comes from Pleomorphomonadaceae bacterium, assembly GCA_035514415.1. GTDB lineage: Bacteria > Chloroflexota > Limnocylindria > QHBO01 > QHBO01 > DASTEQ01. Next base: position 13,698 of record DATKBC010000068.1, on the reverse strand, counting down.
GCCCCCGCCGCGGAGTGACCCGGCTCCTGGTCGCCACCCACAACCCCGGAAAGCTGGCCGAGTTCCGGCGCCTGTTGGACGGCCTGAGCGCGGAGGTGGTGAGCCCCGAGGAGCTGGGGGTTCGAATGGACGTGCCCGAGCCGCACGCGACCTACGCCGAGAACGCCGCGGCCAAGGCGGCCGCGCTGTGCCGCGCCAGCGGGGAGATCACTCTGGCCGACGACTCGGGGATCGAGGTCGCGGCCCTGGGCTGGGGACCGGGCGTGCACTCCGCGCGGTTCGCGTCGCCCGACGGACCATCCGGGGCCGAGCTCCTGCTCGACCGCTTGGCCGGCGTCGCCGATCGCAGGGCGCGCATGGTGTGCTGGCTGGCCCTGGCCACCCCCGACCCCCGGAATGGCGGTCGACCCAGCGTCGAGCTGTTCGAGGGAGTCGTGTCGGGGCGGGTGGCGGAGCAACCACGCGGGACGGGCGGTTTCGGCTATGACCCCATCTTCGAGCTCGCTGACGGGCGGACGAATGCGGAGTTACCCGATCCGGCGAAGGATGCGCACTCCCATCGCGGGCGCGCAGTTGCCGCCGCGATGCCGCGCCTGCGGGAGCTCCTGTCGGCCCGCGCTAGAATGCCGATCACAGCGGAGGACGCATGAACGAAGCCTCGTCCGTGCGCATCCATCCCACGGCTGACGTCTCGGCGGAGGCGATCATCGGCCCCGGCACCAGCATCTGGAACCAGGCCCAGGTCCGCGAGCGTGCCCGGATCGGGTCGGACTGCGTGATCGGCAAGAACGTGTACGTGGACTTCGAGGTGGTGGTCGGCAACCGGGTGAAGATCCAGAACAACGCCTCCCTGTACCACGGCCTGACCGTCGAGGACGGCGTGTTCATCGGCCCCCACGTGTGCTTCACGAACGACCGATTGCCACGCGCGGTGAACTCGGATGGTTCGGCCAAGACCGATGCCGACTGGGAAGTCGGCCCCATCCGGGTCCGTGCCGGGGCTGCGCTCGGCGCGGCCAGCATCGTCCTGCCGGGGGTCACCATCGGTCGCTGGGCGCTGGTCGGAGCCGGGAGCGTCGTGACCCGCGACGTGGCCGACTACGCCCTGGTCCTCGGCAATCCAGCCCGACGGATCGGGAGCGCATGCCCCTGCGGCGAGCCGCTGCCCGATGCGCCGGACGGGACGCCGTTCATCGGGCCGTGCCCCCGGTGCGGCAGCGCCTTCCCGCCCGCGAAGGATGCGGCATGAAGATCGTTTCGGTGATCGGGGCGCGACCCCAATTCGTGAAGGCCGCGCCCGTCAGCCGGGTCCTGCGCCAGCGGCACGAGGAGGTGTTGGTGCATACCGGCCAGCATTACGACGACGCCATGAGCGCGTCCTTCTTCCGGGACCTGGATCTGCCGCCGCCAGAACGGGACCTGGGGGTGGGGAGCGGCACGCACGCAATCCAGACGGCCGAGATGCTGCACCGGCTGGAGCCGCTGCTCAACGAGGAGGCCCCCGACGCGGTCCTGGTGTATGGGGACACGAATTCCACCCTGGCTGGCGCCCTGGCCGCTGCCAAGCTGGTCGATGCCGCCGGAAAGCGACCCTGGCTGGCACACGTGGAGGCTGGCCTGCGCTCGTTCAACCCGGACATGCCCGAAGAGAGGAACCGGATCGTGGCCGACCACCTCTCGGATCTCCTTTTGGCTCCCACTCCGGCCGCCATGGCGAACCTCGCTCGTGAGGGCCTGGCCGAACGCGCCACCATGGTCGGCGACGTGATGGTGGATGCGTTCATGGCTGCGTCGTCTCGAGCGGATGACTTCCTTCCGCCGATTGCGAAAGGGCGGCCATTCCTCCTCCTGACCCTGCACCGTCCGTCCAACGTGGACGACCCCGCCCGGCTGGGCGCGTGGCTGGAGGCGGTAGCGGAGCAGGCGGCTCCCGTCCTGTTCCCGGTCCATCCGCGAACCCGGGCCGTGCTGAATGGGGCGCAGGTCGCGATCCCGGAGTCGGTGACCCTGCTCGAGCCGGTGGGATACCTGGCCATGGTGGCGCTGGAGCGCGCCGCTCGCGTCATCGCGACCGATTCGGGCGGCGTCCAGAAGGAGGCCTACCTGGCCGGCGTGCCGTGCGTCACCCTGCGTGCCGAGACGGAATGGATCGAGACTCTGGAGGCAGGCTGGAACCGCCTGTGCCCCGAGCCGGGCGACGCTTCCGCCGCCATCACCGCCGCGGATGAGGTGGACCGGTCCGCGCCCCGGCCGCCGCTGTTCGGCGACGGTCATGCTGCCCAGCGCATCGTGGAAGCCCTGGAGCGTCTGGTGGCCGGCCGGGCGGCGGCCCTGGTGGCCTCGTGATCCCGATCGCCCGGCCGCTGCTCGGCCCGGAGGAACAGGCCCTGGTCGCCGAGACCCTGGCGTCCGGCGCCCTGGCCCAGGGACCGCGGGTGCGCGAGCTCGAGGAGCGCTTCGCCGCGTTCGTCGGCGTCCCGAACGCGGTCGCGACCTCCTCGGGGACGACGGCCCTGTACCTCGCCCTCCTGGCTGCCGGGGTCGGCCCGGGCGACGAGGTCATCACGGTGCCCTTCACGTTCATCGCGAGTGCCACAAGCGTCCTGTACACCGGGGCGCGGCCCATCTTCGTCGACGTCGAGCCCGGTTCGTTCAACATCGACCCGACGCAGGTCGAGGCGGCCATCACGCCCCGGACCCGAGCCGTCATGCCGGTCAGCCTGTACGGTCAAGTGGCCGACCTGCCAGCCATCGAAGCCATCACCGAGGGGCGTGCGCTGGCGCTCATCGAGGACGCGGCGCAGAGCCATGGCGCGGCGCTCGACGGCCGCCGTTCGGGGAGCTGGGGACAGGGGGTGTTCAGCTTCTATCCAACCAAGAACATGACCACCGGCGAGGGCGGCATGATCACGACCGCCGACGCCGATCGGGCCGAGTGGGCCCGCCTGCGCCGTGAGCACGGCATGAAGGTCCGGTACCACCACGAGGTGCTGGGCTACAACTTCCGAATGACCGATATCCATGCCGCCATCGGCGTTGCCCAGCTCGACAAGCTGCCGGCCTTCAATGCGCGCCGGATCGCGATTGCGGCCCGCTATACGGCCTCGCTGCAGGGCGTGGTGACTCCCCGGCTGAGTCCGGGTGCGACCCACGTCTATCACCAGTACACCCTCCGGGTGCTGAAGCGCGACGCGTTCGTCGAGCGGCTCCGCGAGCGGGGAGTGGGCTCCGGCGTCTACTACCCGATCCCGGTCCACCGCCAGAAGCCGTTCGTTGAGCTGGGCTATGGAGATCAGTCGTACCCGGTCAGCGAGCAACTCTCGGAAGAGGTGGTCTCGATCCCGGTCCACCCCGGCCTGCGTGACGAGGAGGTGGACACGGTCATCGAAGCCGTGAATGCCACGGCCGCCGAGCTGGGATCCCATCCGGAGAGCCGGGTGGCCGCGTGAGCGACGACGCCCTGCGAGCGGCGGTCATCGGGCTGGGCATGATGGGAGCCAACCACGCCCGGGTCCTCAACGAGCTGCCTGACGTCGACCTAGTTGGGGTTGCGGACCTCGACCCTGCCGCCGTCCAGCGCGCGACCTCAGGTCGCACGGCGCGCGGCTACCTCTCGGTCGAGGACATGCTGGGCGCCGAGCGACCGGACTTCGTGGTGGTGGCAGTGCCCACCTCTCTGCACCTGCCCACCACCCTTCTCGCTCTGAACGCCGGGGCCCACGTCCTGGTCGAGAAGCCCATCGCCGCCGAGCGGGCCCAGGCCGAGGAGATGATCGCGGCCGCGGAAGCCGCCGGACGCATGCTGACGGTGGGTCACATCGAGCGCTTCAACCCGGCCATCCGCGAGCTCAGCCGGCGACTGGACAAGGACGAGATCGGCCGGGTGTTCCAGGTCCGAGCATCACGCCTGGGTCCGTTTCCGGCGCGGGTCCGCGACGTCGGGGTCGTGGTCGATCTGGCGCCGCACGACCTGGATGTCATGCGCCTCCTGCTGCACTCGGAGCCGATCCGCGTCCACGCCGAGACCGAACAGCGGATCCACACCGACCACGAGGACCTCTTCACCGGGCTCATCAAGTTCGCATCGGGTGCGGTCGGCCTGCTCGAGATCAACTGGCTGACGCCAACCAAGGTCCGGAAGCTGAGCGTGACCGGCGAGCGGGGCATGTACGTCGCCGACTACCTCACCCAGGACCTTGTCTTCCACGCCAATCCGATGTCGGGCTCGGTGGCGGAGGGGGAGATCATCTGGCGCCACATCAAACGGGAGGAACCGTTGGTCGTCCAGCTCGTCGAGGTCATCGCGGCTATCCGGGCGGGAGGGCCGCCGCCGGTCGATGCGCATGACGCGCTGGCTGCCCTGCTTCTGGCCCGCGCGATGGTGGATGCGGCCGAGCGGGGCGTGATGATCGGCCAGGAAGAGCTCGCCGAGCTGTTGCATTGAACATCGCCGTCGTCGGGCTGGGACACATTGGCCTGCCGCTGGCGGTCCAGTACGCCAGCCGTGGGCATACGGTGATCGGATGCGACCTGGACGCGCGCGTGGTCGAGGCCGTCAATCGTGGCGAGTCGCCACACGCCGACGAGCCGGCACTCGTCGAGCGCGTCCGCCAGCTCGTGGGCGACGGCCTCCTGCGCGCCACGACCGACGACGCGGCGGGGGTCCGCCAGGCGGAGGTGATCGTCGTCATCGTGCCGGTGGTGATCAACGACGCACGCGAGGTCGACTACTCGCAGATCGACGCTGCCACCCACGACGTGGCGCGTGGGCTGCAGCGGGGGACCCTCGTCATCTACGAGACCACGCTGCCCATCGGGACCACCCGTGACCGGCTGGGACCGATGCTGGAGGCGGGCTCCGGGCTGCAGGTGGACCGCGACTTCCACCTCGCTTTTTCTCCCGAACGGGTCCTCGTCGGCCGGGTGCTGCTCGACCTGCAGCGCTACCCCAAGATCGTGGGCGCCACCAGTCCGGAAGGGACTCAGCGGGCGGTCGACTTCTACACCGCCGTCCTGGAGCCGGGGACGGAGATCCGTCCGCTGGCCAGCGCCGAGGCAGCGGAGATGACGAAGCTGGCCGAGACCACGTATCGCGACGTGAATATCGCCCTGGCCAACGAGTTCGCGCAGGTCGCCGCGCGACGCGGGATCGACGTGACCGAGGTCATTGCGGCCGCCAACTCGCAGCCCTACAGTCACATTCACCTGCCTGGGGTCGGCGTGGGTGGCCATTGCATCCCGGTCTACCCCCACCTGCTGTTCAGCGCCGAGCCCGGCATGCGCCTGCCGCCCCTGTCCCGGGCGGTCAACGACGGCATGGCGGCCTATGCCGTGGGCCGGCTGGCCGAGGCACTCGGCTCACTGGACGGCGCCGCGGTCCTGATCCTGGGGATCGGCTATCGGGGTGACGTCCACGAGGACTTCTTCAGCAGCGCCTTCCTGCTCCGAGACGCACTGAAGGCCGGCGGCGCCTCGGTGTACGCCCACGATCCGTACTTCGACGCCGATCACCTTCGGCGACGCGGCTTCGAACCCTACGACCTCACGGCCCCGGTGCCGGTTCGAGCGGCCATCCTGCAGGCGGCCCACGCCGCGTATCGAGACCTGGATCTGGCCGCCCTGCCCGGGCTCGAGGTCCTGCTGGACGGTCGCAATGCGCTGGACCGAGCTCGCGTTGAATCCACCGGCATTCGCTACCTGGGAGTCGGGCGCTGAGCACGGCGGACCCCGAACCCACCCCCAGCGTCGGCCTCGCCGCCGGCCGCGGCGTGTGGGTGGTGCTGCCGACCTATGACGAGCGCGAGAACCTGTCCCGGGTTGCCGAGCAGATCCTCGACGCGCTCCCTGAGGCGCAGTTGCTGGTCGTCGACGACAGTTCTCCGGACGGGACCGGAGACCTGGCTGACACCCTGGCGGAGGCAAACCCACGGGTCGAGGTCCTTCACCGGCCGGTCAAAGAGGGGCTGGGGGCGGCCTACCGGGACGGGTTCAAGCGCGTCCTCGACAAGCCGGGAACCATGGCCGTCATCCAGATGGATGCCGATTTCAGCCACGATCCAGCTGACCTGTCGCGCCTGCTGGCTCCGCTCATGCGTGACGCGGACCTTGTCCTCGGGACCCGCTGGATGCCCGGCGGGGGGACGCGAGGCTGGCCATGGCATCGGCGCATCGTCAGTCGCGGCGGCACCGCGTTCGCGCGCGTTGTTCTGCTGCTTCCGTATCGTGACCTGACCGGAGGGTTCAAGGCCTGGCGCCGCGAACTGTTGGAGGCCATTCGGCTGCGCGAAGCCGACACCCAGGGTTATGGGTTCCAGGTCGAGACGACCTGGTGGGCGCACCGTCGCGGGGCCACCATCCAGGAGATCCCGATCGTCTTCCGTGAGCGCGTGGCGGGGACCTCGAAGATGACCGGCTCGATCGTGGGGGAGGCCATCGTCCTCGTCCTGCGACTGCGCTGGCAGGCCATGGTTCGGAGACTCGGACGGCCGCGTGGCGACCGCTGAGCGCTTCGGGTACCATGCGCGCTCGCCCAGCCATGCCACCTGCTGATCGTCCCTGCCTCGCGCTGACAGGAGCCGCATGACCTACCGCAGCCGCCCCGCCCCCCGCCGCCGACATCGGGCGCGCTGGCAGGACGAGCTTCGGACCCAGCGCCTGCTGGTCGGCGGGTTCGCAGCCGCGATTGCCATCGCCCTCGGCCTGTTTGGGATGACCGCGTGGAACAGCTATTACGACAGCCACCTGCGCCAGATGCTGATGGTCGGGGGCACCCCCGTCTCGCGCGAGGCGCTGGACCTGCGCCAGGCGATCATCGGCGCCGAGCTGCAGGCGACCGGCGTGGATCTGAATGCGCAGCTGGGCGGAGCGCGAGACGGGATCCTCCAGCAACAGCTGTCGGCCGTCGTCGACCAGTTCAACACCCTCACGTCGAACGCGATCGACTCGCTGGTCGACGGCGTTTTCCAGGCGATCCACGCGGAGACCTACGAGATCAGCGTTGCCGAGGACGAGATCGACGCGGAGGTCGCCGTCCGTCAGACGCTTTCCGCCCGCGTCCGGCTGTCGATGATCGCGGTGAACGCCTTACCCGCCGATGCGCCGGTCGGGACCGAACCGACGGAAGCGGACTTCGCCCGGGCGGAGGGCGAGGCCGCTGACCTGCGCGCCGAGCTCGACGCCGGGGGGGACTTTGCGGCCATCGCTGCCGAGCAATCCGATGATCCCGCCTCGGCGCAGGCGGACGGCCTCGTCGGCACGATCGAGGAGGACGACGTCCAGTTCGGCTACCTCTTTCCGATCGCCAACGGCGCCGAGGCAGGCGACCTGGTGGGCCCGGTCCGAACGGACAATGGGTACGTGATCCTCCGCGTGGAGTCCCGGTCCGAGGCGGGACCATTCACCTCGCTGATCGACCTGCTCGGCAGCGCGCGGGTGACCACGGCGGACTACCGGGCCTATATCGCGGATGAGCTGCGGCGCCGCGCGTTCCGCGCCTACTTCGAGCAAGAGGTGGTGGTCACCCCGGCTCCCCAGCGCGAGATCGCCCAGATCCTGATCTTGAACGACCAGGGCGTGCCCGTTCCCAAACAGCGCATCCGCCACCTCCTGGCTCAACCCCTGCCGGGCGCGGAGGACCAGTCCGTGGCCACCGAGGAGGAGTGGCAGGCCGCCCTGGACCGGGCCGAGGCCTGGTACGAGCAGGTCCAGGACCCGGACGCCGACTGGTTCGCGCTCGCCACCCAGAGTGACGACCCGGGCTCGCGCGATGACGGCGGCGACCTCGGCTGGTACGACCCGACCAGCGGCCAGTTCGTGCCCGAGTTCGAGGCTGCCATCGCGGGGCTCACGGTCGGCGAGGTCAGCGAGCCGGTCCGGACCGATTTCGGCTACCACGTCATCGAGGTCACCGATCAGCGCACCACGGCTCTCGGCTTCGCCCAGGACCTGATCGAGGACCTCCAGGCCGATCCCGACTCGTTCGGCGCCGTGGCGGAGGCCAACAGCGAAGACTCGTCCACGCGCACCGAGGGGGGAAACGCGGGTTGGGTGGCACGCTACGAAGAGGTCGCGGAGCGTGAAGCGGCCATTTTCGCGCTGCAGGAGGTCGGCGACATCAGCAGCGCCCCGGTCGTGGTGGGCAATCAGATCTGGATCTTCAAGCTGCTCAACTCGATCGAGCTGCTTGGCATCGACGACAATCGGCTCAACACCATCCGCGCGACCGGCTACCCCCGCTGGTATGACGAGCTGAAGGCCGAGGGCCAGATCTGGATCGACACCCAGCTGCAATTGGACGCCGCCCCGACGGCGTGAGCGACGGCCGATGACGGACGTCCGGCGAGGGTTGGACCTTCTCCTCGCGGCCGCTGGTCTGGATCCCGGCGCCGGCATTCAGGCCGTTTCCGCCGATCGGCTGGCCGCCATCCCGTTTGACCCCAGCCTCCCCCTCCTCATCATGGCCGTGGATCCCGAGCAGGACCCGATCGTGGCCGGGACCTTGCCCGGTCGGCACGTCCGCTCCGGCCCGCAGGCCGTCCTGGCCGCGATGTACCCCCATGGCCATCCGATCCGCCCACTGCCCGCCGGTGACCCCAGCACCGTCGACGCGGTGGATGACGCGACCCTGCGGGCCGGGGACTGGCTGGTGCCGGCCCTGCCGCCCGACGACAACCTCGCCTCGCCGCACGGAATGGCTGCCATCAGCGCGCGGCTGCGCGCGCCGGATGGCTGCCCGTGGGATCGGCGCCAGGACCATCGCAGCCTGCGGACCTATCTCCTGGAGGAGGCCTACGAGACAGTGGACGCCATCGAGCGTGGGAGCCCCGCCGACCTGGCGGAGGAGCTGGGCGACCTGTACCTGCAGGTCATCCTGCACGCGCAGCTGGCGGCCGAGGCTGGCCACTTTGACCTGACCGACGTCTATCGCACCCTGGGCGCAAAGATCGTCCGCCGTCATCCGCACGTCTTTGGCGACCTGGCGGTGACCGGAGTCGAGCAAGTGGTCGCCAACTGGGAGACCATCAAGTCCGCCGAGCGCGAGGAAGGCGGTCGCCCGCCGGCCACCTTTGCCGGCGTGGCCCGGGCGTTGCCGGCGCTGCCCGCGAGCCGCGAGATCCAGGAACGCGCCTCCGCCCTGGGGTGGGACTGGCCGGCGGTCGAGGGCGTGTGGGACAAGGTCGGCGAGGAGCTCAACGAGCTGAGGGCTGCCGCGGCCGCCGATCCGTCAATGGCCGGCGAACGGCTGCATGAGCTTGGCGACGTCCTGTTCGCCCTCGTCAACCTGGGGCGCTGGCTGGGAATCGATCCCGAGGAGGCGCTCCGCGCAGCGAACCGGCGCTGGGTGGAGCGCTACGCCGCCGTCGAAGCGCTGGCCGAGAGGCGCGGGCTGCTGCTCGCCGACCTCGATGCCTCGGCCAAGGACCAGCTGTGGAACGAGGTGAAGGCGGGGTGACCGTCACCCGGGTGGCGCTGGTCGGCCACGCGTCGCTCCCCGACGACACGCGGCTCCGTCGCCAGGCCGAGGCGCTTCGCGACGCCGGCTATGGCGTGGACCTGTTCGGGCTGCGCGACCCCGGGCAGCCCGAGGTCGAGGAGTGGCGCGGGCTGCGCATCATCCGGCTGCCGGTCCGGCGGGCCTTCACCGGATTCGCCGGCCACCTTGCGGAGTACCTCGCCTTCGCCGGCCTTGTCTCCGTCCGGTTGGCCGTCGAACATCGACGGCAACGCTACCGACTGGTCCAGGTCGCGACCCTTCCCGATTTCCTGGCCTTCGCCGCCCTGCCCGTTCGTCTGACCGGGGTCCCGTTGCTCCTGGACCTGCACGAGGACATGCCCGCGTTCTTTCGCGACCGCTTCGCGACTCCGGGCTTGCGACCGCTGGTCACGATCGTGACCGCGGCCGCACGGGCCAGCGCGGCAATCGCGGACGCGATCATCACCGTCCACGAGCCGCTTCGTCAGCTGGCGATCGCGCGGGGCGTCCCGGTGCACCGGATTTCGGTCGTCATGGATAGCGCCGACGAGCGAATCTTCGACCCGGATCGGGTTCCGCGCCGGGAGTTCATGGAGGACCGGCGGCTCCGGCTCATCCACCACAGCAACCTGCAGCGGATCTACGGCCTCGATGTGGCGATCGAGGCCATGTCGCTCCTCGATCCAGGACTCGATGCCCACCTGGATGTATTTGGCGATGGGCCGTTCCGCCCGCAGATCGAGGCCGCCATCGCTCGTCACGCGGTCGGCGACCGGGTGACCCTCCACGGACGGGTCCCGCAGGACGACCTGCCCGCGGCCCTGGCAGGTGCCGACATCGGTCTGGTTCCAACACTTCCCGAGCCATACATGGAGTACTCCTTGTCGACCAAGCTGATCGAGTACGTGGCCATGGGCGTGCCCGTCATCGCCAGCGACCTGCGCACGTTCCGATCCCACTTCGATGAGGCGGCGATTCGTTTCGTTCCGGGAGGCGACCCGCAGGCGCTCGCTCAGGCCATCGGGACCATGGCATCCGACCCCAGCGCCGCCAGCTCCCAGGCCGCCGAAGCCCGACGCCAGGCGGTCCCGTACGCATGGGCCGTCCAATCGGCGCACTACCTGGCCGTTGTCGAGGGCCTGTTGGCTCGGGGTAGACTCGTCGCATCGGGCGGGGTGTAGCGCAGCCCGGTAGCGCACCTGCTTTGGGAGCAGGAGGTCGGCGGTTCGAATCCGCCCGCCCCGACCACCCATCAGCCACGCAGTGGAGGACGATCACGGGACCGATGACATCGGCCTCCCCGTCGCGCCAGCCGGCGGGCGAGCTACTGGTTCCCCTGGCCCCGACCGGGACGGCCTATCGGCTCGCCAAGCGCATCCTCGATGTCGTGGGCGCGCTCATCGGCTTGGTGGTCGTCTCACCCCTATTGCTGGGCGTGAGTCTTGCGGTCAGGCTCGACTCGCCCGGGCCGATTCTGTTTCGCCAGGTGCGGCTGGGTCTCGGCGGACGCCCGTTCACGGTCCTGAAATTCCGCACCATGCATCTCAGCGCTGACGAGCGCCGCCACCAGGAGCACATCCGTGAGCTGCTCCATGCTGGCCGCACAGCCGACGATGCCACCTGGACGCCCATCGCCGCCGACCCGCGGGTGACGGGGATCGGGACGTTCCTGCGCCAGTCGCACCTCGATGAGCTCCCTCAGCTGGTCAACGTCCTCCGCGGCGAGATGAGCCTGGTCGGCCCGCGCCCGCCCATCCCCTACGAGGTAGAGCTGTACGAACCGTGGCATTTGCCCAGGCTATCGGTCCTGCCCGGGCTGACGGGGCTATGGCAGTCGCGGGGGTGGGGCCAGCTCAGCTTCGGCGAGGGCGTCAAGCTCGACATCGAGTACGTCAAGCGCCGCTCGTTCGGGCTCGACGTCCGGATCATCCTGCGGACGTTGTGGCAGCTTCTCCGGGGCCGCCAGTTCTAATCGCTCCGGGTTCGGACATGGAGGCTATTCCCAGCAGGAACCAGAACAGGAACGCCGCCGTGTTGCCCTCCAGGAGCATGGTCGTGACCGTCGCGACGCAGACGACCGCCGTGGCGGACACCACGCCAGCTGGCACGCTGAAGCGGCTACCACTGGCCCCGCGCAGCGCGCGAATAGGCTGAATCAGGGCGGTGCCGATCATGGCCAGGAACGCACTGAAGCCGAGGACCCCGCCCTCCACGCCCATGTGGAGCCAGAAGTTGTCAACCGTCAGTTGGTTGGTCAACAAGAGGTTCGTCCCGTAGCGGAGGTGCACGGGGGATCCGAAGACCGATGCGGCGGCACCGCCGTAGCGACCCGGGCCGACGCCGAGGATGGGGTGTTCGGCGACGATCGGAAGCGCGTTGACAATGAACAGGCTGCGCAGGTCGCGGCCCTCGCCCACCGTGTTGAATCGGTTGATGGTGGTCGCAAACGGGTCGTAGCCCACTGATGCTCCGGCCAGGATTCCCTTGGGCATGACGACGGCCGTGACATAGGCCAGCAGGACGACAGCCCCGAGGGCGATCAGCGCGCGGCGGTCGATGACGAGGGCCACGACGCCGAAACCGACTGCCACCCCGAGCCACGAGCCCCGCGAGTACGTCAGCAGGAGTGCCAGGACGAGGGCGAACGCCATCCCGAAGGTGATCCTCCAGCTGCGGCCTCGGGGCAGCCGAACAAGGGAGAACAGGGTGAATGGCAGGGCCATGCCAATGAGCGTGCCCAGGATGTTCGGGTCTCGGACCAGTGAACCGACCCGGATTCCTTCTCCCGACATCCCGGCGACGGGTGTGACTCCCAGCAGGTCGGGCGACAGCAGCGCCTGACCGATGGCCAGCAGCGACGTGAGTGCGACGACACCCGCGATCACCCACATCGCCCGTTGGGCATCCTCCTGGCTGTAGCCGACCATGCGGGGTAGGTAGAAGAGAATCGCGGCGTCCAGCGTGAACAGCATGCCCGCCACCGCCACTGCCGGCGGCACTGCGTTGACGATCGCGGATACGACGCTGATGGCGCCGAACACAGCCACGGCCACGGTGAATGGGTGGCGGAGCGCGGTCACGAGTGTCCCGCGCCGAGCCCCGACCCAGGCCAGGGCGAGCGTCATCAATACGAGCAGCGCCTCCGAGAAGAACCGGGACACGGAATGGACCTCTTCGGGCAGCAGGCGGTCGCCGGCGTACAGGTCGATGAGGGCCGGGGTAAGCACGACGACGATCAGCATCACCCGAGGCCAGCGGACCGACGCCAGCGCCAGAAGACCCAGGAGGGCGAGGCCGGCGATCAGGAATGCGGCGGTCGAGATATTTGCCGCCCCGATGACGAGGATGCCGAGACCGATGGCGAGCACCGCGACCGCGCGCCCCGAGACGGCCTGGAAGGTGTTGGCGATGGCTGCTCCGCCCCCGCTCATGCGATCAACTCGGGGGGCCGTCGGCGGAGGATCCCAGGTACCAACCCGCCAGGGCGTCCTCGCCACCGAGCAGGCGCGCCATCTCATCCCGAACCGAGTCTCGCCGAGGGACCAGAAGGTAGTAGTTCAGCGGATCGACCGGCAGGTCGACGTAACCCGGCCAGCCCAGTACCACGCGGTCGATATCCCCCGACGTGATCAGCGGCGCCAGGCTGGCCAGGTCGCCCGCCTGCGACCGCGGGAAGTCGGTCGTGACGGTCTGCGACACGGCGGTCAGCAGCCCGGGCAGGGAGATGAGCAGGTTCGTACTGGCGAATTTCTGCCGAACCGCGAGCAGGAACTCCTGTTGGCGCGCGGCTCGGAGAAAGTCGTCCTGCGTCTCGACCGTCCCGTCGGGCATGGTCAGCGTGCCCGTCCGAATCCGCGCGTACGCCAGGGCATGGGCTCCGTCGTACTGGTGGCATCCAGCTTCCAGGACCACCCCGGTCTGCCCCTCCCAGGTCGGCCCGCCGTACTCCGGGTCGGCGAGGACACCCGGCAGGCAGAGGTCCACCCCGCCGATGGCATCCACCAGCGCAGCGAACCCGAGGAGGTCGACCCAGCCGACATTGTGAATTTCGAGGCCAAGATACAGACCCACCGTCTGGCGCAGCATGTGGAGCCCGCAGTCCTCGCCCGCGGTCAGCGCTGGACACCACGCGGCAGGGTCGGCATTCGCGTCGGAGGCCAGCTGATTGATACGGCGCGGGAAGATGCCGTCGGAATGCACGCTACGGTCGGGCAGCGGGACGTACC
>DATKBC010000067.1:0-7360 GCA_035514415.1 Pleomorphomonadaceae bacterium | reverse complement strand
TGGAGGTCGTGGCGCTCGTGGTTCCGGCCGCTGGGCTGGAACGCTACCGCGCCGCGCTCCCGCCTCATGCCGCGCAGCGCAGTCGCCTGGTGGCCGGCGGTGAAGCGCGGGCCGACTCGGTGCGCGCCGGCCTGGAGGCGTTGGCCGACGCGGGCGTGGGCGCGGCCACGGTGGTGCTGGTGCACGACGCGGCGCGCCCCGCGGCCTCGGTGGCGCTCATGGGGCGCGTCGCAGGCGCCGCGGTCGAGGGGGACGCGGCGATCCCGGTCGTACCGGTCAATGACACGCTCAAGCGCGCGCGCGAGGGTCGAGTCCTCGACACCGTGGATCGCACCGACCTGGTCGCCGCTCAAACTCCCCAGGCTGCCGGGCTGGGGATCCTGCGGGCGGCGCTGGAGGCCGCCCGGGCGCAGGGCTGGGAGCCGACCGACGAGGCGGCGGCGCTGACCGCGCTCGGCGTCACGGTGCGGACGGTGGAGGGTGACCCGGCCAACCGCAAGCTCACCGAGCCCGCGGATGCCGATCTCCTGCGCGGCATTCTCCGGAGCCGGATGGCGCCATTGGATGAGCCGATGCCTGGAACCGATGCCCGCGGCTCCGCCGCGCCCAGTTCCGTCCGGGCCGGCGTCGGTGTCGACGCTCACCGCCTGGAGGCCCGTCGACCGCTACGGCTGGGAGGCCTTGCGTTCCCCGATGAGCCGCGTGGGCTGGTCGGTCATTCGGACGGAGACGCGGCCCTCCATGCGGTCATCGACGCGCTCCTGGGCGCGGCCAGACTGGGGGACGTCGGCACGCTGTTCCCGGCCGATCACGCCTCGCGTGACGCGGACTCCGGGGAGCTGCTGCGCCTGGCCGTCGAGCAGATGCGGGCCGCCGGCTGGGAGCCGCGCAGCGTGGACCTCGCGATCGGTGCGGAGCGCCCGTCCATCAGCCCCCGCCGCGACGAGATGGGGGCACGGGTGGCCGGGCTCATCGGCATTCCGGCCGGTGACGTGTCGGTTCGCGGTACGACCACCGACGGCCTCGGATTCCCCGGCCACGAGGGGATCGCGGCCTGGGCCGTGGCGCTGGTCGAGCGCTCTCGGTGACCGAGTGGATCGGGGGCCGGCGGCCGGTGGCCGAGGCCCTGGCCGCGGGGCGGGAGGCGCGTCGCCTGCTGATCGCTCGCACGGCCCGGCCGAGCCCGGAGTTGCGCGCGATTCGGAGTGCGGCCACCCGGGTATCGGTCCCGATCGAAGAGGTTGAGCGTGACCAGCTGGGCCGGCTCGCCGGCTTTGACGGTCACCAGGGAGTCCTGCTCGAGGTGGGCCCCCGTCGCTGGTCCGATCCGAACGAGATGCTGGCCGCGGCCGCCCGCGGCGGCCACCCGCCGTTCTTGCTGGTGCTCGAGCACCTCCAGGACCCGGTCAACCTGGGTGGCCTGCTGCGCACCGCGGAGGCAGCCGGTGTGGACGGCGTGATCTATCCGGAGCGCGGCTCGGCGCCGTTGACCGCAGCCGCGGTGAAGTCCTCGGCCGGCGCCAGCGAGCACCTGCGGCTGGCACCGGTCGACAGCCTGGGTGCGGCCCTGACCGATCTTCACCAGGGCGGGCTCCGGCTCGTGGCAGCCGACCAGGAGTCCGCAACCCTCGCGTGGGAAGCGGACCTGCGCGGTCCGCTGGGGGTGGTGGTTGGCAGCGAGGGGAGCGGGCTGAGTGGCGCAACCCGGCGCCGCTGCGACGTGCTGGTCCGCTTCCCGATGGCCGGGCGCGTGGCCAGCCTGAACGCGGCCACCGCCGGGGCGCTGCTCCTGTTCGAGGTCGTCCGCCAGCGAGGGCTTCCCGGCACCGGCGACGCACCGTAGGCTTCCGTCCTCGCCACATGAGGAACTCATCGCGATGACCACCTACCTGATGCGCTTCAGCTATACGCCCGCCACCTGGGCCCGCCTGCGGGAGCATCCCGAGGACCGCAGCGCCGCCCTGCGCGGCTACATGGATTCGGTTGGCGGCCAGGTGCTCGGCTTCTGGTATGCCTTCGGCGCCGATGACGGTTTCGCGGTGGTTGAGGCGCCCGACAACGTCTCGGTCGCGGCCGCGCTCATCGCGATCGGCTCCGGCGGGGCGCTCAGCTCGTTTTCGACCACCGTCCTGCTGACCGTGGAGGAGACACTGGCGGCGCTCGAGAAGTCCCGCGCCGTCCAGTACCGCCCGCCAGGCGCCTAGAATCTTGGTCGAGACGCCGACGTAGCTCAATGGCAGAGCAGCGGTTTTGTAAACCGCCGGTTGCGGGTTCGATTCCCTCCGTCGGCTCCATCCGGCCCGCCGTCTTGAGCCGCCCGGAGGCCATCGGTATACTCCGCCAGCCACCGTGGGTAGGTTGAGCAGGTGGTGAGCTCCGCTGACTGTAGATCAGCCGTCTTTCGACTGTGGGGGTTCGATTCCCTCCCTGCCCACCACGCCTAGAATGGGAGCCCGGCCCACGTAGCTCAGTTGGCAGAGCACTTCCTTGGTAAGGAAGAGGTCTCCGGTTCGAGCCCGGACGTGGGCTCCAGCACGGTAACCACGGAGGCCCGGGGTTGGACTCCAACGTCGTATTGCCGCTCCTCTCATCGGTCCTGGCGTTTGCGTTCGCGGTCATGGTCGGCGACCAGTGGATCCGCCGCCGCCAGCCGTACCAACTGGTGTGGAGCGTCGGATTGGTGTGGTTCGGGATCGCGGCCGGAACCGAGTTTCTGGGCGGGGCGTTCGGGTGGAACGAGGCGTTGTACCGGACCTGGTACCTGGTCGGCGCGATCTGGGTCGCCGGTTGGCTGGGCCTCGGGACGGCCTATCTGCTGGCCAAGACGCGATTCGGCTACGCCGTTGCCGTTTCGATCCTCCTGGCCGGGCTCTTCACGTTCCTGACCGATCAGCGCTTCCACTACCCCGACTCCGGCTCGGCGCCCCTGATCTACTTCCTGGCGGGCCTTGCCGTGGCCTCCGGCGTCGTCGTCCTCACCATCCTTCGCGACGAGCGCTGGGCGCACCTGGCTGCCCTCGTCGTGGTGGGCGGGACGGCGCTGTCCGCGGTGATGATGGCGACGGTCCAGCTGCCGGCCCCCGGGTTTGCCGTGGATTCGGTCACCGGCATCCCGACCGGCGAGCTGTTCCCCGGGTATCTCCGGCTCCTGACGCCGTTCTTCAATATCACCGGTGCGTTCCTGTTGGTGCTCGGCGCGCTGTACAGCGCCTACATCTTCATGCCAAAACAGCGTGTGATCCGGTACACGCTGGATACCACCCAAGGGCCCGGCCGCTTCCTTGCCAGCCTTCTCATCGCGCCGATCGCCATCGTCGTGAACCTGGTCGCGTCCATCCCCGGAGCCATCGTCGCGCTCCTGGCCGGGCGTCTATCGAGCCGAGTGCCGGCGACGATCCTCATCGCCATCGGTGGGCTCATCCCGGCCATCACCGACGGCCTCAATCGGTTCGGATCGACCAGTGCCTTCCTCCTCGGCCAGCTCCTGGGCATCGCCTTCCTCTTCCTCGGCTTCCTGGTCAGCGTCGAGGTCTTCAGCGACATCCGGCTGCCGTTCACGCGGATCGTCCTGCTGCGCCGGGACCTTTCCTCACTGCCCGAGGTCGTTGACAGTTCGTCCGGCTGAGCCATAGAATCACGAGGCTTCCCCCGGTGACCGGCCCTTGTTCGGCGTGTCCGACGGGAAGGACCTGAAGGACCGAATCCCGTGGCCAAGGCCGAGAATCGTCCGGTGATCACGCTGGCGTGCACCGAGTGCAAGGAGCGCACGTACAGCACCCGGAAGAACAAGAGAAACGACCCGGGGCGGCTGGAGCTGAACAAGTTCTGTCCCCGCTGCCGGCACCACACTCTGCATCGCGAAACCAAGTAGGCGGAGGGGTGTAGCTCAATTGGTAGAGCACTGGTCTCCAAAACCAGCGGTTGTGGGTTCGAGTCCCGCCGCCCCTGCCAGCCCGTTCCGTCGTATAGGCACCAGGAGCACCTGAAAGCACCACATGATCAGCCGGAGCCGTACCTACGTCACCGAAAGTTGGGCCGAGCTGCGCAAGGTCGCGTGGCCCACGCGGCGCCAGGTCGTCAACCTGACCCTGATCGTGATCGCCGTCTCGACAGTGGTCGGAGCCTACATCGCCATCCTGGACCTCCTCCTCCTGTTCGGCATGGACCGCTTGCTGACCCAATGAAGACGAATGAATAGACCGACACGAATGAATAGACCGATATGACCGAGCCGATTGGCACCGAAGAAGCCCGCCAGGCCGCCCGCCTCTCCCGTGAGGCGCCGCAGCCCGCGGATCCGGATGCCGCCGAGCGCACCACCAAGCAGTGGTACGTGATCCATACCTACTCCGGGTACGAGAACAAGGTGAAGACCAACCTCGAGCACCGCATCGAGTCGATGGGGGTCGAAGACCAGATCTTCCAGGTCCTGGTGCCGATGGAGGAAGAGATCGAGATCCGCAACGGCCAGCGCCAGACGGTCAACAAGAAGGTCTTCCCGGGCTACGTCCTGGTCGAGATGATCATGACCGACGAGTCGTGGTACGTCGTGCGCAACACCCCGGGCGTGACCAGCTTCGTGGGTTCGGGCAACCGCCCCACCCCACTGCGCGAGAGCGAGGTCAAGGCCATCCTCAAGCAGATGGGGGTGGAGGCGCCCAAGTTCAAGGTCCAATTCCAGAAGGGCCAGAGCGTGCGGGTCACCGACGGGCCGTTCGCCGAGTTCATCGGGACGGTGGACGAGGTGCATCCGGAGCGCAACAAGGTTCGGGTCCTGGTCAGCATCTTCGGTCGGGAGACCCCGGTCGAGCTCGACTTCCTGCAGATCGAGAAGTTGTAGAGGGAGGGGCGTGACCCGCCCCGCCAGCACCTCGGAGGAACAGACATGGCCAAGAAAGTACGTGCCATCCTCAGGGTCCAGGGCCAGGCCGGCAAGGCGACCGCCGCCGCCCCGGTGGGTCCCGCCCTAGGCCAGCATGGCATCAACATCCTTGAGTTCCTGAAGGCCTTCAACGAGCGGACGGCCCACCTGTCCGGGTACACCGTGGCGGCCGAGATCACCGTGTACGAGGATCGGTCTTTCACCTTCACCACCATGGCTCCGCTGGCGGCGGCCCTGCTCAAGCGGGCAGCCGGCGTCGAGAGCGGATCGGCTGAGCCGAACCGCGAGAAGGTGGGGAGCATCACCCGCGGCCAGCTGCGGGAGATCGCGGAGGCCAAGATGGTGGACCTGAACGCCAACGACACCGAGCACGCGATGAAGATCATCGAGGGCACCGCGCGCAGCATGGGTATCGAGGTGGCTGACTGATGGCCCCCCACGGCAAGAAGTACCGCGCCGCCGCCGCGCTGTTGGATACGGGCCGTCGCTATCCCATCGGGGAGGCATGCGAGCTGCTGCCCAAGGTCAGCATCGCCAAGTTCGACGCCACGGTGGAGGCCCACCTGCGGCTGGGGATCGATCCTCGCCACGCCGACCAGCTGGTCCGTGGAACGGTCGTCCTGCCGCATGGCACGGGCCGCAACCTCCGGGTCATCGTGTTCGCCCAGGGCGAAAAGGCGGTCGAGGCCCTGCGCGCCGGCGCCGACGAGGTTGGCGGCGAGGACCTGGTGAAGAAGATCGACGACGGCTGGCTCGATTTCGAGGTTGCCATCGCCACCCCGGACCTGATGGGCCTTGTCGGCCGGCTGGGCAAGAAGCTCGGGCCCCGTGGCCTGATGCCCAACCCCAAGTCGGGGACGGTCACCTTCGACATCGAGCGCGCCGTGGCCGAGGTGAAGTCGGGTCGAATCGAGTTCAAGGTCGATCGGGCGGGCATCGTCCACGCCCCGGTGGGCCGCGCATCGTTCACGCCCGAGCAGCTGCAGGCCAACGTGGCCACGCTGGTGGACGCCATCAATCGGGCCAAGCCATCGGGTGCCAAAGGGACGTACTTGCGAACACTGACCTTAGCCCCCACCATGGGCCCCGGCGTTCACGTCGACATCCTGTCGGCTCTCGCCGCCGCCCAGGCCTGACGGGGGCACAACAGCGCCGAGCGGCACAACTTCAGAGCCCAAGACAGCGATGTGACCCGGGCCCTGGGCCCGGGCTAATCACCGGCCGAGGCAACCTCGGCCGGGGCACGCCGAGGCAGGACGTCCGCCCCGTTGAGGGGCTGATCCTCGCCGTCGGCGGCGGGGACTTTCATTTTCAGGAGGCGGACGCACCCAACCATGCCGACCGATGCCAAGCGCCAGGCCGTGAGCCAGCTCGTGGACATGCTGCGCGCCAGCTCCGCGCTGGCCGTGGCCGACTACCGCGGCTTGACCGTCTCCGAGATGCATGCGGTTCGGAAGACCCTGCGCGCCAACGGCGTCCGCCTGCAGGTGGCCAAGAACAGCCTCCTGAAGATCGCCGCCGATGAGGCGGGACTCGAAGAGCTCAAGCCGCTCCTCGCCGGGCCCACCGCGGTTGCCGGCACCAGCGGCGACGAGATCAGCCTGGCTCGCGCGCTGCAGGAGGCCTTTCGGCCGTACAAGGTCGTCACCCTGCGAGGTGGCCTCCTGGCCGGGCAGCCGATCAGCGCCGCGGACCTTGGGCGACTGGCCAGCCTGCCCAGCCGCGAAGTGCTGCTCAGCCGTCTGGCCGGGGGCATGTTCGCCCCGCTGAGCGGCATGGCCAGCGTGCTGGCAGCCAACCTGCGCAACCTCGTCGGGGTCCTCAACGCGGTGGCCGAGCAAAGGCGGCAAACCGAAGTCGCGCCGCCCACTGAGGTGGCCCAGCCGAGCGAGCCGACCAAGGCGGCGGAACAGTCCGATCAGACCGAGACGGAGCCGGCACTTCAGGCCGAGACGGAGCCGGCGGAACAAACCGATCAGGCGGAGACGGAGCCGGCGGTTCAGGCCGATCAGACCGAGACGGAGCCGGCGGAACAAACCGATCAGACCGATCAGGCCGAGACGGAGCCGACGGAACAAACCGATCAGACCGAACCGACCGAAGAGATCGAACCAACCGAAGAGATCGGCGAACCAACCACCGACAAGGAGAACGCATAACACCATGGCGACCAAGACCCTGAGCAAGGACCAGATCCTCGAGGCCATTGACGGCATGACCGTCCTGGAGCTGAGCGAGCTGGTGAAGGCCTTCGAGGAGCGCTACGGCGTGACCGCGGCGGCACCGATGGCAGCGGCCGCTGGCCCGGCCGCTGGTGGTGGCGATGGCGCAGCGCCCGCGGCCGCCGAGGAGCAGACCGAGTTCGATGCGGTGTTGACCGAGGTCGGGCCCAACAAGATCCTCGTCATCAAGGCGGTCCGCGAGCTGACCGGCCTGGGCCTCAAGGAGGCGAAGGACCTCGTCGACGCCGCCCCGAAG
>DATKBC010000066.1:0-2179 GCA_035514415.1 Pleomorphomonadaceae bacterium | reverse complement strand
CCCTGATCGCCGAGCTCGGTGTCGGAACCGTCACCGCCCAGGCGCTCCAGCTCGGACTCGCACTGGCGGGCCTGTTCGCCGGCCTCGGTGGCACGCTGATCCTGACCGGCGCCGGCCTGGTCTGGGCAACGCGAGCCGCCCGCGAGGACGAGCGCGTCCCCGCCCTCCAGCCCCGCACGGCAGGCGTCGGCGCCTGACCACCCCTGGCTGACCGGCCCTGAGCGGTCGGTCAGAACCTCCGCGGGAGCCCGCTCCCGGCGAGTGATCCACGAAACGGACACTCCCCGGCCGAGCGGGCTCCTTCGTACGCGTGCGTCAGTCCTCGCCGGATACGGGCCGCGAATAGCCCTCGGGCAGGCGGGGGGCGGTTGCACCGGATGAGACTAAAGGCGCCCGAGCGGCCCCTACGGAGCGGCGGGTTGCAGAGGGCGACACCCACAGCACCCGGGGACCACTTCAGGTGCGCTTGGTTTCACCAGGCGAAACTGCCGCGTCGACAGCGGCTGATCTCGTGGGCGCGACCCGAAGGCACGCGCAGTCTCGCCGCAGGATGACCGCGGTCGCGCCGCACCCCAGCAGGCGCAGGGTGTCCGCAGGCGCCACTCACCAGCGGACCCGGGCACCGAGTCGCGATCGGTCGATCGGGTCCACCAGCCTTCAGGGGAGGACATCATGTCCGCATCACGCACCACCGCGATCCGGTCCGCCGTCGGGCTGCTGATCGGCCTCATGCTCGTGGCGGCCATGCCGGCCACGGTCCTGGCGGTCGCCGGCAACGACGATCGGGCCAGCGCCGTCCTGGTCGACGCCCTGCCGTTTAGCGACGCGCAGGACACGAGCGACGCCACGACGGCCGTCGACGATCCGGAGTGTGCGGGCCAGGGCCCGACGGTCTGGTATCGCTACGACGCCGACGAGGCGCTCGATCTCCAGGCCAACACCTTCGGAAGCGACTACGACACGACACTGTCGGTCTACGTCGACGACGGCCTTGGCGGCCTGATCCAGCTCACCTGCAACGACGACTGGGAGAGCCTCCAATCGCAGGTCTTCTGGACCAGCGAGCCGGGCAACGCCTACTGGCTGATGGTCGGATCCTGTTGTGGATCGCCGGGCGGCAACCTCGTGTTCAACGTGGACACCGGCATCCCGCCACCGCCACCTGAGCCGATCGACATCTCGGTCGACATCCTCGGCGCCACGGTGAACCGATCTTCCGGACACGTCACCGTCAGCGCGTCGGTCACCTGCTCCGAGGAGGCGGAGGGCTACCTCTTCGCCGAGCTGCGCCAGCGGGTCGGCCGGACCTTCATCCGGGCCTACGGCGACACCTCGATCTTCTGCGGGCCGGAGGCGACCGAGCTGTCGCTCACAACCTGGTACGAAGACGGCGTTTTCGCCGGCGGCTCGATCCTGGTCACGGGGGGCGCTGAGGCCTTCAACGAGCACGGCCACGGCTTCGCATCCTTCGAGGAGTCGGTCCGCGCACGCCTCGTGCGCTGACGCGCCGCGCCACGATTCAGCGCCCGGGAGCCGGCTCCGGCCGGTCCCGGGGCTTCGCTCGTGACTGAACTCCCGCCCGCGCTCATGCCCTCGACCCGGGCCCCACCCGATCCCGATCTCGTCAGAGCCGGTCGTCCAACCACGGCCCCGACCTCGCGCGGCTACCATCGGCCGATGGATCCCGAGGCCATCCTGGCCGGCCTGAACCCCGAGCAGCGCGAGGCCGCGACCGTCGCCCGCGGGCCCGTCGTCATCCTGGCCGGCGCGGGCACCGGCAAGACGCGCGTCATCAGCCACCGTGTCGCGTACGCCGCGGCCACCGGGGCGGTCGACCCGAAGCGGGCCCTGGTGGTGACCTTCACCGAGAAGGCGGCGACGGAGATGCGGCATCGGTTGCAGCAGCTCCAGCTCCCCCAGGTGCAGGCCTCGACCTTCCACGCCGCCGCCCGTCGCCAGCTCGCTCACTTCTGGCCGCTCACCCACGGCACGCCCCTCCCCGAGGTGCTCGACACGAAGCTGCGGATCATCGGTCCGTTGGCCCGCAGCCTGCCCGGCGGCTACAGGTTCACCCCCGCGAAGGACCTGGCCGATGAGATCGAGTGGGCCAAGGTCCGCCGCCAGGCGCCCGACACCTACGCGCCCGAGCGCGAGCCGCCCGTGCCGGCCGACGTCTTCA
>DATKBC010000065.1:0-2668 GCA_035514415.1 Pleomorphomonadaceae bacterium | reverse complement strand
CGGACCGTTTCCACTGGAATGCCAGTCAACCTGGCCAGCAGTTCCTCAGTGCGGGCCAGCTCCACGTCGCGCGCCACCCGCACCGCCTCGGCCTGGGCCAGCGCCGCCTCTACTCGCAGCCTCTCGACCGGCGCCGCGCGGCCCACGGCCAGGAATTGTTGTACGCGATCGAGCTCGGCCCGCAGGGCGCCGAGCTGGTCGTCATCAGCGGCCAACAGGGCGCGGCCCGCAGAGACGGCCAGCCACGCGTGCACGACGTCGGCGATCAGCGCCTGGGTGGTTGCGTCGAGGTCCGCCTCACGGAGCGTCACCGCGGCCTCATCCCGGCGGACCAGGGCGCCGCGGCGTCCGCCATCGAAGAGGGCATAGCTCGCGCCAAGCGTGAACTGAACCAGGGTTCGGTCGAAGAGTGGCGGGGATTGCGGGTCGAAACCGTGCAGCGGCGCCACGACCATCGGTTCCTGGAACCTGGTGGCCGCGGCGTCGAGCCGCAGCTGGGGCCAGCGGGCGCCGGAGCTTTCCGAGACGCCGGCGCGGGCGCCGTCCAAGGCGTGAGAGGCGGCCGCGATGGAAGGGTGATGCTCAAGCGCGCGCGCGACCGCGTCGTGGATCGTGATCCGGGGTTGCTGCGCCGCGAGCGTGCGGGCCGTCCAGGCCGCGGCAAGCGAGGCCACGACGAAAGCGGAAGCGCGATAGGTCATGGGGACTCCGGCGATGGGGCGGCGAGGCCGGCGATGGCGAATCGGGTGACGTGGTCGATCACCGCGCGGCGCATCGCAGGGTCCGCGAGGTCGAGGACGCCCGCCGCCGCCAGCGGGCGACGGACGATGTTGAAGTAGATCGGCTGGGCGAGCGTGCTCAGGGCCAGCAGGTGGGGCAATCCCTCGCGGATCGAGCCGTCGGCCTGGCCCGCCGCCAGCACACTGGCGATGGCGGTGAGGATGCCGGCCATGGCCTCGCGCAGGGGTGGGGGCAGGGGCCGGTCGGTGAAGATCTGCTGGACGACCAGCTTCGGCATATCGGGGTGATCCGCAAAGTGATCGAAGTACGCGGTAATGATGCCGGCGATGCGGTCGAGCGGGGCACCCGGACCGTCCGCGATGGCCAGGACGCTGGTATGCAGCGGCCCCGCCACCGACGCCACCACGGCGGCGTACAGCGCCTCCTTGGAGCCGAAGTGATAGGAAATGGCGCCAAGGTTGGCACCGGCCTGGTCGGCGATCTGTCGCACCGAGGTGCCGTCGTACCCGTGGCGGGCGAAGAGCTCTCGGGCGGTCGCGATGAGGACATCCGGGGTGGATTCTTGGATATTCATACGTTTGTATGAATACTATTTGTGGTGCCTTCGCGCAAGGGCCGCGATGTTGGCCGACTCGGCGATGGGGTCTATCCTTCCGGCGACATGAGCGCCCTCCGCTGCGCCTGTGGGCGCACCTACCAGCCCAGGCCTGAGCACGCCGGCCGCTCGATTCGCTGCAAGTGCGGCCGGATTCTTCCCATCCCCGGTGGCGCTGGACACCTCGTGGGATCTGGAGTCCTCGGCCGATGGGTGCGACGATGGACGCCGTGGGCCTGCTGGGGCTGGCTGATCGGCGTGGTGGTCTTTGCGGTTCTGTTCTGGTGGCTCGCCGACGCCCACTGGACCGCAACACTCATTCTCTACGGCCCCAGGTGGCCCCTCCTGCTGCCTGTCCCGGTATTGCTGGTGGCTGCCGCGGTTGTGGACCGGCGGCTGCTGGTGCCCGTCCTCCTCGGGGTGCTGGTGGTACTCGGGCCGGTCATGGGTGGGCGGACTGGCTGGCGCACCCTCTTCGGAGTGCCTGAGGGCACGCCTCTGCGGATCGTGACGTTCAACATGCGGGGTGGCCAGAACCCGCGCTGGCAGGAGGTCGTTCCTCGCCTGGCCGGCCTCAACCCCGACCTGATCCTGATTCAGGAGTGTGTCGAGACGATCGGGGATCCGGGCCTCCTCCCCGTCGGCTGGGCGTTCCGGCGGGACACGAACCTCTGCCTGCTGAGTCGTGAGCCGGTGGGGGTGGTCGAGTCGCTTGACGTGATCCGGACCCAGGAGGATGGGATGTCCGGCCTGGTAGTGGCCTACCCGGTGCCCCTGGCCGACGGGCAGGTGCTGGTCGGCCATGTGCACCTGGAGACTCCCCGGCGCGGCATCGAACGCTTCCGCTGGGGTGGGGAAGTGGCGGGGATGTCGCGGAACATCTTGATGCGCGACGCGGGCTCGCAGCGGGTCTCCCGATGGCTGATGGATGCGCGGGCTCCCGCGGGTATCATTGCGGGCGATTTCAACATGCCGGTGGAGAGCCGCATCTTTCGCCGGCACTGGTCGGGGTGCATCAACGCATTCTCCCGCCGCGGTCGCAGATTCGGGTACACGCGAGTCCTCCCGAAATGGTCGGCCCGCATCGATCACGTCCTCGTCTGTGATCGGCGCTGGAAGGTTGCCCGGGTGTTCATTGGTCCGGACCTCGGGAGTGATCACCTTCCGGTCGTGGCAGACCTCATCCTGGCGCGGCATCCAGGTGCTCTCCCCGTTCCGCCATGACTTCGCTCGCGGATCGCAGCACAGCCTCGCCCGACCACGGCACACCGAACTTCAGGATATTGCCCATGGACACCATTGAAACACCATTCCCTGTCGTCGACCTCGACC
>DATKBC010000064.1:0-3533 GCA_035514415.1 Pleomorphomonadaceae bacterium | reverse complement strand
GAACGTGGAGCTGAAGATCTGGTTCTTCCAGAGCAGCCCGGCGACCACAGGCATGATCAGGAACGGCGTGATGAGGAGCGTCCGTGCGATGCCGCGCCCGAAGAACTGGCGGTCCAGCAGCAGCGCCAGAGCGGTCCCTACCAGCAGCGACAGCAGCACGGCGGCTGTCGTCATGACGATGGAGACGGACACCGCCTCGAGGAAGAACTGGTTCGAATAGCCGGCGGTGAAGTTCTCGAGGCCGATGAAATCCGGCCCTCGCGGCGGGACGATGGTCCAGTCCTGGAGGCTGAACCAGATGTTGAAGAGGAAGGGGACCTGCGTCACCACGATGATGAACAGCAGGGCGGGCAGGAGGGGCAACCGACGGCGCCAGGCGTCGCGTCGCTGGAACGCTTTGATCGCCGCGGCGCGTTCGGCGCCCGGATCGCGGCTTTCCAGCGGCTCAGCTTGCGCGGTCACCTTCGGTCGCTCCCTCCCCCCCGGAACTGGTGCTTGAAGACTCGTCGTCTAC
Source organism: Pleomorphomonadaceae bacterium (assembly GCA_035514415.1). Taxonomy (GTDB): domain Bacteria; phylum Chloroflexota; class Limnocylindria; order QHBO01; family QHBO01; genus DASTEQ01. The sequence continues at coordinate 3,019 of DATKBC010000064.1, read as the reverse complement.
CAGGCTTGGCCGACGACCTCCGATGCGATGGCCTGGCAGGCAGAGAGGGCGTCATCGACCGACTTGCTGCCGGCGATGGCGGCCGAGAACTCCTGGGTGCAGCGCGTCCCCACATCCTGGAATTGCGGGACGCCCACGAACTGCACACCGGGCAGGCCAGGGCGAGGCTGCACGCCAGGGCTGTTGATGGGGGCCGCCAGCATGGCGTCCAGCGTCTTCTGGGCGAAGGCTGCCGCCGCCCCCTGGTAGTCGGGGTTCTCGTAGAGCGACTGGCGCGTGCCGGGCGGCACGGTCGCCCAGCCACCGGGCAGGTTCTCCCCGGCCTGGACGAGGTACTGCGGCCCTGTGGCCCAGCTCACGTACTCCCAGGCGGTGTCCTTGTCAGGGGCGTTCTCAGGGATGGCCAGGGCCCAGGACCACAGCCAGCCGGACGTGTCGGTCACCTTGGTGGGGGAAAGGGCATAGCCGAGCAGGCCCCGGATGGGGCTCTCAGCGGACTCGAGGTTGCTGGCCGCGACCGTGGCATCGACCCACATCGCCGCCCTGCTGTCGAGCATCTGGTTGGTGCACTCGTTGTAGCTGGAGTTGGAGGCGTCGTCCTGGCCCGCGTCGGCGATGAGGTCGACGTAGAACTGCAGGGCTTCCTTGAACTCGGGCTGGTCGATCTGGGCCTCGCCGATGGTCTCGTTCTCACCGGCCAGCCACCAGGTCGCACCGAAGGTGTTGATCACGGTGGTGAAGATGGCTCCCAGGTCACCCCAGCCGGGCTTGCCGCGCAGGCAGATGCCGGCCATGTCATCCGAATCGATGGCCCGGGCGATCTCTGCGACCTCGTCCCAGGTCGGCGCGTCCGGCATGCTGATGCCGGCTTCCTCGAGGACGTCCTGGCGGTACATCACGAAGGACGACTCGGCGTAGAACGGCGCCGCGTACATGGCTCCCTCATAGGAGAGGCCATCTCGGACCGCCGGGATGATGTCGTCGATCATGTACTCCGGATCATCCGCGGCGTGCTGGCTGAGATCCACGAGCCAGCCGTTCCGGCCGAACTGCGGCGCCTCGAACATGCCGATCATGACCACGTCGAACTGCTGTCCGCCGGCGCCCACGTCGCGGGTGACGATCTCGCGCAGGGTCTGCTCTTCGAGGATGACGTAGTTGACGTTGATGCCCGTCTCAGCCGTGAACAGCTCGGGCGTCAGGCTGGCGATGTCCTCCATCTGGGGGTTGCCCACGATGGCGACGCTGATGGTCCTCTCGTCCTGGGCCACCGTCGCGCCAGCCATGGCCGTCGAGGCGACCATCGCGAGCGCGAGAGCCGTGGTCGTCGCCCGGAGGCCTCGACCACGGGGGATTCCGACTGACCGCATGGGCCTTCCTCCTACCTTGGCCCCCTGTGGGGCCCGATTCTCAGCGTGGCGTTCGCCCGCTCGGGCGGGTATGATAGTTGGCACTATGTGGGAATGCAAGCCATAGCGGAATAAGAACCACACGGAACGCTTCGCCTTTATCTGCGTGCGTCTCTGTGATCAGGTTGGTGGACATGACAGAGCTCTCGGCCGGCAACCTCGGCAAGCTGGATCGCCGCATCACCATCCCCGGCTACGATCGGGCCGCCCTGGGCGGCGGCATCGTGCATATCGGCGTCGGCGGCTTCCACCGGGCCCACCAGGCGGTCTACCTGGACGACCTCTTCAACCAGGGCCTGGCTGAGTGGTCCATCACCGGGGCGGGCGTCCTGCCGGCTGACGTGGCCATGGCCGAGGCGCTGGCGCGGCAGGACCATCTCTACACCCTGGTCACCCGCGACACTCACGGCACCAACGTACGCGTCATCGGCTCGATCGTGGACTACCTGCTCGCGACCCCGGGCCTGGAGCCCCTGGTGGCGCGCCTGGCGCAGCCGGAGACGCGCATCGTCTCGCTCACGATCACCGAGGGTGGCTATCCCGTGGACGAAGCCACGGGTGCGTTCCTGACCCCGCCGCAGGACGCCCTGCCGCCGGCCTTCGTGGCCCTGGCCCGTGCACTCAAGGCCCGTCGCGATGCTGGCCTGGGCGGCTTCACGGTCCTCTCCTGCGACAACATCATGGGCAACGGCGACACGACACGGACGGCCACGCTGGGCGTCTGCGCCATGGTCGAGCCAGGCCTCGAGGAGTGGGTCGGCCGGAACGTCTCATTCCCCAACGGCATGGTCGACCGCATCACGCCGCAGACGGCCCAGGCCGATCGCGACTTCCTCGCCACCGAGTACGGCCTCAGCGATCGCTGGCCCGTTGTCGCGGAGACCTTCATCCAGTGGGTCATCGAGAACGACTTCCCCTTCGGGCGCCCGCCCTTCGAGGATGCCGGCGTGCTCCTGACCCACGATGTCCGGCCCTACGAAACGCTCAAGCTGCGTATCCTCAACGCGGGCCACTCGACCACGACGTACATGGCGGCGCTCGTGGGCCACGTCTACATCCACGAGATCATGGCCGACCCGCTCCTGGCGCGGTACATGCAGCGTTTCCACGACGAGGAGGTGACCCCCTCCCTGCCCCCGGTCCCCGGCATCGACGTGGAGGACTACAAGCGGGTGGTGGCAGAGCGCTTCGCCAACCCTGAGGTGCGCGACCAGGTCGCCCGTGTCTGCCTCGACGGCACCTCCAAGTTCCCCAAGTTCCTCATCCCCACCATCGAATCGCAGCTGGACAAGGGCGGCACGGTGCGGCTCTCCGCCCTGGCGCTGGCAGGCTGGTGCCAGTACCTGCTGGGCAAGGACGAGCAGGGTCGCGACATCGTCCTCTCCGCCGATCCCCGGCTCGATCTGGCGACCCGGTACGCCGACGCCTCGCGGTCCGATCCGGGCGCATTCCTGGGCATGAAGGAGGTCTTCGGCGATCGGCTGCCCAGCGATCCGGTGTTCCGGCCCGCCTTCACGGCCGCCCTCACCTCCATCCGCGAGGGTGGTGTGCATGCGACCCTCGAGCGCTGGCTCGGCGAGGAGGCCTGATGCAGGAGTCATCTGGGGGAG
>DATKBC010000063.1:0-6817 GCA_035514415.1 Pleomorphomonadaceae bacterium | reverse complement strand
CATGGCCTGCGGCGTCCCGGTCGTCGCCACCCGGGTGGGCGGCATTCCCGAGGTTGTCGTCCACGGTCGGACCGGACTCCTGGTCGACCCTCCGGATGACCCGATGGCGCCTGGCGGCGCGGACCGCGTGGCCCATGACCTGGCCGCAGCCATCAACGAGCTCGTCGCCGACCCGGCGCGGCGCGTGGCCATGGGCGAGGCCGGACGTGAGCGCGCGGTCGAGCTGTTCAGCTGGTCCTCGGTGGCCGACAAGACGCTGGAGGTCTACGGGGCGGTCGTCGGATGAGCGGCCCCGATCCGTCTCGCATCTCGCGCCGCCGAGTGCTCCAGCTGGGGGCGCTCACCCCGGCCGCGTTTTTGGCCGCCTGTGCCGAAACGCTGATCCCCACGCCGAGCCCCACTCCACGCCCGACCCTGGCGCCCACACCCCGTAGCACGCCGTTCATCAGCCCTGTTCCTTCGCCGACCCCGATCCCGACTCCCGCCCCTGCGGCGCCGGTCCTGTATCGCGGTGCCGCCCTGGCCGACGGGCGCTCGGCCACCCTCCAGCGGAACGTCAGCATCCTGGTCGAGAACGGCGTCGTGGCGTGGATCCGTCCAGCGGGGGGCGAGGAAGATCCTGGGGGAGCGGCTGTGGTGGACGCCGTCGGCGCCACCATAGTGCCCGGTCTGGTCGATGCGCACTCCCATCTCACCGGCGCCGGCGGCGCCCACTGGATCGAGCGCTTCAATGACCCGCCCGCCGTCCTGGCCGCGACCGGGGAGGCAAACGCCGCGCTGGCGTGGCGACATGGGGTGAGCTGGGTGCGCGACCTTGGCGGCCCCATCGTCAACGACCCGTTCGACGGCAGCGTGCGTGCCGCGTCGCTGGGCGTGCGGGATCGCCTCGCGGGACGCGCCGGCTTCCCGATCATTCGGGCTGCCGGCAGCTGGGTCACCCGCGCCGGCTCGCTGCCTGGACGGGTCAGCGCCGAGGCCGCCAACGCCGACCAGCTGCTGGCCGTGGCGCTCCAGCAGCTCAATGACGGCGCCGACCTCGTCAAGCTCTACCTCGAAGGTCCAAATGCCACGACACCGTGGTCCATCGACGAAACCCGTCGCGTGGTTGAGGCGGTGCACGCCCGCGGCGCCCGTGTGGCGGCGCACGCGGGTCGAGTCGGCTCTATACGCACCGGCGTGGAAGCTGGCGTCGATACCATCGAACATGGCTTCGAGCTCGACGCATATACCGCGCGCCGGATGCGGGACACCGGCACCATCCTGGTCTCGACTCTGGCCGTCTTCCACTCGTGGCTGAGCTTCTCGGCCACCACCACCGTCCCGTTCTTCTCCGCGTCCGGCGCGGCGGGCCGGATCGGTGCCGAGCTGGAGGTTGCCGAGGCAAGCATCCGGAACGCGCGGGCCGCCGGAGTGGCCATCGCCGCCGGCTCCGACGCCGGTGGGGGATCGGGCCGCGCAAACCACCTCCCGTGGGAGTATCAGGCCCTCATCCGGGCCGGGCTCGACCCGGTGGAAGCCCTGGCCGCAGTCACCTGGCGCGGCGGCGAAGCCCTGGCAGAGCCGGACGCCGGCGTCATTCGCGAGGGAGGGCCGGCGCACTTCTTCCTGGTCCACGGAGATCCGCTGGCCGACAGCAGCGCCATCTGGCGCATCTGGCGCCACGCCTGACAACCCTCACCTACCATCGAGCATCGATGCCCATCGCCGAACCGATCATCGTCGCGCGCGACCTGCAGAAGTCCTACGGCTCGCTCCGCGCCGTCGACGGCGTCAGCTTCGAGGTCGCCGCGGGCGAGGTGTTCGGGATCCTGGGTCCCAACTGGGCGGGCAAGACCACGACCCTGGAGATGATCGAGGGCATGCGGCCCATTGACGGGGGCAGCGCGACGGTTGGCGGGCTGGATGTCGCCTCGGATCCGCGGGCGGTCAAGGCCCGCATCGGTATCCAGCTTCAGTCGTCCGCCTTCTTCGACGAGCTGAACCTGACCGAGCTGCTGGTCCTCTTCGGCCACCTATATCACGCCACCGTGGACCCGGCGGAGCTGCTGGCGGATGTGGAGTTGTCCGAGAAGGCACGCAGCCAGGTTCGCACCCTGTCAGGCGGACAGAAGCAGCGGTTCAGCATCGCCGCGGCCCTGGTGAACGACCCGCGGGTCCTGTTCCTGGACGAGCCGACGACCGGCCTCGATCCCCAGGCCAGGCGCCACCTGTGGGGAGTCATCAAGGGGCTGCGCGGGCGCGGTCATACGGTCGTCCTCACCAGCCACTACATGGAGGAGGCGGAATACCTGTGCGACCGGGTGGCCATCATGGACGGCGGGAGGATCGTGGCCCTCGATTCGCCCGATGCGCTCATCGGTTCCCTGCTGGGTCGCGGCTTCACCAAGGAACGGGTCGAGCGGCTCGCGAACCTGGAAGACGTGTTCATCGACCTCACCGGCCACGAGCTGCGCGAGGACTGACCGATGGCTCGACGTTTCGAGGTGTTCTGGCACCTGTTCGTGGCCTCGGGGAAGATGTTCATCCGCGACCGGACGGCGGTCTTCTTCAGCTTCTTCCTGCCCCTGGTGATCATGCTCATCTTCGGGGTGCTGAACTTCGGGGAAGCGGCCGAGCTGGATGTGGGGGTCGCGGATGATGCCCGGAACTCGTCCAGCCGGGCGCTGCAGAGCGCACTTGGGCAGACTTCCGGGCTGGTGATCCACAGCGGCAGCCTGACCGATGAGCTTGCCGCGCTGGCGGAGGGTGACCGGGCGGCGGTCCTGCAGATCCCGGCCGGGTGGGAGCTGGTGCCGCCCGGATCGTCGGGCTATCTATCGCTGTCTGCCTACACCAGCCAGGCGGGCGCGGGCGAGGGCCAGACGGCCGTGCTCCTTGTGAACGCGGTGGTCGCCCAGGCCCTCGTGGCCGTCGACGGCGGTTCGCCCGAGCCCCTGGTCGTGGTCGAGGAGGTTGCCGGGCGCAACCTGGGCTACATCGATTTCCTGGTCCCCGGCATCCTGGGCCTGACCGTCATGCAGCTGGGCGTGTTCAGCGTGGCATTCGGATTCGTCCAGCTCAAGCAGACCGGGACGCTTCGGCGACTGTTCGCGACCCCCACCTCACCGAGCTATTTTCTGGCGGCCCAGGTCAGCTCGCGGTTGGTCATCGCCCTGATCCAGGTCCTCATCCTGCTGGGCGTGGGGCTCGTGTTCGGCGTTCAGCTGGTGGGCAGCGTGGCCGTGGTGCTGGCCCTGGCGGTGCTCGGCTCGGTCGTATTCCTGGGGATGGGCTTCGGAGTGGCGGGCTGGGCGAAGAACGAGAACCAGGCCGCACCGGTCGCCAACCTGATCAGCCTGCCCATGATGTTCCTGTCGGGCTCGTTCTTTCCGCGCGAAGCGATGCCCGAATTCCTGCAGGAAGTGACCCGGTTCCTGCCGCTCACCTACCTGAACAATGCCCTGCGGGCGGTCATCAATGACGGTGCGGGGCTGGACGTCATCGGGACCGATGTCATGGGCCTGGCGATCTGGGGGGTCATCACCTTCGTGATCGCCACGCGCCTGTTCCGCTGGGAGTGAAGGGAGCGACGACCGACATGAACGTGACCTGGATCCTGCGGATCGAATCGGCCGCTGTTGGGGTGTTGGGGATCGTCGCCTTCCTGTCTCTCGGCGGGTCGCCGCTGGCGCTCATTCCGGCCCTCCTGGCGCCGGACCTGTCGATGCTCGGCTACCTCGCCGGTCCGCGGGTGGGCGCGGTTACATACAACCTGGTCCACAACTGGGCGCTGCCGGTCGGCCTCGGCCTGCTGGCGATCGCCATCGGGGAACTGTGGCCTCTCTTGGCGGCCTCCGCCGTGGCGGCGCACGTCGGCTGGGATCGGGCGCTCGGCTACGGACTCAAGCTGCCCACCGGGTTCAAGGACACCCATCTCGGTCGCATCGGCCGAATCTGACCTTCCGGGAAATAGAACGATGGCGCCCGTTCCCGGGCGCCATCTCCCCCGCTGTCTGCCGCCCGCTCAGGCCATGGCGGGCACGGGGGTCTGCACTTCAACCTCCCGCGGCCGATAGAGGTCGCCGGAGAAGAACCAGCGGCGCAGTCCGGGTCCGACCATCTGGCCGACGCTGCGGTCCAGGCCGTAGAAGTTGCCGGATCCGATGTAGCCCAGGAAGAAGGTCACCAGCGCGTAGGTCAGGTGCTGGTTGACGATCCCGAACTCGAAGTCCCAGGCCGCTACGAAGAAGAACAGCATCATCAACGTGCCCATGGCCGCCCCGAACCGGGTCAGCAGGCCCAGGATCAGGCTGACGCCGATCCCGACCTGGCCCCATGGCACCAGGAGATTGATGACGGTCATCGCCGTGTCGTTGTCGGCCATACCGGCCCAGAGCGATTGCGTCGGGTTGAAGACGGTGCCCTCGGCTATCTCGCCGGTCACGAACGGCCAGCCCAGGCTGCCCCCCGTGCCGAAGCCCAAGAACCCGGCCGCGGACCACTCGCCTCCAGCGCCGATGACTTTCTCCAGCCCGGCCCACAGGAAGATGATCCCAACCCCCACCCGGAGTATCGCCACTCCGAGCTGATGCTTGCGATCGACGACCTGCATGCTTCCGTGCCTCCTTCCCAGATTTGGCTTCCCAGATTTGGCGCCCCACCGCCACAAGATGTTCCAGCCTCAGCCTATCTCAAGTCCCAGCGCATCGGAGAGCCGAAAGTCACCAATTCCCGGGACCTCGGCCACACCCGCCAGGCCGAGGTCAACGAAGGTTGGGTTCAGTTGCTGCCGAGCTGGTGCTTGGCGACGAACGCGGCCGCCTGTGCGCGCCGCTGGAGGTCCAGCTTGGACAGAATGCTGGACACGTAGTTCTTCACGGTCTTGTCTGACAGGAAGACTTCGGTCGCGATCTCCTTGTTCGTCTTCCCATCCGCCACGAGGAACAGGATCTTCCGCTCTTGGGACGTGAGGCTCGCCAGCTCGTCCGCCATCTCGCCGGCCGCAACTCGGCGCACACGCTCGAGGACGCGCTCGGTGACTGCTGGGTCGAGCAGGGAGTCACCCCGACCGACCGACTCGAGCGCGGCTACCAGGTCTCGGCCGCGGATCTGCTTGAGGAGGTATCCACTCGCGCCGGCCAGGATGGCGGCCAGCACCGCGTCCTCGTCCGGGTAGCTGGTCAGCATCACGACTCGGGTCTCGGGCATCTCGGCCCGGATGTCGCGACAGGCCTCGATCCCCGTCCCGTCCGGGAGGCGGACATCCATGATCACCAGATCGGGGCGGAAGCGCCGCGCGGCGGCGAGGGCCTCGGCCACGGTTCCCGCCTGGGCCACGACCTGGAACGCGGGCCGGCGGGCAAGCAGCGCGGCCAGGCCCTGGCGCACGACCTCGTGATCGTCGACCAGGAGCAACCTGAGTGGCCGTTCGGCGGGCGGTTCGTTCGTCATCGGTCCCTCGGCGGGTCGCCCGCGTCGAGCGGGAGGTCGACGATGATACGGGTGCCGCGCCCTGGTCTGGAGCGAACGGTGACCCGGCCACCGAGGGCGGCCGCCCGGTCGCGGATGTTGGACAGCCCATGCTGTTGCCGGTTCCGACGCCCGCGAGCGTCGAAGCCATGCCCGTCGTCGGTGATCACCAGTCGCAACGCCTCGCCGTGGACGGTGAGCTGGACGAACGCTCGCTCCGCGGCGGCATGGCGCTGCACATTGCTCAGGCCCTCACGGGCGATGGCCACCAGGTCCGCGGCCTCCTCGGGTCCGAGGAGGATTTCGTCGGCGACCTCGACGGTCACCTTCGTCTTGCCCGTCCGGCGAATGTCGTCCGCAATCTCCCCCAACGCGCGTCGGAGATCCTCGGGAGCGGGCAGCGTCGGACGCAGGTCGTAGACGAAGCCGCGAATGTCGCCGATGGCCGCCTGAAGGGTCTCGATCGCGCGGTCGACCCGCTCGCGGGCCTCGCCCGGCTCCTCGTCCATCAGGTCTGGGACGTCATCCAGCGTCAGGGTCACCGCGTACAGGCGCTGGATCACGCCGTCGTGGAGGTCCCGACCGATCCGGTCCCGCTCGGCGAGCACCGCCAGCCGCCCGGCCTGCTCATGCAGACGGGCATTGTCGATAGCGATCGCCGCATGCAGCGCGAAGCGTTCGACGAGGCGCTGATCCTCGGTGCTGAACTCGTTCGTGCCCCGTTTGTTGGTGAGATAGAAGTTCCCAATCGCGGCACCCCGCACACGGACCGGGACGCCGAGGAAACTGTGCATGGGAGGGTGGTGACGAGGGAAGCCATGGCGTCTCGGATCGGCGCCGATGTCGGGAATTCGAACCGATTGACTTTCCCGGATGATCAGCCCCAGCAACCCACGACCCTGAGGTAACGCGCCGATCCGCCGCCGGCGAGCTTCAGTGACGCCACTGGTCACGAACCGCTCCAACAAGCCGTCCTCGCCGAGGGTGCCCAGGGCGGCGTATTCGGCCTCGGCAAGATCGCGGACGCGGTCGACGATCAGTTGAAGGACGGGTTCCAGGTCCAGGACGCCGGCGATGCTGCGCACCGCCGTGTCGAGGGCTTCACGCTCCCGGCGGGCCCGTTCGGCTTCGTGGTCCAGGCTCGCTCGAGATCTGGCCGGCGACACGCCCGAACGGTAGCAGGCTGGTCTACTGGGCGGTCCAGCCTCCGTCTGCGTAGACCTCGGAGCCTGTCATGTAACTGGCGCCGTCGCCGGCCAGAAACCCGATCACGGTGGCGATCTCCTCCGATGTGCCCCATCGACCCATCGGGGTATTGGCCAGGATCGCCTTTTCCATCTCCGTCCCCTTGGCAACCTCGACCATCGGG
>DATKBC010000062.1:0-15673 GCA_035514415.1 Pleomorphomonadaceae bacterium | reverse complement strand
TGCGCGGCCATACCTATGAGCGGCCGCTGACCCGGATGCGGGAGTACCTGTCCGCGTATCGATCCGCCATCTACAAGGGACCGATGCCCCCCGGAATGCGCGAGCCGCTGGTCCTGGTGGCCGCCCTGCGCGAGCGGATGCTGACCCTGGCCGCCACCGACGCCGACGGCGCCTTCCCATACCTGGTCACGCTCGAGCGCCTGACCTGGATGCGCGGGGTGCTGGACGCCGCAGACACGGCCGTGCGACCCATCGTGGCGGCGAGCCTGCCGTGCGTGCTGGAGACGGATCCGGTGGCCGCCCGATCAGCGGCTCGCCACTACCTGCTGCCCTATTTACGGACCCCGAACTACCAGGCGGCCTGGGCCGAGCAGGGGTTCGAGGCGGCCGACTGGGAGCGGCCGGGAAGTGACCGCCTCGTTGACGCCATGGTCGCGTGGGGCGACGCGGATGCCCTCCGCGCCCGGCTGGGGGAGGTCCTCGCGGCCGGCGCCGACCACGTGACCATCGTTCCGGTGACGCCTGCCGGCGACACCGTCGACCTGCCGGTCCTCGAGGCCCTCGCCTCTTAGGCGGGGCCGGCCGCTCCGGGCCGCCTCGGCTCGCGCCGTGTCCCATTCCGCGCGCGTGATCGCCCATCGTCCAGGCGCAATCAGCACCTTATGCGTCGGGCGCATGTATCGGCCAACTTCGGCCAACATCGGTGCGCTTTCTTGGCTGCCCCATTCGCCCGGAGAATGCGAAGCCCGGGAATCGCCGAAATTAGGTCTTCCCGGGCTCGTTTTTGGCCGATAGATGCGTGGGGCGCATATCGGGAACGGAGTGATCGCGGCCCGGCCGCGTCGGCGGCCGGGCCGTATCGGTCTATTGGCTTCCCGGACTCAGTCGCCGGGGCCCTGCTGCTTGGCCTTCGCCGGATCGGGTGAAATGCGCCGCAGCACGCGGAATCCGAGGAAGAGCGCGATCCCGAGCACGACCAGGGCCGGCAGGCCCACGATCACGAACCAGATCGCCGCGCCGACCAGCCACTGGCCGAAGCCGAGCAGCTGGGCGACCGCTTCCTGGACGATGGCGGCGGGGTCGAAGTCGGTGGTTGCCTGCTCCACCGCACCCGGGATCACGGTCACGGTCAAAGTGGCCATGTCGGCCTGGTCGGTGTAGTACTCCAGCTGAGCCTGCATGGCCTCGATCTCGCCACGCACCTGGAACAGCTGGTTCTGGATGGCCAGGATGTCCTCGATCCGCTCGGCGCGGTCCATGAGCTCGCGGTACTCGACCTCGGCCGCCCTCAGGTTCGTCAACCGGGCCTCGATGTCGATCACGGCCGCGGTGACGTCCTCCTCGCGGGTGGCCTCAGCCTTGACGTCGCCACCCAGGTCGTGGACCGCGGCAATGGCCTCGTCGAAACGGTCGGCCGGGATGCGCATGGTGAGGGTCGCCGACTCCTGGAACTCGCCCTGGAACGAGCTGCTGATGTAGCCGTCGAGCTCGAGGGCCAGGGCGCGGACCGCGCCGGTGGTCTCGGCCACGTTATCGACCTCGACCGTGATCTCCCCGGTCTTGATGATCGACCGATCTGCCTGCCCCAGGTCAGCGCCTTGGCCGGTGACTCCGCCGCCTTCATCGGGAGCGACCGCCCCGGGCACGAGGTCGCGTCCGGTCGTGTCGCCGACCGGGACCTCGCCGGGCTTGTACGGCCCGAATGCCGCCTGCTGGCAGGCGGCGAGGACCAGGACCAGGATGGTGAGCCCAATCAGGAGCGCGGCTCGCGGGGTCTTCACGGAAGTGATCTCCGGGTATGGATGGTTGTCACCCGCCAGACGCCGCTGGGTCCCGCGCGGTTCCGTGCGCTAGATGCTGTACGGGTTCGGCAGGAAGTCCGTGCACTCGGATTCGTCGGGCATGAGCGGCTGGATGTAGACCGACACCACCCGTGTTGCCGCACGATCTCCGAGCCGCAGCTCGGTGTAGGCGCCCACGTCCAGGCCGCCGTCATCCACAAACGCCTGGGCCCCGGCGGATCGGAGTTCGTCCGCGAGCGTCTCGGCGTCGGCGCGGCTTGCGACCGCACATCGGGCTAGATGCGCGGGGTCCGGGTCGGGATGGTCGATCTCCTCGCCCCACTCGAGGATTTCGCCACCGAGCGGCCATCCGACATCCGCGATATCCACCGGTAGCTCGTTGAGACTGCCGCCCCAGGCCTGCGCTTCGACGTAGATTCCGAAGGCCTGTGGCTGGTAGGGACACGGCTCGGTCATCGCCCATTCCTCGGTTGGCAGCCACGAGTCGAAGTCGATCAGGTGCGCGGCCAGCGCATCGAGCTGCTCGCGTTCCGGGGACGGCTCGTAGTAGGTGGCATCGTCGGCGAAGACGGATATCCAGCTGACCACGACCTGCTCCGACCCCTGAGCCACAGTGATGGTGTAGCCCGATGCGCCTCGTCCGGGAGGCTCGACCCCGGGGAGCGGGACCGGCGAGTACTGCGCGCTCGCCTCGAACAGGCCTGTGTCCAACACCTCGCCCACCAGTGTGTCCACGCCCGCATCGGTGAGGAAGCGGACGACCCTCCACGCGTCGTCGCTGGGCTCGTTCGGGGTGATGTCCGGCGTGAAGACTCGGCCATCGGCATAGATGCTGATGACCCAGGTCTGGGCGAGCTCGCCGTTTGCCTCGATCCGAAGCGCCAGCGTCCCTGGTTCGTGGGCCACTTCGCATCCAATTGCTGGTGTGGGCTCTGGCGTGGATGACGGCTCGGCGCTCGCGAGGGCGCTCGGTCCGACCGTGAGCGATGGCTGGCCTCCGGGCAGTCCGGCAAGAACGGCCACCGCCAGGACGACGGCGATGACGATGACGACGAGGACGGCGACGATCTGGCCGGGACGCATCCTGCTTTCCACCCTCGACCATGCTGCGCGGGTGGCCCGTGTGCGTCAAGGCGGGCTCGCCGAGCTCAGGTCTCGACAAACAGAACAGACGTTCTATACTCGACCGTCCGATGGTCGTGCCGGACGCCTACTGCGAGCTCCACGTTCACAGCAACTTCTCGTTCCTGGACGGGGCGAGCCACCCCGAGGACCTGGTGGCGCGGGCGGCCACGATCGGGATGCCGGCACTCGCCCTCACCGACCACGCGGGCCTGTACGCGGCGGTGCGCCTGTGGAAGGCGGCCGAGCAGACCCGGACCGATGAGGGCCGCGCCGCGGGGCTCTCCCCGGTGGTGCCGATCCTGGGCGTTGAGCTGGCCATCCCTCGCGATGAGCGCGAGCTCCGCGCGGCGCGGCGCGGCCGACGCATGGCGCTGTCACTCCGCGGGCCGAAGGCCAGCCGTGGCTGGCCGGGGGAGCATCACGCCGGTCCCGCCCCGGGCGACCACCTGATTCTGCTGGCCCGCGACCCGGATGGATACGCTGCCCTGTCGCGGCTCGTGTCCGCCGGCCACCTGGCCGGCGAGAAGGCGTTCCCCGTGTTCGAGGCGGCGCGGATCGAAGCCGCCCTGGACGACGCGCGCGGCCACCTGATTGGGCTGAGTGGCTGCCGAAACGGGGAGATCCTGCGGCGTGTCCTCGCCGGGGAGCGGGCCGCAGCACGGGCAGCCGCGGAACGCTGGGCACGCTGCTTCCCCGACGGGGACTTTTGCGTGGAGCTGTCCCATCACCTGCTTCCCGACGACGACTGGCTCGTCTCCGAGCTGGCATCCCTGGCCGACGAAACGGGCCTGCCCACCGTCGTCACCAACGAGGTCCACTACGCCGAGGCGGCCGGCCATCGGCTCCAGGACGTGCTGGTCGCCATCCGCCACGGTGCGTCCCTGGACGAGACCCGCGAGCTACGACTGCCCAACGCCGAGTACCGGCTCAAGACCGGACCCCAGCTCGCCCTGCTCGGCGCCGGCCTGCCCGACCCTCGCGCCCGGCGTGCCTGGCACGACGGGATGGCGCGGGCGGCAGCCATCGGCCAGGCCTGCCGCCTGGACCTCGGCTTCGAGCGCTATCGGTTCCCGGGCTTCACCGTTCCCGACGGGGAGACGCCGTTTTCGTACCTGTACCAGCTTGCCCACGACGGCTTACGGCGTCGTTATCGGCCCATTACCAAGCGCGCCCTGGAGCAGCTGACGCACGAATTGAGCGTCATCGACCGCACCAACCTGGCCGAGTTCTTCCTGATCGTGTGGGACCTGATGGAGTTCGCGCGCCGGAACGGGATCATCGGCCAGGGAAGGGGGAGTGCCGGCGACTCGATCGTGGCCTACTGCCTGGGCATCACCAAGGTCGACCCCATCGAGCACAAGCTCCTGTTCGAGCGCTTCATCAACGAGGCCCGCGCGCTGCCCGACATCGACATCGACTTCGACGTCAACCGCCGCGAGGAGATCATCCAGTACCTGTACCGCCGCTACGGCACCGAGCACTCGGCCATGGTCTGCAACGTGATCACCTACCGCGCCCGGTCCGCGGTGCGCGAGGTGGCCAAGGCGCTCGCCTTTCCGGCCGAGGTGGTGGACCGGGTGGCCAAGGCGCTCGACACCCGCGACGCATCCGAGGTGGCGGCCGACCTGGCGCTGGACGGCGAGTTCGGCTGGCTGTTCGAGGAGCTGGGCCAGACCGATGCGGAAGCCGATGCGGGGACCGATGTCAGGACCGATGTCAGGACCGATGTCAGGACCGACGGCGATGCCGCCCCGCTGGTCGTCCGCAGCAACGACAACCCGTGGCATTTCCGTGGCCGGCCGACCCTGCGCCCCGACCTGGCGGCTGCCGAGGCACGGGCCCGCGACGCGGCCGGAGACCACGACGGGCGTCCGTACAGCGAAAGCGGCTGGTATCCACCTCGCCGGCCGAAGGCCCTGGACCAGTCGTCGGTCCAGGTTCGTCACGAGGGCTGGGAGCGGCAGCGGTACGCGGCCGGCGATCCGGGGGTGGGCGACCCGAGTGACCACGACGGGCACGTGCCGGTCGATCCGGAGAGCGGCATGCCCGTGGGCCGCCGACCCCGTCCATCGGTCATCTCAGAAGCGCCGCCCGAGGCCGTCACCCAGCCACGCAACCGGTGGCAGTGGCTGGTTGCCCTGTGCGCCGAGATCGACGGCTTCCCGCGCCATCTGGGGATCCACGTGGGCGGGATGCTCGTCACCCGCACGCCCATCACCGAGCTGGTCCCCATCGAGCGGGCCAGCATGCCGGGGCGGGTCGTCACCGAGTACGACAAGGAGGACATCGAGGCCCTGGGCCTGGTGAAGATTGACCTGCTCTCCCTGCGGACCCTGGGCGCGGTGTCGGACGCCGTGGACCGCATCGAGCGCGACACCGGCCAGCGCCCCGACCTGGACGCCCTTCCCCATGACGACCCCGAGGTGTTCCGGTCCATCCGCGCCGCCGACACGGTGGGCGTGTTCCAGGTCGAGTCCCGGGCTCAGATGCAGGCCCTGCCCAAGGCGCATCCGGAGCGATTCGAGGACCTCGTGGTCCAGGTGGCCATCATTCGCCCCGGCCCGGTCCAGGGCAACGCCGTGCACCCCTATCTGCGGCGCCGCGCCGGCACCGAGGAGGTGGTCTATGCCCACCCCAGCCTGCAGCCCATCCTGGAGGACACCCTGGGCGTGATCCTGTACCAGGAGCAGGTCCTGCAGATCGCGATCTCGGTGTGCGGCTACAGCGCCACCGAGGCCGACATCTTCCGCAAGGCGATGGGTTCTCACCGCTCCCACCAGGCCATGCAGCGCGAGCGGGATCGGTTCATTACCGGCGCCTTACGCACCGGTTTGACCGAGCCAGACGCCGAGGAGCTGTTTCGTCGGTGCAGCGCCTTCGCCGAGTTCGGCTTCGCCCGGGCCCACGCCGCGGCCTTCGCCAAGATCACCTACGACACCGCGTGGCTGCGGCTCCGCTACCCCGCGCATTACCTGGCCGGGCTGCTGAACAACCAGCCGCTGGGTTTCTACTCGCCCGCCACCCTGGTCAACGACGCGCGCCGCCACGGCCTGACCGTGCTGCCGGTGGACGTCAACCGCTCGGCCTGGGAGCACGAGACCGAACGTACGGGGGAAACCGACGATGCTGTCCACGACTTCGCGGTCCGCCTCGGGTTCCGCCAGGTGAAGGGCATCGACGAGGCCGCGCGCATGGTGATCGAGCGCGAGCGTGCCATTGGTCCGTACCAGAGCGTGCGCGACTTCGTGGCCCGCACGGCCCTGGCCGAGCCGGTGGTCGAGCGCCTGATCGCGATCGGTGCCTTCGACTGGACCGATACGCCCCGCCGCGAGCTGCTCTGGCAGCTGCGGGCCACCCTGCCCGATGCCGACCCCCAGCGTCCCCCGCTGGGCCTGACCGATGCCGCCGCGGGCGAGGTGGGGGCCACCCTGCCGCCCATGAGCCGTGCCGAACGCGTGGCCGCCGACTACCGGGAGCTGGGCCTGTCGCCCACGACCCACGCGGTCGAGCTGTTCCGCGAGCGATTGACCGAGCGCGGCGTGATGACGGTCCGTGGCGCCGGGGAGCAGCGGAACGGGGCCACCATCCGCATGGGCGGGGTAGCGACCAGCATCCAGCACCCCATGACCGCCAAGGGCTTCGTGTTCCTGGCCCTGGAGGACGAGACCGGGATGATGAACATCACCCTGCGTCCCGACGTGTACCGCCGCTACCGGGCGGTCCTGCATCGTCACCCGCTCCTGGTCATCGAGGGGCGGCTCCAGGTCGAAGGCGGGGTGCTGAACGTCGTCGCCCGCCACCTTGAGCCGGTGGAGGCGGCCATCGCCGAGCCCGCCGACCCCGCCCGCCAGGCCCGGTTCGACCTCATCAAGCAGCGGCGCATGTTCCGCTAGGCTCCCGTCATGCACCCGCTGGCCGAGCCCCTGCTCGCCTACGCCCTGGGCCTGCCCGAGGCCTACGAGGACCACCCATGGGGCGAGAACGTGGCCAAGGTCGGCAAGAAGGTCTTCGTGTTCTTCGGCCAACCGGAGGCTGAGCGACCATTCGGGCTCACCGTGAAGCTGCCCCAGTCGAGCGAGACGGCACTCTCCCTGCCGTGGGCCACCTCACCCGGGTATGGCCTGGACCGGGGCCATTGGGTCTGGCTCACTCCGCCCGAGGATGCGCCGTTCGAAATGCTGGCGGACTGGATCGCCGAGAGCTATCGCGCGGTCGCACCCAAACGCCTCCTTCGGTCGCTGGAGAACTAGGCTGACGCTTGACGCTGGGCGGCTGGGGACCCAAAGTTCTTTCCAGCGCACTGGAGGGAGTCGCATGTCTGAAGAGCACGATCCGGGGCAGTCGATTGGGTCGGTCACCCACTACTTCGGCCACCTGTCCGTGGCCGCCGTCACCCTGACCGACACGCTCCGCGTGGGTGACAGGATTCACATCAAAGGACACACCACGAACGTCGAGCAGTCCGTGGATTCCATGGAGGTCGAGCACGCCAAGGTCGATTCCGCGGGACCGGGCGACGACGTGGCGCTCCAGGTCACCGACCACGTCCGCGAGCACGACCAGATCTTCCGGGAGGGCTAGCTCGCTGCCCGCGTGATGCGGGCAGCATCGGTTACGCAGGGGAACCGTCCGGCGCCGGGCGCCGTCCTGCCCCCATCAACTCAGCATGGCCTGCAGCCGGGCCGCTTGATGGAGGACCGATCCCATGCGGCGTTTGATCTCTCTGGTGGCTGCTACCACCGCCCTGCTCGTCTGCGCCGGGCCCACGCTCGGCTGCTCAGGCCTGATCGGGCCCAACGGCGCGGTCAACCTTCTGCGCACCACGACCTTCGCCGGCTATCACGACGGGGTCGAGCACTACGTGACGTCCTTCGCCTTCGCCGGCGGGGAAGGTGAGTTCGGGAGCCTGGTGCCCCTTCCCGACGTTCCGACCAAGGTCGAACGGGGCGGGGACTGGACGCTCCAGCGTCTCAATATCGAGACCGAGCCCCAGCTGTTCCTGGCCGCGGACGCGGCCCGGGTCGGCGCGGCCGAGGCCCAGGTCCTGCTCGAGGTCCGGATCGACGCCCTGGACATCACGATCCTGCGCGGCGGCGGAGCCGAGGTGGGCGCCTGGGCCACCGAGCACGGCTTCCGACTTCCGCCGGACGCTCCGGAGGTGCTCGACTTCTACGCCAACCGCTCGCCGATCTTCCTGGCCGCGGTGTTCGATGCCGATGCGGCCGCCGAGCGCGGCCAGGCGGTGGGGGACGGGACGCCCGTCCACCTGACCATCCCGACCGACGATCCATGGGTGCCGCTCCGGATCCTGGCCCTCGGCAAGACCGAGGCGCAGACCGTGGAGGCCGACGTGTATCTCCTGACCGACCATCGCCCGGGACTGCTGCCCGCACCCGGCTCCGCATTCGGCCCCAACGGGCTCGAGCTCGCCCACAGCGCGAAGGCCACCGGCCTGCTGCTGGACGACCTGCGATCCGATGCGGGCATGGAGTGGGTGCCCCAGAGCGCGTGGCTGACCAAGGTGCGCATCAACAGCGCCGCGGCCGACATCGCGTTCGACCTGGCCATCGATCCCGAGGGCGGCTCGCCGTCCCTGGTGGATGCCGGCTTCCTGCCCCATGGGCCGACCCCCGCGCCGTGGACCACGCCACGCGCCTGGGCCCTGCTTGCCTTCGCGGTTGGGCTGCCGCTGCTGGCGGCTTGGTTCGCAGGCTCGATGCTGCGCGGACGAGAGTCGCCGCCGATGGCCGGCGCCTGATGTTCCACCGCTCGCTGGCGGCGATCGCCCTGCTCATCGGGGCGGCGGTCGTCGCCGGCTGTGGCGCCTCACCGCCCGTGCAGCGGGTGGAGATCCTGATCCACTACTCGCACTTTTCCCCGGCCGAGGTGACCGTCCCGCACGGTGTCCCGGTCACGTTCGTCCTGGTCAACGAGGACCCGATCGACCATGAATGGCTGATCGGCGACGCGGCCTTTCACGAACGTCACCGCACCGGCACCGAACCGGTCCACGGGGAGCGCCCCGACGAAGTCTCGGTCCGCGCCATGAGCTCGGCCCAGACCACCCTGACCTTCGACGAACCGGGGGAGATGGTCTTCATCTGTCACTTCCCCGGCCACGAGGACTACGGCATGGTCGGCGTGCTGCACGTGACCTGAGCCTTGACGTAGGCGCGCCCCGGTTCGAGACTCGGGTGATGGCACCCTTCGATATCAAGAACTTCGACCAGCCCGATGAGCTGATCGAGTTCGACCATGGCACGGTCCGCGAGGTCTCCATCGGCCCGCTCCTTGTCGGCCACACCGTCTTCGATCCCGGATGGCGCTGGTCGACCCACCTCAAGCCGCTGGTGGACACCGAGCTGTGTGATTTTCGTCACGTCGGCTACATCATCAGTGGCTGCCTCCACTTCGTCACGGTGGAGGGCGAAGCCGACCTTGTGGCGGGCGACGTGTACGAGATCCCGGCCGGCCATGATGCGTGGGTGGTAGGCGATGAGCCAGTGGTAAACATCGACTTCCAGGGCGTTGTCGGCTGGGGAAAGCCAGCTGAACCGGGGGAGCGGATCCTCACCACCCTGCTGTTCACCGACATCGTCGAGTCGACCGCGATGGCGGAGCGCCTGGGGGACGCTCCCTGGAAGCGGCTGCTGGCAGCTCACCGAGACGACGTGCGGAACATGCTCGATCGGTACCGAGCCGTGGAGGTCGACACCGCCGGCGACGGCTTTTTTGCGCGCTTTGACAGCCCGGGGAGCGCGGTGCGCTGCGCGGCGGGGGTGGTGGAGTCGGCCGGTCGGCTAGGGCTGAAAGTCCGTGCCGGTGTGCACAGTGGCGAGGTTGAGGTGGTCGGCAGGGAGTTACGCGGTGTGGCGGTTCACCTCGCGGCGCGCATCATGGGGGCCGCTGCGCCAGACGAGGTGCTCGTCTCGGCCACGACTCGGGATCTCGTCGCGGGTGCCGGACTCGAGTTCCAGGAGCGCGGGACTTTCGAGCTGAAGGGGATCAGCGGGGACCGCACCCTGTACGCGTTGCTGCGCACCGGCTGACGGTCCCTGAATTCTCAGGCGCCTACCGAGGGGGCTCCCAACAGGGGCGGCAGGATGTTGCCGAAGAAATAGCCGAGGACGCCCGCGAGCGCGCCCACGACCAGGATCTCGAGGCCCGAGCGCAGCCACCCACCGCGCGTCCAGCGCGACTTCACGACTCCGATCCCGAACAGGACTCCGCCGGTGGCCAGGATCGAGGCCCAGGTGCCCGCCGCCACCGGGAGCAGCAGATAGGGCAGGACAGGCACGATGGCGCCCAGGCCGAATGCGCCGCCCATGACGAGCGCCCCCTGCAACGGCGAGCCCCCGTGCTCGTCGACGTGGAGCGCGAGCTCTTTCTCGACCATCGTCCGGAGCAGCACGTCAGGGTGGCGCGCCACCACTCGGGCCACCTCCGCCGCTTCGTCGCTGGGGAGCCCGTCCTCCTCGAACATGTAGGCCACCTCGGCCTGGGCCTCCCCGGGGCGGGTCGCGACCTCTTCGCGTTCGCCGGCGATCTGGGCTTCGAAGATCTCGCGCTGGCTCTTGCTGGACAGGTACTCGCCGGCGGCCATGCTGAACATGCCGGCCAGCCCCGACGCGATGCCGGCCACCAGGATCGCGAACTTGTCGCCGGTCGCACCCGCCACCGTGCTGGCGACGGCCAGGGTGCTGACCAGGCCGTCCTGGGCCCCGAAGATTGCCTCGCGGATGTCGCCAAGGAGAGCGGCTTCGCGCCGCTCTTCCGCGACGTGGTCGCGAATCCATTCGCGGTCGAACTCCTCGGCACTCAGGCCGGCGCGGCTGGCCTCGTCATCGGAGATCGCGGTGCCGGGTTCGGGGTCCGTGGTCACTCCCCGGTTCGGTCGCCGGCCAGCCGCCACGCCAACGGGAAGGCGAAGGTCGCCACGACCACCTTGGCCAGGTCCCACGGCACGAAGACGAGGGCGCCCCAGTAGATCGCGTCCGAGAAGGTCATCCCGGCAACCGCCGCGAGGAAGGGGACCCCGATCAGATAGATCACGAGCGATCCCAACAGCATCAGCAGGAAGGCCCCGGTCCGCGTCCGTTCCCACTGGCGCTGGGCGAGGCGACCGCACAGGGTGGCGGCCACGATGAAGGCCACCAGGTAGCCGATGGTGGGGGTCAGGCCGCCGGCATCGGTCAGGAGGCCGCTCCGACCGTCAGCGAACACGCCGACGCCGATCGCGCCGACCGCCAGGTAGAGCGCCATCGAGGCGAACCCGCGTCCGGCCCCCAGTGCGGTGCCGGTCAGCAGCACGGCGGCGGTCTGCAGGGTGTAGGGGACCGGGTTCCCGCCGACCGTGAACGACACCTGCGCGCCCAGGGCGGTCAGGCCGGCCCCGGCCACGATCAATGCAACGTCGCGGGCGACCTGCGCCGACCGCCCTTCGAAATGCGGGATCCAGGCCTCGGCCAGCGTGGCCGCGCTGGCCCGCAAGGGTGGCAGGTTGGCTTCCGGGGTGGACATGCAGCGGCTCCCTCCTCGTGGCGGCGAGTGTAGACCGGCGCCGCAAACCGCGACTGCCTGGGCTACACTCGGAACCGTCCTTTAAGTCCGGCCCCGCGAGGCCGGGAAGGAGCGCGATGCCGATACCCGTTAGCCTGCCTACCACGACGCCGCCCACCGCACCCGGGCCGGCGTCGTTTTCATCTCCGGGAAGGCTTGCGCTGGAGGGCGGGACACTCCACGCCGGATGGCTCCGCGGCGCGGCCCAGCCGGCCGAGGGCGAGCTCATCTTCACCACTGCCGCGACGGGATGGGGCGAGATCCTGACCGATCCCTCGTACGCGGGTCAGATCGTGGTCCTGACCCATCCCATGGTCGGGAGCTACCGGATCGACCGCGCCGAGCTCGAATCGGCGCGGGTCCACGCGCGTGCGCTGATCGTGACCCGCCTCGTCACGCCGCCGGCGGGGTCGGGCCTGTCGGTCGAAGAGCTACTGATCGAAGCGGGGATCCCGGCCCTGGAGGGCGTGGACACCCGCGCGCTGACGCTCGAGCTGCGGCGCGGAGCGGCCCGGCGGGCCGTGATCCGGGACGCCGACACGCCACCCGCTCGGGCCGTGGCGGACGCGCGCGCGACTCCGCAGTGGGACGCGGTCGACCACATGACCGCGGTCGCGCCCCGCGAGCCATACCGCTGCGCCCCAACCGGGGAGCGACGTGGCCGCGCGGTCCTGATCGACTATGGGGTCAAGCGCTCCCTGCTCGCCGCGCTGACCGGCCGTGGGCTGGAGGTGGTGGCCCTGCCACCCGACGCGACCGCGGCCGACGTGGCGGCCCACGCGCCGGACCTGGTCGTCCTCTCCCCGGGGCCGGGCGACCCATCCCGGATGGAGCTCCAGATCGCCACGGTGGCTGCGCTCATGGCACGCGCCACCGCCGACGGGACGCCGCTGCTGGGGATCTGCCTCGGGCACCAGCTGATCGGCCTGGCCGCCGGCGCCCCCACGCGCCGCCTGGCCGTGGGCCACCATGGCGGGAACCACGGGGTGATCGAGACGGCCACCGGTCGGGTGACCATCGGCGCGCACAACCACGAGGTCGAGGTCCTCGACCACCCGGCCCTCGCGGCCGCAGGCCTGGCGGTCAGCCACCGCGACCTGAACGACGGGACAGTCGAAGGGCTCGTCCACGCCGAGGGCCGGGTGGCATCGGTCCAGTTCCACCCCGAAGGCGCCCCCGGGCCGGTCGACGCGGCCGGCCTGTTCGACGCGGCACTCGCCAAGGCCAATCTTTCTGAACCAAGTGCTGCCTGAACCGATGCGACCCCGCCGCGTGCTGATCATCGGCTCGGGGCCGATCGTCATCGGTCAGGCGGCCGAGTTCGACTACGCCGGGGTCCAGGCCTGCCTGGCGCTGCGGGGCGAAGGCGTCGAGACGGTGCTCGTGAACTCCAACCCGGCCACGGTCATGACCGATCCGGACGTGGGCGGCACGGTGGTCATCGGCCCGCTCACCGTGGAGCACCTCGAGCAGGTGATCGCGATCAACCGCCCCGATGCGCTGCTGCCGACGCTGGGTGGGCAGACAGGGCTCAACCTGGCAGTCGGGCTGGACGATGCTGGGGTCCTGGACCGATACGACGTGCGGGTGCTCGGGACCCCGCTGGCCGCCGTGCGCGCGGCCGAGGACCGGGGTGGCTTCCGGGCCCTGGTCCGCTCCATCGGGGAGCCGGTCCCCGAGTCGCGAGTCGTGGAGTCGGTGGCCGACGGGCTGGCGTTTGTCGAATCGCTGGGCGCGCCGGTCGTGGTCCGACCGGCCTTCACCCTGGGCGGTGGGGGCGGTGGCTTCGCCGCCGATCCGCCTGCTGCTGAGCGGGCGATCGCGCGCGGGCTGGCGGCCAGCCCCATCGGTCAGGTGCTGGTGGAGCGCAGCCTGCTGGGCTGGCAGGAGATCGAGTTCGAGATCATCCGCGACGCGGCCGACACGGCCATCGCGATCTGCGGGATGGAGAACCTCGATCCGATGGGTGTCCATACCGGCGATTCGATCGTGGTGGCGCCGATCCAGACCCTTCCCGACGTCGTGGTCCAGCGTCTCAGGCGCTCGGCGCTGGCCATTGCCCGAGCTCTCAAGCTGGAGGGTGGCTGCAACGTCCAGCTGGCGGTCAGCCCCGATGGGAGCGACTACCGGGTGATCGAGGTCAACCCGCGTGTCAGCCGCTCATCGGCGCTGGCATCCAAGGCCACCGGCTACCCGATCGCACGAGTCGCGGCCCTGGTGGCGCTGGGGAAGCGGCTGGACCAGATGGTGAACCCCGCCACCGGCGGCGGATCGGCCGCCTTCGAGCCCGCGGTCGACTACGTGGTCGTTAAGCTCCCGCGCTGGCCATTCGACAAGTTCCCGCTCGCCGAGCGGGATCTGGGGGTCCAGATGAAAGCGACCGGGGAGGCGATGGCCATCGACCGCGAGTTCGGGCCGGCGCTGCTCAAGGCGGTCCGCTCGCTGGAGCCACGAGGTCGAGGCTGGCTGTGGGAGGACCCGGCCTGGGCGTTGAGCCGGCGGGCGCCGGCTGACCTGGGGATGTTCCTGGCGCCGTCCGACACCCGCCTGTGGCGGATGGTGGGCCTGCTTCGCCACGGGCATGCCGACGCGGAAACGATCAGCGCCGTGACCGGGATCGCGCGGTGGTTCAGCGAACGAATCGCGGAGGTCGTGGCCGCCGAGTCCGGCCTGGTGGGCGGGCCGCTGGGCGAGGCCAAGCGGCTGGGCTTTGGTGACGTGGAGATTGCCGCCCTATCCGGGGTGCCACCCGCGGCCGTGCGCCGGGCCCGGGTGCGGGCCGGGCTGACGCCAGCCTACCGGCGGGTGGACACCTGCGCCGGCGAGTTCCCGGCCCAGACGCCCTACTTCTACTCGTCCTACGCGGAATCGGAAGTCCCACCGCCGGCCGAGCGGCGCTCGGTGATCGTGGTCGGGTCGGGGCCGATCCGCATCGGCCAGGGGATCGAGTTCGACTACTGCTCGGTGCGCGCCGCGTGGGCCATTCGTGAACTTGGCTACGACGCGGTGGTGATCAACAGCAACCCCGAGACGGTGAGCACCGATTACGACGCCTGTTCGCGCCTCTACTTCGAGCCGCTGGATACCGAGAGCGTGCTCGACGTGCTCGACCATGAGCGGGCGCTGACCGGCGAGCCGCCGCTGGTGCTTCTCACGTTCGGGGGGCAGACGGCCATCGACCTGGCCCGCGATCTGGCCTACGCCGACGTCCCGATCGCCGGCCTGACGGCCGACGCGATCGAGGACACCGAGGACCGCGAACGCTTTGCTGCGCTCCTGGAGCGACTCGGCCTGGACGGGCCGCGCGGGGTCCTGGCCCGCGACCCCGGCGAGCTGGAGGCCGCCATCGCCGAGCTGGGGCTGCCGGTCATCGTCAGGCCGTCATGGGTCATCGGCGGGCGCGGGATCGTGGTCATTCGCGACCGGGTCGGGCTGGGGGTGCTGCTGGCCGGCGACGTCGGCTGGCCGCTGCGGGTGGACGCCATGGTGCCCGGGGTGGAGCTCGACGTGGACGTCATCTCGGACGGGGTCGCGTGGTGCGTGCCGGGGATCCTTGAGCAGCGCGACCCGCCCGGCGTTCACTCCGGCGACTCGGTGGCGGTGCTGCCACCTCGTTCCGTCTCGCGGGCCACCCAGGAACGCGCGGCCGAGGCAGCGGGCCGCATCGCGCTGGCGCTCGGCGTGCGCGGGATCCTCAACGTCCAGGCCATCGTCTCCGGTGACCGGGTGGTGGTCATCGAGGCCAACCCGCGCGCCAGCCGGACGGTGCCCATCGTGGCCAAGGCCACCGGTCGGGACGTCGTGGCGGCGGCGGTCTGCTGCGCGCTGGGGGCGACCCTGGCCGAGGCCGGGCTGTCACCCGGACTGGCTGCCGATGGACCGCTGGTCGCGGTCAAGGCGCCGGTCGACTCCCTTTGGCGCCTGCCCGGCGTGGGCGTGGAGCTGGGACCGGAGATGCGCTCGACCGGCGAGGTGCTGGGGTTGGGCGCGGACTACGCGGCGGCGCTGCGTGCAGCTGAGGAGGCGGTGGCCGCCCACCGCTCGTAGGGCCGGCCCCGAAGCCGCGGTTCAGCGGGAGTTCAGCGCGAGGCGGACCGGCGCTTGCCCTTGGCCGATGTGGTGGGGGTGGCCATCCTGCGTCGCAGGTAGCCCCCGTAGAAGCCCGCGAACGCGCCGACCAGGCCATA
>DATKBC010000061.1:0-9013 GCA_035514415.1 Pleomorphomonadaceae bacterium | reverse complement strand
GGTCCGCAGCCATGCGGCCGGGGTGGGTGACCCGCTCCCGGAAGAAGTCGTGCGGGCCATGCTCGTGCTGCGGGTCAATGCCCTGGCCGTCGGCCTGTCGGGCGTGCGGCCTGAGCTGGCGGACCTGCTGGTCGGCATGCTGAACGCCGGCGTCCATCCGCACATCCCATCTCGAGGCAGCGTCGGCGCCTCCGGCGACCTGGCTCCACTCGCCCACCTGGCCTTGGTCGTGATCGGCGAGGGCGAAGCAGTTGTCGGCGGCAAGCGACAGGCCGGCGCAGAAGCCCTGGCCGCAGCCGGTTTGGAGCCGATGGAGCTGCAGGCCAAGGAGGGCCTGGCCCTCCTGAACGGGACACAGCTCATGGCCGCCCTGGGCGCCCTGGCGGCCGCGGACGCCCGGCGACTGGTCATCACCGCGGACGTGGTGGGAGCCATGAGCCTGGAGGCCATGCTGGGGACGGCATCGGCCTTCGACGAGGCCCTCATCGGGGCCCGCCCCCACCCGGGGCAGATCGCATCGGCGGCTCGCTTGCGGGGGTTATTGGCCGACAGCGAGATCGGGGCCAGCCATCGGTCCAGTCCGCACCGCCTCCAGGACCCCTATTCATTGCGCTGCATGCCGCAGGTCCACGGCGCGGTGCACGACGCGCTGGCTCCGCTGGAGGGCGTCCTGGCGGTGGAGATGAACGCCGCCACCGACAACCCCCTGGTATTCCCGGACGGGCGGGTGGTGAGCGGGGGGAATTTCCACGGCGAGCCGCTGGCCCTGGCGCTCGACCATGCCCGGGTGGCGCTGACGGCCCTGGCCACGATCTCCGAGCGGCGCACGGCGCGTCTGGTTGACGCGCGGCTGTCGGGATTGCCCGCATTCCTAGCCGTCGAGCCGGGCCTCGAGAGCGGGCTGATGATCGCCCAGTACACCGCAGCCGCCCTGGTCAACGAGCTGAAGACGGTGGCGCATCCGGCAAGCGTCGACACCATCCCGACCAGCGCCAACCAGGAGGACCACGTGAGCATGGGCGCCACGTCCGCCCTGCTGCTCCGCGAGGCCGTGGACCGCGTGACGGCCGTTCTGGCGGTCGAGGCCCTATGCGCCGCGCGCGGTCTCGACCTGCGCGCCCCGTTGCGCCCCGGGCAGGGAGTGGCCACCGCTCATGCCGCCGTTCGCGCGGCCGTGCCACCCCTCGCCGCGGATCGGCCTCCGGGACCCGACATCGCGGCGCTGGCGCAGCTCATTGCTGGTGGCGGCGTGGCGACCGATGCCTGAGCTGACCTTCGCCCTCGTCGACGAGGCGAGCATCCAAGCCATTCCGGCCCCGGCCCGGCCGGGCGCGCGGTGCCAGACCTGCGACTACTGGGAGCGGCTGGAGGGCGGTCGCGAGGGGGACGATACCGCCGCTCGCCGCGACGCCAAGCGAGCCGCGCTGCTGGCCGGGGCCCGGCTGGCCGGCTCATACGGAATGCTGGCCACCGAACCTGACGGAACGACGGTCGGCTACGCGCAGTTCGGGCCGTTGAGTGTCTACCCGCGGGCCCAGCTCATCCGCGACCGCTACCCCGAGCTGCCCGAGTCACCGATACCGTGGGTCATCACCTGCCTCCAGGTCGTGCCCGATGCCCCGGACCGGCTCGACATCGGCCAGGCGCTGGCGGAAGCGGTATGCGTCGATCTGGATCGGCGTGGCGTGACCGCGGTCGAGGTCTATCCCGAGCGCGCCGCCGATCCCTGGCTGCCGCCCGGCGGACCGGCATCGGTATACGAGTCGTCCGGCTTCGCCCGGGCAGCCGGAGACGACCGATATCCGGTCTATCGGCGCGACCTGGCGGGTGGCGCGGAGGTGGGCTGGGGCGACCTACTGGAAAAGGCCCGGCCGCCGGATGAGGGCGAGGAGTGGCCGCTGCGGTTGCCCAAGGGCCCGCGCGAGGAAGACGTCTTCCGCCTGCCACCCAAGCCTGCCTGGCCCAACCCATTCGGGGACGACTGACTCCCTCCGGGCGGATAGACCGATGATCGAGGCCTTCCTCTGGGCATTGCTGGCCAGCTCGGCCCTGGTCGTGGGCGCCGTCGCGGGCGTGGCGATGAACCTGCCGCGAACGTGGGTCGGCCTGGCCCTGGCGTTCGGCGCCGGGGCATTGATCAGCGCCGTCGCGTTCGAACTCGCGGCCGAGGCATTCGAGACCGGCGGTGCCGGGTTGCTGGCCGCTGGCCTGGCCGCAGGGGCGTTCACGTTCTTCATCGGCAACCGCTGGCTGCACTCCCGCGGCGCGGCGCGGCGCGGGGCGCGGGTCCGCCCGGCCAAGGACGCTCAGGGCCTGTCGATCGTGCTCGGCGCGCTGTTGGACGGCATTCCGGAGTCGATCGTCCTGGGCACCATGCTCCTGGCCGGCGGCGCCGTAGCGCCTGCGTTTCTGGCGGCGGTGGTGCTGTCCAACGTCCCGGAGGGCTTGTCGGCGGCGGCGGATCTCCGCCGAGAAGGTCATTCCCGCGGATGGATCCTGCGACTCTGGATCAGTGTCGCCGTGGCTTCGGCGGTGACCGCCGCAGCTGCCTACGCGCTCCTTGACAAGCCCGGGGCCGCGATCCCGTTCGTCCAGGCCTTTGCGGCGGGGGCGCTGATCACCATGCTGGTCGACACCATGATCCCCGAGGCCTACGAGGACAGCGGCGACCGAGCGGGCCTCGTCACCGTCCTGGGCTTCGCCCTGGCGTTCCTCTTGTCCGCGGTGTCCTAGCCCGACCGGGCACGACTCTCGACGCTCGCCGCCTATCATCGGAACCATGAAGACCAGCGCCCGACCAGCAGCTGGCCCGCGGGAGGTGCGGGCGCCGCGCGGAACGGAGCTCTCGTGCAAGGGCTGGGGTCAGGAAGCGGCGCTCCGGATGCTGATGAACAACCTCGACCCGGACGTGGCCGAGGACCCGGATCACCTCATCGTGTACGGCGGTACGGGACGAGCGGCGCGCAGCTGGGAAGCGTTCGATGCCATCGTCCGCGAGCTGCGAAGCCTGGAGAATGACGAGACTCTCCTGGTCCAGAGCGGCAAGCCGGTCGGCGTATTTCGGACCACCCCCGACGCTCCTCGTGTCCTGATCGCCAACGCTCTCCTCGTCCCCCACTGGGCGACCTGGGAGAAGTTCCGCGAGCTGGAACGGGCCGGCCTCACGATGTACGGGCAGATGACGGCCGGGTCGTGGATCTACATCGCGACCCAGGGAATCATCCAGGGAACGTACGAGACGTTCGCCGAGTGCGCCCGGCAGCATTTCGGCGGCTCCCTGCGCGGGACGGTCACCCTCACCGCGGGCCTGGGCGGGATGGGGGGCGCGCAGCCGCTGGCGGTGACCATGAACGAGGGCGCGGTGCTGGCCGTGGAGGTCGACCCGGCGCGCGCCGAGCGGCGGAAAGAGGCTGGCTACGTCGACGATCTGACCGCCGACCTGGACGAGGCCATCCGAAAGGTGGATGCGTGGCGCGCCGCCGGCGAAGCGCGGAGCATCGGCCTGATCGCCAACGCCGCAGAGGTGGAACCGGAGCTTGTTCGCCGCGGCTGGCGTCCCGATGTCGTCACCGACCAGACATCTGCCCACGACCCCCTGGGCGGATACGTGCCGGTCGGCATCGGTCTGACGGAAGCACTGGCGCTCCGAGACCGCGACCCGGACGAGTACATGCGCCTGGCCAAGGCCTCGATTGCCGACCACGTGCGGGCCATGCTCGCCTTCCAGGCATCCGGATCGGTGGTGTTCGACTACGGCAACAACATCCGCGCCGTGGCGGCCGAAGCCGGCGTGACCGATGCCTTCGGGTTCCCCGGTTTCGTGCCGGCCTTCATTCGGCCGCTGTTCTGCGAGGGCAAGGGGCCCTTCCGCTGGGCCGCACTGTCGGGCGATCCCAGCGACATCCTGAAGACCGATGCGGCCCTGGCCGAGCTGTTCCCCGACGACGCATCCCTGCACCGATGGCTGCGCCTGGCCCAGGAGAAGGTGCCCTTCCAGGGCCTGCCGGCCCGGATCTGCTGGCTGGGCTACGGGGAGCGGGCCAAGGCCGGCCTGAGGATCAACGACATGGTGCGGTCCGGGGAGCTGGCGGCGCCGATCGTCATCGGTCGCGATCACCTGGATGCGGGCTCGGTGGCCAGCCCGTATCGCGAGACCGAGGGCATGCGCGACGGCTCGGACGCCATTGCGGACTGGCCGGTGCTGAACGCGCTTCTGAACACGGCCGCGGGGGCGACCTGGGTCAGCGTCCACCACGGCGGCGGGGTCGGGATCGGGTATTCGCTGCACGCGGGGATGGTGGTCGTCGCGGATGGGACCGATGCGGCCGCCGCCCGGCTGGAGCGGGTGCTGACCACCGATCCGGGGATGGGCGTGGTGCGTCACGCCGATGCCGGCTACGAACGCGCCCTGGAAGTCGCTCGCGAGCGCGGCGTCCGCATACCGATGGCCGAGGAGCAGCCCTAGATCACGGTCTCCGCACCCAGGTCGGTGACCGAAGGTGCGCCGGCCAGAGCCATGGCCAGCTCCAGTTCGGCGGTGAGCAGGTCCAGGACGTGGCCGACGCCCGCTTCGCCGTTCACCGCCAGGCCCCACAGCACCGGGCGCCCGATGCCGACCGCGGTCGCGCCCAGCGCCAGAGCGATCAAGACGTCGGTTCCGCGCCGGATGCCGCCGTCCATCAGAACCGAGACGCGGCGGTCGACCGCAGCCGCCACCGCCGGTAAGGCGTCCAGGCTGGCGATGGCGGCATCCAGCTGGCGCCCGCCATGGTTGCTGACGTCCACGGCCGACGCTCCGTGCTCGACCGCCAGGCGCGCGTCGTCAGGGTGGAGGATCCCCTTCACGATGACCGGGAGGCCGAACCCGGCCAGCCAGGTCACGTCGTCCCAGGTCATGCGATCGGCGAATGCCACGTTGAGGCCCTCGGCCAGCGGCAGGCCGGCGGCGGCGGCGATGTTCGGCACGGAGGCTTCCGGCGGGATGGTGAATCCGGCCCGGACGTCCCGCTCGCGTCGGCCGACCCGCGGCAGGTCGACGGTCAGGACCAACGCCTCGTAGCCCGCAGCAACGGCCCGCTCGACGTGCTCCCGCCTGGCCCCGGCATCGGCCAGGAGGTAGACCTGAAACCAGCGTGGCCCCCCAACCGCCGCCACCTCGGCCAGGTCGGTGCTCGCGGACGTGGACAGGACCATCGTGATCCCGCGTGCCGCCGCGGCCCGCGCGGTGGCCAGTTCCCCGTCGGGATGGGCCAGCTTGTGGAACGCCGTGGGTGCGATCCAGATGGGCCACGGCCAACGACGGCCCAGGATCTCGACCGATGGGTCGACATGGGACACGTCGCGCAGTACGCGCGGGACGATGCGGCGGCGCTCGAACGCTGCACGATTGCCGGCCAGCGTGCGCTCGTCGTTGGCGCCCCCGGTGTAGTACGCCAGCGCACCCGGCGTCAGCCGGTCGGCGGCGAGGTGCTCGTAGTCGTGGAGGTTGATGAGCGTCGGGTCCTCGACGCGTTCGGGCTGGAAGCCCGCCAGCGCCGGACGCGTCGATTCGCTCACCGCGACGCGCGGCGCGCCCCGGCCGCGGCCTTGGCCTTCAGAATCCCCGCTTTTGCCTTCGCCGCCTTCGCCTTCCCCGCTTTCCTGGCAGCCTGCGCCTCTCGATACGCGACCGTTTTCTCGATGTACGGGATGGCGTCTGGCGTGACGCAGCCCGTCTCTCCGTGGTCGACGACGACCGGACCGATTTGACGAGCCGCCTCGATCGCCTCTTCGCGCAGGCCCTCGTTGCGGAGGGCGATGGCAATCAGCGCCCCGTTCATGGCATGCCGGGTTCGATTGCCGGCGTGTTCGATTTCGCGCTCGATCTTCTCGAGCAGGGCGAGGAAGAACTCGTCGCGGAGGTTCGGATCGCGGGCAGCGAGGACACCCACCAGATCCCAACCCGCCTGCGCGGTCCAGTCGCGGGCCGACTTGATCCAACGCTCCATCCGGGCGCGGAGCCCGGGCGCCCGGCTCGCGACGTCGGCGACGAATTCGTCGACCAGGACGTAGTAGTCGATGTCCTCCATCCAGGCGTCCAGATCGTCGTCGTTCAGGCGGGCCGGATCGGCGACCATGCAGGCCAGCAGGCGGGCATCGGCGTTCTCGGTGGCCCACAGCGAGAGGGCCAGGCGGTGATCGCGCCCGATCCGCTTGGCCATCGCCCGCAGTTCCTTGAATGCCACCCCGTACTGGTTCTCCCCGGCGCCGTGGCGGCGGTAGATGACGCGATTCCGCTCGGTGCCGGCGGCCTCGAGTTGAGCGAGGGCATCCCGGACGTCCATCTTTCGATGGTAGCGCGACCGCGTCCGGGCGACTGGCCGCCGCGTAGGATCGGACCGCATGTCTGCCGTCTCGCGTCCGGACCCGGATGCCGCGCTGCCCGGCGCCCCAGACCCGTGGGCGCCGTCCGAGATTCCGGCCTGGCGCGACGGGCCGCCGTACGCGATGACCGAAATGATCGACGCGGAGCCGGCCCTGGCCGCCCGTGTGGCGGATCGCCTCGTGTCCAGTCCCGCGCTGCAGGCCGTCGCCGATACCCTCCGCGAGGCCGCTCACGACCGCCTGGCCATCACGACCACCGGATGCGGAACCAGCCAGCACGCGGCCATCGCGGTTGCGGCATTGCTTGCGGACGCGCTGGCCACCGCAGGATTGCCCGATGACCGGCTGACCGCGGTGCAGGCCTTCGAGCTGTCGCGACGGGTTCCGCGCGGAGGCGTGCTCCTGGCCGTGTCCCACGAAGGAGGCACGGCCGCCACCAATGACGCGCTGCGGGCCGCGGCGACCGCGGGCGCGGCGACCGTCCTCATCACCGTCAGCGACCGCTCCCCCGGCGCCGCGTTGGCGGGCCGCGTCCTGGGCACCGAGGAGCAGGACCAGTCGTGGTGCCACACCGTCGGTTATCTGTCCCCGCTCGTCGTGGGGGCTTGCCTGCACGGTGCGTTGCGTGAAACAGCGCAGGAGCCCGAGGCCATCGCGCGCCAGGTTGCGGCCGGATCCGATCCCACCCTCGCAGGTAGCATGGCCGCCAGACTCGCTTCCACCGATCGCCTGCTGGTGGTTGGCTCTGGCGCCGACTACGCGGCCGCCCGCGAGCTGGCCCTCAAGGTCGAGGAGGGCGCGCGGCTGCCGGCGGTGGCGCACGAGCTGGAAACCATCCGCCACGGCCACTTGGCGGCGGCCACCGAGCGCACCGGCATGGTCATGGTTTTGACCGACGCCGAAGGGCGCGGCTCCGCACTCCTGGACAGGGCCGCATCGGTGCTCCGTGCGGCAGAGGCGCTCGGCATGCCGGCCGCGGTCATCGCCGCGGCGGAACTGGCAGGGGCACCGGAGCGCGCCCTGGCCGGCGCGGGATGGCAGTCGGTCACCCTCGAGCCCAGCCTGCCGCGTGTCGTGGCCGCCACCCTGGCATCGGTCATCCCGCTCCAGCTCCTGACCGAGCGACTGGCCCGGGTGCGGGGCACCAACCCGGACGCCATCGGTCGCGAGGACCCGCGGCAAGCGGCTGCCGCGTCGGCTTGAGCGCGGCCCGCCCACCTATGATCGGTCTGTGGCCAGCCTGATCGAGTGTGTGCCCAACTTCAGCGAGGGCCGACGACCCGAGGTCTTGGACGAGATCACCCGGGCCATCCGTCAGATCGACGGGGTGAGCCTCCTCGACGCCAGCCGCGATGAATCACACAACCGGAGCGTGGTGACCTTCGCCGGCGGCCCCGAACCGGTGGTGCGGGCAGCCATGGCTGCCGTCGGACGCGCGTTGGAGCTCATCGACATGGAGCAGCAGACCGGCGCGCACCCGCGCATCGGGGCGGTCGACGTCATTCCCTTCGTGCCACTGGGGGACACCCGGATGGAGGAGTGCGTCGACCTGGCGCGCCGCTTTGGGGAGCAGCTGGCCAAGGTGTTCGCGCTCCCGGTCTACCTGTACGGGGAGGCGGCACTCCGACCAGAGCGGCGCCGCCTGGCCGATATCCGGCGCGGCCAGTACGAGGCGTTGAAAGAGGAGATCGGGATCAACCCCGATCGCGCCCCCGACTTCGGGCCTGCGCGCCTCCACCCCCGTGGCGGCGCGGTGGCGGTGGGCGCCCGTAAGCCGCTCATCGCGTTCAACCTGAACCTGGCCACCGACGACGTGGAGATCGCAGTACGCATCGCAGAGACGATTCGAGAGTCGTCGGGCGGGCTGCCAGCCGTGCAGGCCATGGGCGTCCTGGTGGCGATTCCCGACGGCCGGCAGCTGGCCCAGGTCAGCATGAACCTCGCCGACTGGGAGCAGACCGGTATCCCCCGCGTGGTCCACGAGGTTCGCCGCCTGGCCCGCCAGGCGGGTACCGACATCGACCATGCCGAGCTGATCGGCCTGGCACCCACCGCGGCGTTGTTGGAGGTGACAGCCGACACGCTGGGGCTCCGCCACTTCAGCGCCGACCAGGCGCTGGAGCTTCGCCTGGCGCAGGACCGATAGGTTCCAGGATGTCCCTCAATCGCGCGCTGCTCCTCAGCCTTGTGGTGGGCGCGGCTGGGTGGGCGACGATCTGGTTCAGCACCGATGCCCGAGCCGGATGGGACTCGCTCGTCTACCACAAGTACGCGTTTGAGTACGCCGGGCTGCCCCCCGAGCAGCAGGACGCTCTCAGTTGGGAGCTGTTCACCCGATACGGATCGCCGAACCTAGTGTCGTACGTCACCGAGGCGCTTGACGGCCACGAGTGGAGTTTTGGCCTGAGGCCGGAGCAAGAACGTTGGGGGCTCCAATACCGCATGCGTCCGGCCTATCCGACCCTTGTCGCCGCGGGATATCCGGTGCTCGGTACGCGCGCGCCTCTGGCCGTCAGCGCGTTCGCCGCTGTGCTGTTCGTGGTGACTACGTTTGTCGGCCTCAAGATGCTGGCCGGGCGGCGTGTCGCCATGATCGCGACTGGCCTGGGGATCTTCAACATCCTGTTTACTCCTTGGCTCGTAGCCCTCA
>DATKBC010000060.1:0-13383 GCA_035514415.1 Pleomorphomonadaceae bacterium | reverse complement strand
TGTTGCCCTCGACCGACGCGCGCTCGATGACTGTCCGCTCCTCGCTGTCCAGGCCATCCAGGCGGGCTGACAAAAGCGCCTGAATGGTCGGCGGGATCGCCAGCTCCCCGAGGTCACGAGCCGCAAGCCAGCTGCCATCGGCCTTGGTCAGAAAGCCATCGTCGATGAGCTTGGCGAGCAGCTCCTCCACGAAGAGTGGATTCCCCTCGGCGGCGCGGCTCACCCGCAGTCGCACGTCGGGCGGCAGCTGGGCCTGGCCGAGCAGGCTCGTCAGCAGCTCGTCGCTCTCACCCTCGGACAGGGGCTCGAGCTGCACGGTGGTCGACCAGCGCTTGCCGCCTCCCCACGCCGGTCGCTTCTCGATCAGCTCCGACCTGGCCATCACGATGAGCAGGATCGGAGCGTCTCGAGCCCAGTCGGCGATGTGCTCCACCAGGTCCAGGAACGTCGGCTCGCCCCACTGGCAGTCGTCGAAGACGAGCACCAACGGACGTTGGCGCGCGAGTCGCTCGAACGTCTTCCGAATCGCCCAGAAGATCTGCTCGGGCGCCGGGTTGGCGGCCTCCAGGCCGATGATGCCCGCCACGCTTTCGACAATTCGCTCGGCCTCGGGTTCGTCGGCCAGGAGGTGCTTCAGCCGCTCACGGGCAGCCTCCGCTCCATCCTCCTCCCGGATGCCGGCCCCGTCCCGGATCGCCTCGGCCACGGGCCAATAGGTGATCCCATGGCCATACGCGATGCATCGCCCGGTCGCCAGCTGCGCCTGCTCGCCCAGGGAGCCGATGAACTCGTCCACCAGCCGTGACTTTCCGACTCCGGCCACGCCCAGGATCGTGAACAGGTGGCAGATCTGCTCATCGATCGCCTCGCGGAACGCCTCGTCCAGCAGGCGCAGAGGTCGGAGACGCCCGACCAGCGGCGCCTCGAGCGGGCGAGTGTGGCGGCCGACGGTGTCGACGACGCCCAGCAGACGCCATGCCGGCACGGGCTCCGCCTTGCCCTTCAGCGACAGTGCCTCGACCGCCTCGGCCGATACGGCCGAGCGCACCAGCGCGTACGTGTCCGCGCCCATCAGGATCTCGCCCGGCGCCGCTGCGCCCTCCATCCGGGCGGCGACATTCACCGCGTCCCCGGTCACGATCCGTTGCGTCGCGCTCCCATCCCCCGCCACCACTTCCCCGGTGTTGATCCCCATCCGCCACTCGACGGTCGCGCCTCGCTCGGCGTGGATTCCCGCGTCCAAGCCCGCCAGCCGATCGCGGATCTCGACCGCAGCCCGACAGGCGCGCAGCGCGTCATCCTCGTGGACAGTCGGCACCCCGAAGACGGCCATGACCGCGTCGCCGATGAATTTCTCCACCACGCCTCCGTGGAACTCGATGACTTCCCGCATGACCTCGAAATAGCTGGTCATCAACGACCGCAGAGACTCGGGGTCGATCCGCTCTCCCAACGCCGTTGACGAGATGGCGTCGCAGTACAGGATGGTCACGGTCTTTCGGGTCTCCCCGTGGGGAGCGGCAGCCTCGAACGGGGTCGCGCATGACGAGCAGAAGCGGGAACCGGGCAGGTTCGCGGCTCCACAAGTCGGACACGCGAGGGTCGCGGTCATGCCGGCGGCGCCTTCATGCCGGTGCCGCGGCCCGCAACCGCTCCAAGGCGGCATCCAGGCGAGCCAGCGTGCGTTCCCGGCCCAGCAGGACCATGGAGCCGAAGAGAGGCGGCGAAACGGCCTTCCCCGTCACCGTAAGCCGGATGGGGCGGAAAAAGTCGCCGGCCTTCCATCCGAGCGAGTCGGCGGCGCCTCGAGCCGCTGCCTCCAGCTCCTCGGCCGACCAGTCTCCGCATGCCACCAGCGCGTCGCGCGCAACCCCCAGCGCGCCGGCCACCTCGGCGACGTCACGACCCTTGGGCAGCAGATCGTCCACGCTCCACCACCCGGCCACGACGTCGTCTGGCTCGGCCAGGAACCCGGACAGCTCGACCGCATCGGTCAGGCGCACCATGCGCTCGCGCACCAGCGGCACCAGCCCGGCCAGGGTCGCGTCCGAGATCGCCTCCGGCAGCGGCGGCCGCAGCCGCAACGCCAAATCGGCATCGGTCAGGGAGCGGATGTAGACCCCGTTGAGGTGGTCGAGCCGGTCGCGATCGAAGACCGCTCCCGCCTTGTGGACCTCCCCGATCTCGAACCGCGCGGCCAGCTCGTCCAGGCTGAAGATCTCCTCCTCGGTCCCCGGCGACCAGCCCAGGAAGGCCAGGAAGTTGACCATCGCCTCGGGCAGGTAGCCCTCGGCCCGGTAGTCGCTGATCGCGGTCTGCGACTTCCGCTTGCTCATCTTGGACCGATCCGGATTGAGGATGAGCGGGATGTGCCCAAAGGTCGGTTCCCGGTATCCCAGGGCCCGGATGAGTGCGATGTGCTTGGGGGTGTTGGAGAGGTGATCCTCGCCCCGGATCACGTGGCTGATCTCCATCTGCTCGTCGTCGATCACCACCACGAAGTGGTACAGCGGCACGCCATCGGCCCGCACGATCACGAAGTCGCCCAGCAGGGCGTTGTCGAACGCGACCTCACCGCGGATCAGGTCGTCGAACGGGATGGTCTCCGGCGGGACCCGGAAGCGGAGGGCCGGGCGGCGACCCTCGGCCTCGAATGCGGCCCGATCGGGATCGGTCAGGCGCAGGCAGCGACCGTTGTAGCGGGGTGGTTCCCGCTTGGCCTCCTGCTCACGGCGGACGGCGTCGAGCTCCTCGGGGGTGCAATAGCAGTGGTAGGCGGCCCCGCTCTCGAGGAGCCGATCCGCCTCGCGGGCGTATCGGTCCATGCGCAGGCTCTGGCGGTAGGGTCCGAATGGACCGACGTCCTCGCCGCCTGCCGTTTGGGGCCCTTCGTCCCAGGTGATGCCCAACCAGTGGAGGTTGTCGAGGATGTCGTGCTCGAATTCGGGCGTGCTGCGGGCCTGGTCGGTGTCCTCGATGCGGAGCACGTAGGTCCCGCCGGTCGCGCGCGCGAACAGGTAGTTGTACAGGCCGGTGCGCGCGGTACCGATATGCAGCGGTCCGGTGGGGCTGGGCGCCATCCGAACCCGGATCGGCCGCTCGTCAGGGCTGGCGTTATGTTGGGCGCTCATCGGTCCCGCGATGGTACCGCCCGGCCCGCCGCAATAGACACACGCGTGGCGACCGATGTCGCCATGGCTCATCGCGTCGTGTGGCAGCGCTTCGTGGTGCCGCGGCAATGTTAGGACCCGGCCAGCAGCCCCTCCACCACTGGCTGGATGGCATCGACCCACAGGGCGTATTGCGCGCCGCTGGGATGAAGCCCGTCGCCCGACACGAGCGCGGGATCCGAGGCAACCCGGCGCGAGATCTCGTAGATGTCCGCCACGAAGGCGATGCCCCGTGCCTCGGCCGCCGAGCGGAGCACGTCGTTGAAGCGGGCGATCTCTGCGCTCTGCTGGGCCGGGTCGCCGAACGAGGAGCCCGCCGGGGTCAGGGTGTAGTCCGGCGTGGCCACGGCCAGGATGCGCGCAGGTGTCAGGCGCTTGAGCAGCTCATCCAGGATGAGCTCGACGTTTGCGGCGTAGGTCACCTGTGGAACCCCGCGCACCACGTCGTTGACGCCGATCTGGACGGTGACGAACTCCGGATCAAGGCCGTCGAGGGCTGGCAGCTCGGCGGCGATCAGGTCATCGGTGCTGTAGCCGTTGACCCCCAGGTTGGCGACCAGCTCGAGGCGGCCGTTCAGGCGGCCTACCAGCTGGCTGGGCCAACTGTCATTCGAGGAGACCGCCGTGCCGACGGTGTACGAGTCCCCCAGCGCGACGTAGCGCCCGCCGATCGCCGACGGGGTCGGCTCGGCGGTCACGGTGCACGCAGCGCCGACGAGCACCGCGGCGCCCAGCGCAACGAGGTCACCTCGGCTCATCCGGGGCGTCAGCGGGACAGCGTGAAAGCGGCCCGCACCTCACCGACGACCTCGCCACGGGGCAGGTCGAGGATCGGCGGAGCCGCAAACGCGGCCAGCTGAGACAGCTCCACCTCTCCGAGGAAGCCGATCTGGCGCAGCGTCTCGCAGGTGGCGGCGGCGCCCGCCCGGCGGGCCGCGTCGCCATCCTCGATCTTCACCGCCACGCCGGCGGCGGGGGCATCGGCGCCCATCCCTCCCGGCAGGACGCCCACGCAGCGCAGCCCCTCGGCCCCAAGCTTGGCTACCAGCCGCCCGGGCGCGGCGCGCATCAGGTCGGTGTCGAATTGGCGCCGTTCGCCGGACACCAGCTCGGGATGGGCCAGCATGGCGTCGCGAATCCGGGTCAACGCCTCGCGCAGGGGCGCATCGGTCAGGCCGGTCGGATCGGCCAGGCGCGCGTAGGCGCGGGCGATGGCGTGCAGGGGTATCGCGAAGCTGACCACGCCACAGCCGTCGGTCGCCGTTCCGATTCGGCGGGCCGGGACGCCGGACACCGCCGCCACGGTCTCCAGGGCCAACTGCTGGACCGGGTGATCGGGCTGCCAGTAGGTATCGACGTCCCAGCCCGCGGCCTTGGCATGCAGGACCATGGCGGCGTGCTTGCCGGAGCAGTTGTGGCGCAGCTCGTTCGGCGGCTCGCCGTCACGGGCCAGGCGCTGGGCGGTCTCCGCGTCGTATGGAGTGTGCGTTCCGCACTGGAGGGAGGATCGACTCAGCCCGCCCGCGCGCAGCGCGCCCTGGACCAGACGCACGTGGCGGTCCTCGCCGGCGTGGCTGGCGGCCATCACGGCCAGCGTCTGGACTGGGTCCGGGAAGTTGTAGGCGTCGAAGCGTCCGGACGCGACAAACGGCGCCAGCTGGAATGGCTTGGCCGAAGAGCGGAGGAAGGTGGCCTCGTTCGCGTCGCCCAGATGGGCGAGCCGTGCGCCGTCGGCGCTTACGACGGCGATGGACCCGCGATGCCGGGACTCGACCCGGTCTCCGCGAGTTACCTCGTCGGTGAGTGCAGGGCTACCGGTCGGCGTCGCCGGGACCGGTGGCCTGCCGGGCGCTGCCGGCGCCGGCTCGGGCCGGTTCGCCAAGGATCTCCTTGGAGAACAGCGCTTCGGCATCAGCTGATTCGCCGAGCTTCGCGGAGCCGGCGGAGGCCGATGAGGCTGCCCCGCCGCTCCCCGACTTGGCCGATGAGGACCCGCCCTCGGCGGCTGCGCCCGCGCCGGCACCCGCACCCTCGGCCGGCGTCTTACGGGCCATGATCACCGAGCCTTCGAAGAAGGCGCCTTCCTTGATGACCAGGACCTGGGTCTTGATCTCGCCTTTGACCCGCCCGGTGGAGCCGATCTCGAAGCGGCCACCGGAGTCCACGTTCCCCTCGTAGTCACCATTGACGACCACGTTGTGGGCCTTGATGCTGGCGCGAACGCGGGCCTGGGGGCTGAGGACCAGGGTCCCCTGACACTCGATCTCGCCCTGCGCCTCGCCATCGATGCGCAGGTCGCGGTCGCTGACGAACTTGCCATTGAAGCGCGCATGGGAGTCGAGGATGCCCTCGCTCGCGTCCCGGCGGGCATCGGGAGGAGGGCCGGTCGACGGCTCGCCAGGGGCATCTGAGTACAGCGATCCGATCAACTCTTCCTGCGGCGCATCCCGTGGATCACGTTTCCCAAAGACCATGTGCACAACCTCTCGGTGCGGGCGGGCGGGCACGCGAGGCGCACGCACGCGAATCGTGTGGATGAATAGCGTATCAGCCTCACGCGCTGTCCGGTAGTCCGCCGGCCACAACCTCGGCGGGACTTCCGGCGGGGCTAGAATCGCCGCCGATGCCCGAGCCACTCCCCGCCACCGTGCACGCCTCCACCCACCCGCTGGTGGCCCACAAGCTGTCGCTGCTTCGCGAGCGGAACACCGAGCCCAAGGTGTTTCGCGAGCTGGTCCGCGAGCTGTCGTGGCTGCTGGGCTACGAGGCCATGGCGGACCTGACCACCGAGCCCTACCGGCTGGAGACGCCGCTGGAGCCGATGACCGGCGCGCGCCTGGAAACCAAGGTCGGCCTGGTCCCGGTATTGCGTGCGGGCCTGGGCATGGTGGAGGCCATGCTGGAGCTGATGCCCATGGCCGAGGTCTGGCACATCGGGCTGTACCGTGACGAACGGACGCTCAAGCCGGTCGAGTACTACAACAAGCTGCCCGACGCGGCCACCGTTCAGGTCTGCCTCATCCTGGATCCGATGCTGGCCACCGGCGGCTCGAGCGCAGCGACGGTCGACATCCTCAAGGCCTGGGGTGCGACGCGCATCAAGCAGGTCTCGCTGATCGCAGCGCCGGAAGGGATTGCGACGCTGAACGAGGCGCATCCCGACGTCGAGATCCATGTCGGGGCCGTCGACCACGAACTGAATGAACGGGGCTACATCATGCCGGGCCTGGGCGACGCCGGGGACCGCCAGTTCGGGACCTTCCCGCCCGCGTCCGGAGCCTGAGTTGGATGCCCTCGGGAGCGAAGGGCGCCGCGGACAACGAAGTGTCCCGAAGTGACCGCCCTCGGACCGTTGATGTGACTCGACGGCGCCGTTGGCTGCCCCTTCGGGACGCGTCCAACGTTAGCCGCAGGTCATACGGGACGGCAATCCGCTTATCCCCGACTTTGGAAACGAGTGTTGACAATTGTCCACACCGTATCCCCAGCAACGCACTTTGAACCGCGGTACGCTCTGAAAAACCGATGGCGCCCCACCGAGTCCTGTTCCTGTGCCAGCACAACTCGGCACGCTCCCAGATGGCGGAAGCCATGCTCCGAGCGTGGGGAGAGGGCCGCTTCGAAGCCCACTCGGCGGGCATGGAGGCGACTTCGGTCCGACCCGAGGCGATCGCCGTCATGGACGAGCTCGGGATCGACATTCGCGACCAGGCGAGCAAGACCGTGGAGCGGTACATCGGGGAGTCGTGGGAGGCCCTGGTCCCGGTCTGCGAGGAAGCCTGCGAGGCATGCCCCTGGATTCCGGGGGCCAGGCGTGTCGAGCGATGGATGTTCGATGACCCGTCGGCCGCTACGGGCGACCAGGCGGCTCGGTTGGCGGAGTTCCGCCGTGTGCGGGACGAGATCGCAGTCGCGGTCCGCGATTTCATCGCGCGGGGCTGACCCGCCCGAACGAGGGCGGGCATTGGGGGATACACTCGGGCCTCGCAAGGAGATTCGATGCCCGA
This sequence comes from Pleomorphomonadaceae bacterium, assembly GCA_035514415.1. GTDB lineage: Bacteria > Chloroflexota > Limnocylindria > QHBO01 > QHBO01 > DASTEQ01. Next base: position 6,206 of record DATKBC010000060.1, on the reverse strand, counting down.
TCAGCGTGTGACGGTGGCGGTCACCGGTGCGGCCGGCCAGATCGGCTACGCGCTCGTGTTCCGCATCGCATCGGGCCAGATGTTCGGACCCCAGACCAGCGTCGAGCTGCGCCTGCTGGAGCTGGAGGCGGCCCTCCCCTCCCTCGACGGAGTGGCCATGGAGCTGGAGGATTGCGCGTTCCCGCTCCTGGGCGGTGTGGTGACCACCGCCCGGCCGGATGAGGCGTTCCGGGGCGCCAACTGGGCCCTGCTGGTCGGCGCCGTCCCTCGTGGGCCGGGCATGGAGCGCAAGGACCTGCTGGGCGTCAACGCGGGGATCTTCGGTGCCCAGGGTCGGTCGCTGGCCGCCAATGCCGCAGACGACGTCCGGGTCCTGGTGGTGGGCAATCCGTGCAACACGAACTGCCTGATTGCATCCACCGCCGCGCCCGACATCCCCCGCGACCGGTGGTTCGCGATGACCATGCTGGACGAGACGCGGGGTCGAGCCCTGCTGGCCCGGCGCGCCGGTGCCAGCGTGGCCGAGGTGCGGGACCTCGTGATCTGGGGCAACCACTCCGCGACCCAGTTCCCCGACGCGTTCCATGCCACGATCGGCGGGCGTGCAGCCGCGGAAGTCATCAACGACGACGACTGGCTGCGGGGCGACTTCATCACCACCGTCCAGCAGCGGGGAGCTGCCATCATCGCGGCCCGCGGCGCGTCGTCGGCAGCCTCGGCCGCCAATGCGGTGATCGAAACCGTGCGCAACGTGGTCGCCCCGACGGGGCAGATCTTCTCGGCTGCGGTTCCCTCTCCGGGCGACGAGACCGGTTACGGGGTGCCGGCCGGGATCGTGTTCGGCTACCCGTTACGGGGTGCCGGCCCGGGCGAGGTCGAGATCGTGCAGGGCATCCAGCACGATGAATGGGCGGTGGAGAGGATCGCGATCACGCTCAACGAGCTGGTGGAGGAGCGCGACGCGGTGGGAGCGATGGCCGCATGAGCGGCGATGTCGGGGGGGATGGTGGCGGGGATGGCCGGAGCGACGGACGGACGGGCGGCGAGACGCTGACGCGGCCCGACAAGGCGGAAGTCAGTGTCGGCGACCAGTCCTCGAACCTGCCCATCGTCCGGGGCCACGAGGGCGACGACGCGGTCGACATCGGTCAGTTGCGGTCAGAGACCGGCCTGATCACCTTCGACCCCGGCTACAAGAACACCGCGGTCTCGACATCGGCCATCACCTTCCTGGACGGGGAGGCTGGGATCCTCCGCTACCGGGGCTACCCGATCGAGCAGATCGCGGCCCGGTCCAGCTTCCTCGAAACGGCTTATCTCCTGATCTACGGGGAGCTGCCCACGCAGGCCGAGATGGCAGCCTGGCTGGACGACATCATCCATCACACCCTCATCCACGAAGAGATGCGGCGCTTCTTCGACTCGTTCCCCTACGACGCGCACCCGATGGCCGTCCTGGCCTCGGGCACCGTGGGTCTCTCCACCTTCTACCAGGACAGCCACGACCCGTTCGACCGCACCGCGGTGGAGCTCACGATCCGGCGCCTGATCGCCAAGGTCCCGACCCTGGCGGCGTGGGCGTTCAAAAAGAGCATCGGCCAGCCGTACGTGTACCCGCGCAACGACCTCGAATACGTCCCCAACTTCCTGAACATGATGTTCGCCGTGCCGGCCGAGCCGTACCAGGTGAGCTCGGTGGTCAGCGCCGCCCTGGAGCAGCTGCTGGTCATGCATGCCGACCACGAGCAGAACCTGTCCACCGCGACGGTGCGCAACGTGGGCAGTGGCCAGGGAAACCTGTACGCCTGCATCAGCGCCGGAATGAGCGCCCTGTGGGGGCCTCTCCACGGCGGGGCGAACGAATCGGTCATCAAGACCCTGGAGCGGATCGCGGCCGACGGCGGCAACGTCGCCAAGTGGGTGGCCAAGGCCAAGGATCCCGACGACCGCTTCAAGCTGCCCGGGTTCGGGCACCCGGTGTACCGCAACTTCGACCCGCGGGCGAACCTCATCAAGGCCACCGCCGACCGGGTGCTCGCCGCCCTGGGCGCCGATGGGGAACTGTTCGAGATCGCCAAGCGGCTCGAGGAGACCGCGCTCAGCGACGAGTACTTCATCGAGCGCCGCCTGTACCCCAACGTCGACTTCTACTCGGGCCTCATCTACCGCGCCATCGGCTTCCCGAAGAACATGTTCACCGCGCTGTTCGCCATGGGACGGCTGCCGGGCTGGATCGCCCAATGGAAAGAGATGATCGAGGACCCCGAGACCAAGATCGCCCGCCCGCGCCAGGTGTACACCGGGGTGCCGGCGCGCGACTACGTTCCGATCGAGTCCCGCTGAGCCCACCCGGCCACCGTGCGCTTCACCGTCCTTGGGCGCTCGCCCGCCGTCCCGAACCCGGGCGAGGCCTGCGCCGGCTACCTGGTCCAGGGTGGCCGGAGCCGAGTCATGGTGGATATCGGTCCGGGCACGGTGGCCCAGCTGCTGCGGCTGTGCAACCCGTCCGAGCTGGACGCGGTCGTCATCAGCCACATGCATACCGATCACTTCCTGGACCTGGTGACGATGCGCTACTCGTTCCCGTGGAAAGACGACGCCAACCCCAAGCTCCTGGTGTACCTGCCGCCGGGGGCGACGGCCCAGATGGAGCTCGTGGCGCGCGGAGCGGGGATGCCCGACTACTTCGCCCGCAGCTTCGCGTTCGTCGAGCATGACGGCGCCGCCGCGCTGGAGATCGGCGACCTGCGCTTCGAGCCGACGCCGACCGTGCACTTCGTGCCGACCTGGGGGTTCCGGGTCACGTCACGCAGCCGCGAAGAGAATGGCCGGGCGATCGCCTATTCGGCCGACACCGCTCCCACGCCGACATTGGACACGCTCGCCGATCGAGCCGACCTGTTCATCTGCGAAGCGGCCCTGAGAACACTGGCCGATGACGCCCCGCCCCCCGAGCGGCGCGGACACCTGCTCCCCACCGAGGCGGGCGAGGTGGCCCAGCGGGGTCGGGTGGGCCGGATGGTGCTGACCCACCTGCCGGTGGACTCGAACGGCGGGATGTGGGCGGTCAGCCAGGCGGCAACGACATTCGAAGGCCCGGTCGAGGTGGCCGACACTCTCAAGGCCTGGGAGGTCTGAGCATGGAAGTCAGGGAGCTCGGGCACATCGTGAGACCCAGCCGCTATCGTGGCGCCGACCAGGCCGCTTCGGCTGTAGCGTGCCCAGCGCCGACTAGGCGCCGAGGCGGGCCTGGGCGATCCAGCGGTCCGCGGCCCAGGTGGCCAGCCCCCAGAGCACGCTGATGGCGAGGGTCGCCACCAGGATCGCGCCTCCCAGGACCAGGGTGCCCGTGCCGATCCCACCCCCCAGCCCGAACGTCACCAGGCTCCCGAACGCGATGGTCAGGACCGCCATGAACAGACCGATGCGGGCCGCGGTGAACACGAACCACGCCGCCGTGTGCCCCTGGGCGCGGCCCGACAGCCACAGGACGGTGGGTCCGGTGGCGCCGTACAGGGCGACGTAGAACCCGAAATCGCTGAACAGCGCTCCCGCTCCCAGCCGCTCTCCGAGGACCACGGTCGCGACTACCCAGGCCGCCAGCAGCGCGCTGCCCGCACCGACGATGAGCAGCCACGCCAGGAGCAGCGTGGCGGTGCCGGCCGACAGCCGCTCCACCAGCTCCCCGGAGTCGGTTTCGACGAGCTCGGTAGGCCCGTCTGAAGCAGGCTCGGGATCGGTGCTCATCGGTCCGATGGCACGTCAGGTTGACGTCAGGGCCTGCTCCAGGTCGGCGACCAGGTCCTCGGCAGCCTCGATCCCGACCGACAGGCGCACCAGGTCCGCAGGGACCTCGAGCGGCGACCCGGCCACCGAGGCGTGGGTCATGACCGCGGGCACTTCGACCAGCGACTCCACCGCGCCGAGGGACTCGGCCAGGGTGAAGACCCGCATCGCGCCTGCAACCCGGACGGCCTCGGCCGCGCCGCCGGCCAGCTGGAAGGAGAGCATGGCTCCGGGGAGGCGCATCTGACGCTCGACCAGCTCGCGCTGGGGATGGTTGGACAGCCCGGGATAGTGGACCGCGCTGACCTCCGGCCGGCCGATCAGCCACTCGGCCAGGATGGCCGCGTTGGCGCAGGCGCGGTCCATCCGTATCGCCAGCGTGCGCAGTCCGCGCAGCACGAGCCAGCAGTCGAATGGGCTGGGCACCGCGCCAGCGGCGTTCTGGTGGTACCGCAGCTTCTCCGCCAGCTCAGCCGACCGGGTCGCGATCACGCCGCTCACCACGTCCGAGTGGCCGCCCAGGTACTTGGTCGCCGAGTGGAGGACCACTTCGGCACCGAACTCCAGCGGTCGCTGGAGGTACGGCGTGGCGAACGTATTGTCGACCACGGTCAGCGCACCGGCGGTGGCGGCCAGGCGGGTCACGGCGCTGATGTCCACCACCCTCAACAGGGGGTTGGTCGGGCTCTCCAGCCAGACCATCCGGGTCTGATCGGTCAGCGCGGACGCCACCGCGTCCAGGTCGCGGAGATCAACGACATCGACGATGACCCCGTATCGGCTCCAGACCTTCTGCGCCAGGCGCCAGGTCCCGCCGTACACGTCGTTGCCGAGGAGGATGTGCTGCCCCGGATCAAGCAGGTACAACAGGTTCTGGGTGGCGGCCATGCCGGACGCGAAGGCGATCCCGTGGGCCCCACCCTCCAGCTCGGCCACCGCCCGCTCGAGGACCTCCCGGGTCGGGTTGCCGGTGCGGGCGTACTCGTACCCCGAGCGCGGGCTGCCGACCGCATCCTGTTCAAAGGTGGCCGACGGCTGGATGGCCGGCACCACCGCCCCGGTCACGGGATCCGATTCGAAGCCGGCGTGGACGGCAAGCGTCTCGAAGTGACGCTTGCCCGGGTCGCTCACGGGTGGCGACGGGCTATCGAGTGCGCGGGAAGCCGAGGTCGACCTTGCTGGTGCCCGGGTCGGGCCAGCGGGCGGTGACCACCTTGGCGCGGGTGTAGAACTGGATGCCCTCCGGACCGTACATGTGCAGGTCCCCGAACAGCGAATTCCTCCAGCCGCCGAACGAGTAGTACGCCACCGGGACCGGGATCGGGACGTTGATGCCCACCATCCCGACGTCGATGTCGAACTGGAATTGGCGGGCCGCCCCGCCATCCCGGGTGAAGATGGCCGTGCCGTTGGCGTACGGGTTGTCGTTGATCAGGCCCACCGCATCGGCATACGAGTCAGCACGCACGACCTCCATCACGGGGCCGAAGATCTCGTTGCGGTAGCAGTCCATGTCGGGTGTGACCTTGTCCAGCAGCGACACGCCCAGGAAGAAGCCCTTGCCGTCCTGGTACAGCGGATGCTCGCGGCCGTCGACGACCAGATCGGCCCCCTGGGCCGGCCCGCTATCGAGGTAAGTTGCCACCTTGTCGCGATGCTCGCGCGTGATCAGCGGGCCCATCTCGGCCCCTGGCTCGTCACCGGGCGCGACCTTGATTTTCGGGAGTCGGAGCTTGATGGCATCGACCAGCGGATCGGCCACGCCACCCACCGCGACCACCACGCTGATGGCCATACAGCGCTCGCCGGCTGAGCCGTACGCTGCGGACACGGCAGCATCGGCGGCCATGTCGATGTCCGCGTCGGGCAGAACGACCATGTGATTCTTGGCCCCGCCCAGGGCCTGGACCCGCTTCCCGTGGCGTGTGCCGGTCTCGTAGATGTGGCGCGCCACCGGCGTAGAGCCCACGAAGCTCACCGACGCGATGCCCGGGTGCTCGAGGATGGCGTCGACCGCGACCTTGTCGCCGTGCACCACGTTGAACACCCCATCCGGGACGCCCGCCTCCTTGAGCAGCTCCCCGAGGTACACCGATGCGGACGGATCCTTCTCCGACGGGTTGAGGACGAAGGTGTTCCCGCACGCGATGGCGTTGCCGAACATCCACATCGGGACCATCGCCGGGAAGTTGAACGGCGTGATGCCGGCGGCGACGCCCAGCGGCTGGCGGATCTGGTACACGTCGATCCCACCGCTGACCTGCTCGCTGAACGAGCCCTTGAGCAGGTGCGGGACGCCGGTCGCGAACTCCAGGTTCTCCAGGCCGCGGGCCACCTCGCCCATGGCGTCGGTGTGGACCTTGCCATGCTCGGCGGTGAGGAAGGCGGCGATGTCCGCCCGGTGCTGGTCGACCAGGTTG
>DATKBC010000059.1:0-3300 GCA_035514415.1 Pleomorphomonadaceae bacterium | reverse complement strand
CCGCATTCCACGCAGAACTTGGCGCCGGGCGCGTTCTGGGTTCCGCACGAGGGGCAGCCTGCCGCAAGGCTCGTCCCGCATTCAGCGCAGAACTTGGTGCCGGCTACGGCCGGCGTCCCGCAGGACGGGCAGTTCACGCCGGCTGCTCCGCGTCCATCGGGAGCGCCGCCTTCGTACCCACCCCGGTGCGCGTCGCCGGTGGCGCCGGCGTGCCTTGAAACGCAGCGCGGTAGCGCTCAACCACGCCCTGTGCCCCGCGCTCAGCGAACCAGGCCTCGGCCTCGGCGCCGGCGGCTCGCGCCTCCTCGAAGCGGTCCCCGAGATATGCGGAGTACTCCAAGCCGAGGATTGCAGCGTCCAGGTTGAATTCCAGGCCCTGGAAGGCGGACCGCGCGTGCGGGTATGTCGCCTGGGCCTCGTCCCATCGTTCGGCGGTGGCGGCTGTCGCCGCTCGGAATTGGAGCCGAACCGCGACCGCGAGCGCAGATACCCATCGCTCCGCGAAGCCCTCGCTGATTCTCTCGAGGGCCACCCGGTCTCCCAGCTGTGCCGCGGCCGCGGCACCGATCATCGCCATGAAAACGTCTTGTCCACCGCTACCCGGAAATGCCTGGGTCCGGCCCAGCGCCTCGCTCGGGTCGCCTAAGAGGTGCAGCGCCCGACTGATCTCGACCTCGAGGCTGGCCCGCTGTGGCGCGGTGTCGATCGATTGGAGGTACTCGGTCGCCTCCTCAACGCCTGCCCGACTGGACGCCAGTTCGCCTCGCAGGGCCTGGAGTTGCGCGCGGTAAGCGGCTGCGAATCCGGACTGAAGGAGCTTCGCGTACTCCGACTGCTCGGCCGAGTCGGCCTCGGCGGCCTCCCAGTCGCCCAACCCGATGAGGGTTGGCAGGCGGTGGGTGAGGAATTGGACCAGCCACCCTACGTATCCGAACCTCCGTGCCAGCTCGACGCCCTCACTCACGAGGGCGACCATTTCCGACGATTTGATCTCCTCGACAATGGTCGATTGCAGGTTGTTGCGCGCCCGAAGGGCCGACCAGTAATGGCCGTTGCGATCGGCAAGGATGATGGCTCCGCGGAGCGTGGCTTCGGCTTCGTCGATCCGCCCCGCATGCTCGATGGCCGGACCCCGGGTGACGAGCGCCTCGACGATGACCTCCGTCTCGCGTGCGGTCGCCGCGGCGCGGAGGGCCTTGTCGGCCATCTCGACGGCCTCCGCGTTGCGGTCGGTCAGCATGTAGACCCGGGCCAGCTCGGCAAACGCGGCAGCGGCTCCCGACTCGTCCTCGGACAGCCCGGCCACCAGCGGCTCAAGGATCACGATGGCCTCCAGGCCGTGCCCATAGTTGGTGTTGAACTTGCCCGCCAGTGTCGAGGCCCGGGTCGTGGCCGGCCGGTCCCCCACCCCCGACGCCAGCTCCGCCGACGTGCGCGCATATTCCACCGACCTCAGGTCGCCGGAACTGTCGGCGGAAATCGCCGCGTCCAGGTAGAGCGCGGCCTGTTCGGCCGGGTCGGACGTGATGGTCAGGGCGTCCTGGAGGTGGCGGAGCGCAACGCCATGGGAGTGGAGCGCCGTCGCGCGGTCGGCTGCCGCCCGCAGGGCAATGCGAGTCTGCGCCGCCAGGGCATCGGCCTCGGGTCCCGCCGGCGTGGCCCGCAGAGCCTCGAGGTAATGGCTCGCCAGGACCCCTGCCACCTCCTCGTCGCCGAGCGCCTCGAAGTACCGCGCCGCGGCCAGGTGCTTGGCCCGGCGATCCTTCTTCGACAGTGTTTCGTAGGAGATCTCACGCACAATGGCCTGCACGAACCGGTGCTGGCCGCGCTCGGGCGAGCGCGGGTCGTCGTCGCGGATCAGGAGCTCGCGCCGAACGAGGCGCTCAAGGGCGTCGGGCAGGGCGGCCTCATCTCTGCCGGTCACGCCGGCCAGCGCCGACAGGGTGAAGCTCTGGCCCAGGATCGCCGCGTCGGCCAGTAGGGCGCGATCCTCCGGATCGTTGGCGTCGATGCGGGCCGCCACCAGGGCCTGGAGGGTCTCAGGCACGGCCAACTTCTCGATCGGGCCGGCCAAGACGTAGCCGTCCCCTCCGGCAACCACGCGCCCCTGGTCGATGAGCATTCGAACGGTCTCGACCGCGTACAGCGGGATCCCCTCCGCCCGGGCCAGGATGGTCGCGACCGCGTCGTCGGGCAAACCGGGCACCAGGCCATGCAGGAGCTCGCGCATCGGTCCATCGGCCAGCGGCTCGAGGGCCAGGGTGGTGGCGTTGCGGACCGCGCTGCCGCCCCACGCCGGATGGCGCTCGAACAGTTCGGGGCGGGTCATGGCCAGCACGTAGATGGGATGGGTGCGCGACCAGGTCAGGACGTGCTCGATGAACTCCAGGAGGGCGGCATCGGCCCAGTGCAGGTCCTTGAAGACCAGTACCACCGGATCCCGGTCGGCCATCCGCTCGAAGAACGTCCGCCACGCTGCGAACAGCTCCTCGCGCTGGCCGGCGGGCATGTCCTCCAGGCCCAGCAGGCCCGCCAGGCGGGGCTCCACCCAGCGCCGTTCTTCGGCGTCGGTCAGCCATTCGTCGGCGCAGGCAGCCAGCTTGCGGCGGGCGGAGTCGGGGTCATCGGTCTCCGCGATGCCGGCTCGCTCGCGGACCATCTCGGCCAGCGCCCAGAAGCTGATCCCCTCTCCGTAGGACGGGGAGCGGCCCGCGTGCCAATAGGCGGTCAGCGTGACGCCGTCGATGTACTTCTCGAACTCCCAGCCCAGGCGGCTCTTGCCGATCCCGGCCTGGCCGACCACGGTCACCAGGCGCGGCTTCCGTTCGCGGATGGTGGCATGGAACAGGTCCTTGATCAGGCGCAGCTCGTCGTCGCGGCCGACGAAGGGTGGCTCGAGGGCGGTGCGGCGGCCCGCGCCGCCGCGCATGCCGAGCACTCGGACAGCTCGCCAGGCGGCGATCGGGGCGGTCTTGCCCTTCAGGAGCTGATCCCCGGCCTCCTCGTAACCGATGGCACCCGACGTGGCGCGGTAGGTGGACTCGCCCACCAGCACCGTGCCGGGAGGAGCGGCGCTCTGGAGGCGGGAGGCGGTGTTCACCAGGTCCCCGGCCACCATCCCCTGTCCGCTGGCACCCACGGTGACCGCCGCCTCGCCGGTCAGGACCCCGGCCCGGAGCTCGAGATCCGCCCCTCCATTGGTCAGGCGGTCCGTGCTGGCCACCAGGTCGAGGGCCGCCCGCACCGCCCGCTCGGCGTCGTCCTCATGCGCTGTCGGCACGCCCCACACTGCCATCACCG
>DATKBC010000058.1:0-2222 GCA_035514415.1 Pleomorphomonadaceae bacterium | reverse complement strand
GCTAATCGGACGCAGGCCCCTCCGGAAGCGAATTGCTCCTTTAGACGGCGAAATGAATCGCCGGCCACATGCGGTATTAGCCACCCTTTCGGGCAGTTATTCCCCACTTCCGGGTAGGTCACCTACGCGTTACTCAGCCGTTCGCCACTAGGTTGATCGAGCAAGCCCGATCAACCCCGTGCGACTTGCATGTCTCATGCACCCCGCCAGCGTTTGTCCTGAGCCAGGATCAAACTCTCCGAACAAAAAACCAGTGGTCTCGCCTTGCGGCTGCTCCACCGGTAAAGGGTCCAGACGTTGGTCCCGCTGACTCGTGTGGGTTCCTGTCACTCTTCAGCTGATAAGGCAACGCCACCGATTGGATCGGTTTCGTTCGATTCGAGGCCTCCTTGGGAGAAACCCCGGCGTCCGCGCTGCGCGACACTGTGTCGCCGTTCACGGCCCACCTGCCGGCGGTCTGCCGGCGCGACTGGTGAGTTTACGGGTGGGTCATTCGACTGTCAACCACGGATGGCCTAGGTGGGATCCATCTGGCGGCGGCCCTGGAGTGACCGGATCAAGGTCACGTCATCGGCGTATTCGATGTCGCCGCCGACCGGCACGCCGCGTGCGATGCGGGTGATGGCCGGCACCGACTTCCCGAGCAGGTCGGCCAGGTACATCGCGGTCGCCTCTCCCTCCAGGGTGGGGTTGGTGGCCAGGATCACCTCGGCCAGTCCCCCGTTTTCGGCGCGCACCAGCAGCTCGCGAGCCTTGATCCGCTCCGGACCGATGCCGTCGATGGGGCTGATGGCGCCGTGCAGCACGTGGTAGCGACCCTGGAATTCGCGGGTGCGCTCGATGGCCAGGACGTCCAACGGCTCCTCGACCACGCAGATCCGGGTGGCGTCACGCCGCGGGTCGGCGCAGATGGCGCACGGGTCGACGTCGACCTCCGTGATGTTCCAGCACTCCGAGCAGTAGGCGACCTGCTCCTTGACCGCGACCAGCGCCTCGGCCAGGGCCCGAGCCTCGTCGGCCGGGCTGCGCAGCACGTGATAGGTGAGCCGCTGGGCGGTCTTGGGCCCGACCCCGGGCAGCCGGTTGAAGGCCTCGATCAAGCGGGCGACAGGGGCGATCAGACCAGCCATGGACCGATGTCGGTTCGGTTCAGCGCAAGCCGGGCAGGCCGGGCAGCCCCAGGCCGCCGGAGATGGCCGCCATCTTCTCCTCCGCCAGCCGCTTGCTCTGGGCCAGCGCGTCGGTGACCGCGGCAAAGACCAGGTCCTGGAGGAGCTCGACGTCCGACGCGTCCACGGTAGCGGGGTCGATCTCGACCGATCGCAGCTCCTGCGCGCCGGTCATCACGACCCGGACCGCTCCCCCGCCGACGGTGGCCTCGACCGTCGTGTCGCGCAGCTCCTGCTGGACGCGGGCCATGTTGGCCTGCATCTCCTGGGCCATCCGGGTCAGCTGACCGATGTTCACCGCTTCAGCGGACCTCGGGCGCATCCACCAGCTGGCCGCCGGTGATTTCCAGCGTACGCTGGAGGAGAGCGGCGGCCTCGGGGCTCTCCTTGGGTGAAATGGCCTGCTCGACGGTCAGCGGCTCGAGGTCAACCGAGGCCGCCACGGCCTCCACCGACCAGGCGCCGCCGAACATGTCGCCCAGCAGGTCTTCGATGGATCGCGCCCGACCCGCGATCAGGCCGCGCATGAACTCGCGGCCCTCGGGAAAGGCGAGGGTCAGTCGCACGCCATCCAGCTCGTATGGACGGCACTCCTTGATGAGCGGCTTGACGACCGGGTGGGCGCGCTCGACGACCTCGCCCCAGCGGGCGCGGACTTCCGCCAGGGTCGGACGGGCACCGTTGGGAGACGGGTGAGAGGCTGAGCCGGCGGCCATGCTCTCGGGCGGTATGGCGGGGATCGGAGTGGCCGGCCTCGGCGTCGCGGGCGGCGAGGCTGCTGGCGGCGGCGTCGCGGGTGCCGCCGCCGGTACTGGTCGAGGGGCCGCTGGCGCGGCCGCTTTCGCCGGCAACTCCACTGCCGCGGCAACAGGCTGAGTCGCGGAGTCGATGGCCAGCAGTTCCAACTGGAGCCGGGCCCGGCCGTCGCGAGCGCCGGTCGTACCGGCCTCGGACGCGATGCGCAGGATGGTCGCCAGGCGACGGGCGAGGGCCGGGTCGGTTGGCGCGGCCAGCAAGCGCCGGCGCCCCTCCACCTCGAGCTGTTGTGCGACC
>DATKBC010000057.1:0-14480 GCA_035514415.1 Pleomorphomonadaceae bacterium | reverse complement strand
GGTCTCCCAGGCCGGCGGACGGGCGGTGCAGGCTCGGGTCCTCTCACGCCGCGGCGACTCCGACGCGGCCGAGGCGCTGGCCCGGGAGGCTGCCGCGATCATGGGTCAGACCGACTACCTCTCTCAGCGTGGTGACGTGTTGGTCCACCTGGCCCACGTGCTCCGCGAGGCGGGAAAGAACGACGAGGCCGTGGCCGCGGCTCGCAAGGCGGAGGCGCTGTACGAGCAGAAGGGCGCAACGTTCTTCGTGGAGCAGATGCAGCGCCTGGTCGACGAGTGGACCGGCTGATGGCTGGAGCTGCGGACGTGCTTCGTCTTGTGCGCAAACTGACCAGTCCGGCGCCTGAAGCCTAGGGGACGAGCACCAGTCTTCCGGGGACCTGGCCGGCGGCCAGCCGGTCGTGGGCGGCGGCCGCCTCGCGGAGCGGCATGCGATCCACGGACCAGCGGAGGCGGCCGCGCCGGGCGAGCTGCACCACGTCGCGCAGGTCGTCGGGCGATCCCCAGGACGTGGTGGTGAGCGACGCCTCCACGGGGAGTGCCGCAAACGAGAACGTCATCTGACCGCCAGCCTCGCCCACGAGTGACACCAGCCCGCCGGGGGCCACGAACCGCGCGGCGAGTGCCAGCGTCTCATCGGATCCCACGAAGTCGAACACGACGTCCGCCGGCCCGCCCATCCCCGCGAAGACAAGCTCCTCGTCGCCGGCCAGAAACCCCACGTCGGCACCCAGCCGAGACGCGATCTGGATCTTGTCGGGGTCGATCTCCCTCACCCCGACCACCACCTCCGGCAGCCGTCGCAGGAACTGGAGCGCAAACTGGCCCAGCCCGCCCAGGCCGATGAGCAACGCCCGCGACCCGTCCGCCAGCCACGGAACGGCGCGGCGCACGGCGCGGAACGAGGTCACGCCAGCATCCGCCAGCGGAGCGGCCTCAACCGGGTCCAGCTGGCCCAGCGCAACAAGGTGGCGAGGATGGGGGACCAGGAGGTACTCGGCATACCCGCCGTCCACCTGGAATCCCGGCGAGCGCCCGCTCCCGCAGCGCTGCTCCTCGCCACGGCGGCACTCCCGGCACTCCCCGCATCCCCAGCCGCCGAACACGGCCACCGCATCGCCTTCCCGGACCTTGACCCGCCGAAGCAGCGGCGCCGCTCCCGGTCCGAGCGCCGCCAACGAGCCGGCCACCTCGTGGCCCAGCGTGATCGGCCGTTCGACCTTGATCAGATCGGTCCGGGCGATGTGGAGGTCTGTGTGGCACACGCCTGCCCCGGCCACCCGGACCAGCACCTCGGTGCCGTGAGGAACGGGGACAGGCAGCTCTTCGAGTCGCAGTGGCTCGCCGGCGGCGTACGTCCGGACGGCCAGCATCGGTTCAGGCCGGGAGGAGCTCTCGGAAGGTCTCGAGGATGATCGCCGCCACCAGGCGCGGATCGGGCTTGTGATAGACCTCACGCACCAGCCCGGTCTCGTCGACGCTGATCAGCACCGGCTGCGCGACGTTCGTGTTCCCGCGCTTCTCGGCCAGCGGCACGCCCAGCGCCTGCGACGCGATCTGCCGTTCGTCGCTGAGCAGCAGGAACGGGAGGTTCAGGGCCGTCGCGTAGTCCTTCTGCTGACGCTCGTTGTCGGTTGTTATCCCGGTCAATGCGATCCCGGCCGCGTCCAGGCGAGGGACAGCGGCGGCCAGCTCTCGGGCCAGGACGTCCGCTTCGTCGCGGGCGGCTCCACTCAGGCTCGGCCCGGCGAAGAACATATGGGCCACCGGCGACTTGCTCACCCACGAGCGCAAATTCAGGAGGTATCCGTCCGTGGCGCGCAGGCCGATGGACGGGATCGGGTCGCCTACCTGCACGCTCAGGCTGGCGGTGGTTCGGCTCACGGAGCGATTGTATCCGGGCCGGCAGGCGGCTCTGCGCCCGCCCGGTGGCGGCGGTCAGGTTCGCGCGTTCTTCAGGCCGGCCGCAGGTGCCTGCCGCAGCGACCCGGCCAGCCGGCGCAGAGCGGCGAACAGCCCGTTCTTGCGCCCATCGCGGGCCGCTGGACCGGATGCATACCTCGCGCGTTGCGCCAACTCAACCCGGCGCTCGGCTTCGAGCTCCCAGGCGGTCGTGGCGGTCATTCCGAACATCTGCGCCAAGATATTTGAGATCGGCGACCGATACTGTCGCGCTGACGACAACCCTGATGTCAACCTAGCGCGGACCCAGAACGAGGTCTCCTCCAGACCGATGCAGAAGCCCGTCCCGCTCCAACCCCTTGGTAATTTCGCGGTAATTGGCGCCGTTCGCCCCGCCGTTCACGATCTGACTCGCCTTCCTCCCACCTAACCGATGCGCGGGCGCTGACGCCAGCGCCCGCAGGAGAGCGCCGCGCGCTGCGCGGGAAGGCGCGGTCGCCGCCGATTGGCGCGGGACGGGGACGCGGCGCGGGTTCGATCGGGACGGACAGCCCCGGGACACGGGACAGCTGTCGCAGCGCGGCGCGCGGGCGGTGCAGATCCGGGCGCCGAACTCCATCGAGGCGTGGGTCCACGTGCCCGCTTCCTGCGGATCGGGTGTGGCCTCTGCGCCGGCCAGGCGGTCGGCCATGTCCTGGAGAGCCCGACGATCAGACGGGTCCGACGCGAACCGGCGGACGATCCAGCGTCGGACGTTGGTGTCCACCGCGCCGATCGGCTGGCCGAAGGCGATGGATGCGACCGCGCGGGCCGAGTACGGGCCAATCCCCGGCAGCCGCTCCAGCCCATCGACTGTGTCCGGCCAGCCCTGGGCGGCGAGTGATCTGGCCGATCGGTGCAGAAGCACCGCACGGCGGTTGTAGCCGAGGCCGCTCCAATCGGCCAGGACCTGCGCCTGGGTCGCATCGGCCATGGCTTCCGGCGACGGATATCGGTTCACAAAGCGGTCGAACCGCTCGCTGATCCGCGACGCCTGGGTCTGTTGGAGCATGACCTCGGCGACCAGCACGCGCCACGGCTCGCGGCTTCGCCGAAAGGGCAGATCGCGGTGATCGGCCAGGTACCACGCCAGGATCTGCCGTCGGACGGCGCGGAGCGTGGCGGCGCGAGCGCGGGGAGGCACCTGGCGAGGGTAGCGCTACAGTCCGCTCCATGACGCCCGCACGACCGATCGTCGTCGACAAGTTCGGCGGCTCGGTGCTGACCCGGCCCGAGGACGTAGCGGCCGCCGTGGACGTGGTCGTCCGCCAGCGGGCTGCCGGGCTGCGCCCGGTGGTGGTCGTCTCGGCCTTCGAGGGCGTGACCGATGCCATCCTGTCGTCGGCCTCGGTCCTGCTGCCCGACGGCGGCGCGAGCCTGCGGGGCGATGCCGCCCACGCTCCCGACTCCGCGCTCGCGCGCGAGACCGACCGCGCGCTGGCCACCGGGGAGGCGCTGTCGGCGGCCCTGTTCGCGCTTGGGCTCGAGGCGCGTGGCATACCCGCCCGCTCGTTCAGCGGCGCCGAGGCGGGGATCCGGACCGCGGCCGCTCACCTGGGAGCAGCCGTTCGTCGCGTCTACTCGCGCCCGCTGCGGACCGCGGTGGCGGAGGGGCTGGTGCCGGTCGTGGCCGGCTTCCAGGGGATCGGAGCCCACGGGGAGCTGACTACGCTTGGTCGAGGCGGGACGGACCTCTCGGCCGTGGCCCTGGCGGTCGCCTTACGTGCCGATCGCTGCGAGCTGTTCAAGGACACCGGCGGGGTGTGGGAGGCCGACCCGCACCTGGTCCCCGGGGCGCGGCTGTTGCCCGTGGTCAACGCCCTCCAACTGGAGCTCCTTGGGGAACTGGGTGCCAAGGTCGTTCACCCTGTGGCCGTGCGCCGAGCTCGCCGTGGCCGGCTGCGGCTGGTAGTGCGCTCGCTTGACGATGACGCGCCCGCCACCGAGGTGCCACCCCGCTCCCTGCGCGGCGCCGATGGAGCAATGCTGCTGGCCGTGGACCGCAAGGAGCGAATCGCGCGGATCAGCCTCATCGGCCCAGCGTTACGGATGCCCGAGCTCTTGCCGCTGCCCGCCCACGGTGAGGGCTCATTCGACGAGGGCGGCCTGCGGGTCGTGTGGGCCGAGGTTCCTGTCGCCCGCGCGGCCCAGGCCGCCCAGGCCGTCCACGCCGCCCTGATGGCCTAAGACGGACAGGGTTGGCTGTCGACCTCGACGGTGATGATCTGGCCCTCGCCGGCGGCAGGGATCTGGATCTGGCTCACGACGCAATTGTCGGTGTCATCGGTCTCGTAGAAGTTGTCCGCCCAGTCCACGGTGGCTTTCAGGGTATAGGTGCCACCGGCCACATCGGTGATGTCGATCCACTGGTTGGCGAAGTCCCACCCGTATCGGTCTCCCCACCCCACCGACAGGCCGTACCGGACCGAGAACGACTCGGGCGTGCCGCACCAGTCGAACAAGTAGTAGCTGTCCTCACTGGACGAGGGCAACTCCGGGTTGGTGCGGGTGTTGTCGAAGACGCAGAAGTGGATCTTGCTCCCGTTGCGAATCGACCCCGGGTCCAGCACCGGGCTCAGCTCCATCGTCACCATCCCCTGCGCATGCCAGTGGTCGTGCCCATCTCCCGCGTATCGGGCGTCCACGGTGGTTGGCACTCGGCGGAAGTCGCCCGGGGCGGTGTACACGATCTGATCCATCATCGGCATGGACGTCTCATCCGTGCTTGCCCGGCTGCCGCGCAGCTCGAACGGCCCGTCTCCGTAGTTGCTGAAAACGGTCGTCACCCGCAGCAGGCGCTGGCCGTCACGGAACTCGACGTGCCACTCGGTGAGCGGCTCCATGACCAGGTTGGGGAGCAGAGCGCCATCCGGGATGGCCGGAGTGGGCGTTGGCGTGGGCTCAGGCGTCGGCTCGGGGGTCGGGATGGCGGTGGGCGTGGGACTCACGGAGGGGCCCGGCGAGTGGCTCGGGCTGGGTGAGCAGGAACCCACAGCAAGTCCCACGAGGGCCAGCCAGACGAGGCGGCGGCTACTGGTCACGAGGCTGGATAGGGTCGTCCTGGCGACCGACCGCGGCCATAGACCATTGGTCCTGAAGGTCCAGATCGGCAGTCACGAGGGCAGGATAGAGCCATCCGCGACGGCCTCATGCTCGGTAGGTACGACGCCGGGTCGACGCTGGACCACGATCGCGGCCCCCACGATGCAGGCTCCGCCCAGCACCTGGAGCGGGGTCGGGATCTCGGCCAGCAGCAGCGCCGCCAGGGCCACGCCGACGACCGGCTCTAGGGTTGAGATGATGGCTGCCCGCGGCGCGCCCAGGATCCGGATGCCCATGATCCAGGCCATGGTCGGGATGCCGGCCCCCACTACGCCCGCGAAGAGCACCGGCACCAGCGCCGCGCTCGAGGCCAGCGGGGAGTCCATCACCCCGAGTTGGCCGGTCGCCCCAGCGAACACGACATAGGTGAGCGCGGCTACGGCGAAGGTGACGCCTCCCGCCTGCGGCGATGGGACCGATGGGAATCCATGTCGTGCCGACAAGGCATACACGACCT
Source organism: Pleomorphomonadaceae bacterium (assembly GCA_035514415.1). Lineage (GTDB taxonomy): Bacteria > Chloroflexota > Limnocylindria > QHBO01 > QHBO01 > DASTEQ01. Next base: position 8,980 of record DATKBC010000057.1, on the reverse strand, counting down.
GGCATAGAGCTCCGATGAAGGCCAGGCCGACTCCCACCATGTCCAACTGTCCAACGTCTCCGGCCCCGATGACGACCAGCGCCAGGCCGAACAGGCTCACCCCCAGCGCGCTCCAGCGAAGGGCGTCGAGCCGCTCCCCGAAGAAGGCGGTCGAGACGAGGGCCACCAGGGCGGGATAGGTGTAGAAGACCAGCAGGGCCAGCGCGATGCTGATCCGGCTGATGGCCATCAACACCGTCAGGTTGAGGGCCGCATTCGTGAGACCCGCCACGCCCAGCATGAGCTGCTGCCGGCGCGGGATCTCTCGCAGCGGCCGGGCCACCACCTGGCCGAGGCGCCCCAGGACAAGGGCCGTGCCGAGCACGAACAGGCCACCGATGGCCACCCGCCACAGGACCAGGGTCAGCTCGCCCACGCCGGCCTCGAACGCGAATCGAGCGGTTGGCCCCAAGGTTGCGAAGCACACCGCCGCCAGCACCACCAGGCCGGCGCCGACTCCGTCGCTTCGCGGACGGCCGGTGCTCATGACGCGGTCTCGGCGGTCGACAGCTCGGCAGCCAACCGATCGCGTTCGGCGGCCAACCCCTCGGACCGGTCCAGCGCCTGGTTGTGGCTCTCGATCAGGCGGCGCACGAGCGCGGGATCGGCATACACCGATGGATCCGCCAGCCGCTGGGTGAGATTGGTCAATTCGGCCTGGGTGGCTGCAAGGTCAGCCTCGGTCCGTTCCAGGGCGGCCCGGGCGTCGCGGGTCAGCCGGTGGAGACGGTTGCGGGCCTCCGCCTGGGTGCGTTTGCGGGCCGTGGCCTCGTCCGTCGTCTCGCGCCGAGAGCGGGCGGCAACGACTCCCCGGGGAGTGGCCACGCCCTCGGTCGCACCGGGCCGCTCGACGTCGATCCCGCGCGCGTCGGCGTATGACTCGAAATCTCCGGGGTACAGGATCGCCGTACCGCCGTTGACCTCGCAAATGACGTTGGCCACGGTTCGGATCAGGTATCGGTCATGGGTGATCAGGACCAGGGTGCCGCCGAAGGCTGTCAGCGCGTCCTCCAGCACGTCGCGGCTGGCGATGTCGAGGTGGTTGGTGGGCTCGTCCAGGCACAGCAGATTTGCCGGGTCGGCCATCAGCTTGGCCAGCGCGAGGCGAGTCTGCTCCCCACCAGACAGGACCTTGACCGGCTTCATGATGTCGTCCCCCGAGAACAGGAACGTCCCCAGCAACCGGCGCTGCTCGGCGGAGGTCAGTCGCGGGGCTGCCTCCTCCAGCTCCTCCAGGACCGTGTTGGCGGGGTTGAGCGCCTCGATCTGGTGCTGGGCGAAGTACGCGACCCGAACGTTGTGGCCCAGCTCGCGTGTCCCGGCATCGAACTCCAGGGCACCGGCCAGGATCTTCAGGAGGGTGCTCTTGCCTGCCCCGTTGGGACCGATGAGCGCTACCTTCTGGCCGCGTTCCAGGACCAGGTCCAGCCCGTCGTACACGGTGTGGTCGCCATAGCGCTTGGTGATGCCGCCCAGGGTGATGACGGTGCGTCCGCTTCGCTGCGGCTGCGGGAAGCGGAACCGGATGGATTTGGTCCGCGTTTCGGGCACCACCACCCGTTCCATGCGATCCAGCATCTTGATCCGGCTCTGGACCTGGCGGGCCTTGCTCTCCTTGTACCGGAACCGCTCGATGAATCGCTCCGACTGCGCGATCTTGCGGCCCTGGGCCCTGGCCTGGCGCTCCAGCTCGGCCAGACGGGTGTCGCGCTGTTTCACGAAATCGGCGTAGTCGCCCACGTACTCGGTGAGCATGTGCCGGCTGAGCTCGCCCACCCGGTTGGCGACGACGTTGATGAAGTCGCGGTCATGGCTGACCAGGATGAGCGCTCCGGCGTACTCGGCCAGGAATCCCTGGAGCCACTCGACCGATGCCAGGTCGAGGTGGTTGCTGGGCTCGTCCAAAAGCAGCAGGTCGGGGTTGGCCAGCAACAGCCGCGCCAGGGCCACCCGCATCATCCAGCCGCCGGAGAACTCGCCGATGTCGCGCTCGGCATCCGCATCGGCGAACCCCAGGCCGGCCAGGATGCGCCGGGCCTCCGCCTCCAGGGACCAGCCGCCCAGCTGCTCGAACCGATGCTGGAGCCGCCCGTACTCGTCCATCAGCTCGGCCAGCTCGGCTTCGGTCTCAGCCTGAGTAGCGGCCGAAGCCCCGAGCTCGGCCATCTCCTGTTCGATGTGCCGCATTCGGCGCCCGATGCCGGTGATCTTGCCCGCGCCGGCCATGACCTCGGCCAGGACGGTGTGCCCGCGGGTCTCGGCCACCTCCTGACGCAGGTAACCGATGACCACGTCCTTGCCCTTTGCGACCGAGCCCGTGTCGGCCTGCTGGTCGCCGGTGATGATCTCGAGCAGGGTCGTCTTGCCCGTCCCGTTGGCTCCCACGATCGCGATCCGCCGGCCCGCGCTGACCTGGAGGCTCACGTCGGAGAAGAGGTGCTGGGCGCCGTGGCTCTTCGAGACTCCGGCCAGCGAGACGAGGCTCATGCGCCCGCTTTGCTTTCCGTTGTCTGGCCGGTGCTCAACCGAGCGCCGGCGGTGTCGAAGCGGAGCCGGGTGGCCATTCCGGCCTGGCCGGCCGCGTTCCAGGCCTTCTCGACCGAGTGCGCAGTCAGGGGCGAATCGCAGATGGCCAGCACCGAGGGCCCGGCCCCCGACAGGCAGGCGCCGGCCGCGCCGATCTCGTACGCCAGCTCGATGAGCTGGGCCGCTCCGGGGAGCAGCGGCAGGCGGTAGGGCTGGTGCAGTCGGTCATCCATGGCGGTCCGAAGCAGTGATGCGTCGCTGGTCAGGACGGCCGTGGCCAGCAGGGCGGCGCGTCCCGCCTGGGCGGCCGCATCGGCGTGGAGCACCCGTCCGGGCAGGGCGGCACGCATGTCCGAGGTGTGGCTCTCGGCCTGGGCGATGAACAGGACCGGGATCCAGGCTTCCGGAACGCGGAATCGGCGAAGGGTGACCTCGCCCTGTCGGTCGATGACGGCCAGCGTGAAGCCACCGTACAGAGCGGCGCCCACGTTGTCGGGATGGCCCTCCAGCCGCGCGGCGAGGGCCAGCAGCTGGTCCGCGTTGGTGGGGAGCCAACCGGCGCTGGCTCCCAGCAGGATGCCGGCCAGGATGGCGGCCGCGCTGCTCCCCAGGCCGCGGGCGGCTGGGATCATGCTCGAGACCTCGATCTTCCACGCGGCATTGCCACCCGGCGGGCCGCCCGCGGCGCGCAGGCCTTCCCGGAAGGCGCGCACCACCAGGCTGTCGTAGCCCGAGCCTTCGGCCTCGGCTGCTCCCTCGCCGCGGGCGGTCAGCACGATCCCGGGCAGGTTTCCGGGGTGCAGCTCGGCCCGCAGCTTCAGGCTCAGGGCGGCCGCGAAACAGTCGAACCCGCTCCCCAGGTTGGCGCTGCTGGCCGGGACGTCGACCGATGCAATGGGCGTGGCCACGCGGCCGAGTGTATCGGTCAGGCGAGGGCCGCCACCTCGGCGTATCGGAAGCATCCGATCTGGTGGTCGTTGACCAGTCCGGCCGACTGCATGAAGGCGTAGCAGATGGTGGGGCCCACGAACGAGAAGCCGCGCCGCTTGAGGTCGCGCGACATGGCGCGAGAAGCGTCGGTCTCGGCCGGCAGCTCGCCCAGGCGTTCCCATCGGTTCTGGATCGGTCTGCCGTCCACGAATGACCAGATGTACCGATCCAGGCTGCCCTGCTCGGCTGCCACCCGGAGGGCAGCCTGCGCGTTGTCGATGGCGGAGCGAACCTTGGCCCGGTTGCGGATGATCCCGGCGTCCGCCACAAGGCGGGCCTCGTCGTCGGGGCCGAAGGCGGCCACGGTCGCCAGGTCGAAGCCCGCAAAGGCATTCCGGTAGCCCTCGCGCCGGTTCAGGATGGTCGTCCAGCTCAATCCGGCCTGGGCGCCCTCAAGAATCAGGAGCTCGAACAGGGCCTGATCGTCGTGGAGCGGCACGCCCCACTCGGTGTCGTGATAGGCGAGCATGTTCGCGGCCGACCCGGCGGCCCAGGTGCAGCGTTCAGGCACCGATCGCGCGGCGGATGGCGTCGGCCGTGGCCGGGATCGGGGCCAGATCGCCCAGCTCGCCGGGCGTCGTGTCGGGGTCCTTCAGCCCGTGGCCGGTGAGGATGCAGACCACCGACGTGGACCGATCCAGCCGGCCGGCCTCGGCCAGCTGCCGGACGCCGGCCACGCCCGCGGCCGAGGCGGGCTCGCAGAAGATCCCTTCCAGGCGGGCGATGTCGCCCTGCGCGGCCAGGATCTGGGCGTCGGTGACGGATTCGATCAACCCGTTGGACTCGTCGCGCGCGGTGGTGGCCCCTTCCCACGAGGCGGGGTTGCCGATCCGGATCGCGGTGGCCACTGTCTCCGGGTCGGGCACCGGGGCTCCTTTGACGATGGGCGCCGCGCCCGCAGCCTGGAATCCGAGCATCCTCGGACGCTTCCCAATGCGGACGAAGCCGCGCCAGGCGGCGGTGATGTTGCCCGCGTTGCCCACCGGGAGGGCGACCGCGTCCGGGGCGCCGTCCAGCGCGTCGGCGATCTCCCAGGCCACGGTCTGCTGGCCTTCGAGGCGGTCCGGGTTGATCGAGTTGACCACCACCACGTCGCTGGCCTCGCCCAGGGCGCGCACCGCCTCCAGGGCGGCGTCGAAGTTGCCTTCGACCACGACCAGCCGCGCCCCGGCGGCCAGCGCCTGGGCCAGCTTCCCGCGCGCGACCTTGCCCGCCGGCAGGACGACGCCACAGGTCAGCCTCGCCGCCGCGGCGTACGCGGCGGCCGACGCGCTGGTGTTGCCGGTCGAGGCGCAGAGGACCATCCGGGCGCCACTCCCCAGTGCGCGGTTCACGGCCAGCACCATGCCCCGGTCCTTGAACGACCCGGTGGGATTGGTGCCCTCGAACTTGAGGTACAGGTGATCCAGACCGATCGCCGCCCCCAGCCGCCGCGCGTGGACCAGCGGCGTTCCGCCTTCACCGAGCGAGATTGGGAACGACTCGCCGGGGCGCGCCAACCGGTCGCGATAGCGCTCCAGGAGGGGAGCCGGGGGCGCCACCCTACGCGAACGCGTCGCGGACGATCCGGGCCTGCTCCGCGCGGTGCGCGCCGGGATAACCCTCGGCCGGACGCGAGCGCTCGGGGCGGGACACGTCGCCCAGCGGAATCTCGGACGCCACCAGGGATCGGATCTTGGGCAGCACGAACTTACGAGCCCCCATGTTGCGCGGCTCCTCCTGGACCCAGCTGACTCGCGCGATGTGCGGGTAGCGGGCGAGTACGTCCCGCAGGACGTCGGTGGGGAACGGATACAGCTGCTCGACGCGAATGATGGCCGTCTCGGGAGCGGCCGCCCGGAGCTCGGACATGACCAGGTCGTAGTAGATCTTCCCGCTGCACAGGATCACGCGACTCACGGCGGCCGCCGCCGCATCGGTCTGGCGGTCCGGGTCGTCCACCACCGGCGCCCATCCGCCGCGCGCCAGTTCGGAAGGCCGGGAGGCGGCCTCGGCCAGGCGGAGCAGGGACTTGGGGGTCATCACCACCAGTGGTCGGGGCTCGGCGTGCAGGCCCTGCCGTCGCAGGAGATGGAAATACTGGGCCGCGGTGGTGGGGTAGGCGACCCGGATGTTGCCCTCTGCCCCCAGGGCCAGGAACCGTTCCAACCGGGCGCTCGAGTGCTCCGGGCCCTGTCCCTCATAGCCATGGGGCAGCAGCAGCGTGAGGCGCGAAGTTTGGCTCCACTTCGCCAACCCGGCGATCAGGAACTGATCGATCACGATCTCGGCTCCGTTGACGAAGTCGCCGAACTGGGCCTCCCACAGGACGAGGACCTCGGGCACCGTCACCGCGTACCCGTACTCGAAGCCCAGGCACGCGTACTCGCTCAACGGGGAGTTGTGGATCTCGAAGCTGGCCTTCGACTCATCCAGGTGCTGGATGGGAGTCCAGGTGGTGCCATTTGCCGCGTCGACCAGGGTCTGGTGGCGCTGGCTGAAGGTGCCACGCACCGTGTCCTGGCCGGTGAGCCGGATCGCGACCCGGTCGCGCAGCAGCGAGCCGAACGCCAGCGTTTCGGCATGGCCCCACTCGACGGCCGCCTCGTCCGCGGCCAGCGCCTCGCGACGACGACGGATCTGGCGCACCAGCTTGGGGTGGACGGTGAAGTCCTTGGGCATCGAGTGGAGCTGCTCGTTGAGGGCCAGCAAAGCGTCCATCTCCACCTCTGTGCGCGGCTCGTCGGTCTCCTCGACGGTCAGCGAATCGGCGCCGCGGTCGAGCTGGGGCTCGGCCTGGGCCTTGCGCACCGCGGCCTGACGAGTCATCAGGTCGCTGCGTGACTCGTCGACCAGCTCTTCGGCCCGCTTGGCGGACACCGCCCCGGCTGCCACCAGCCGCTCGGCGTACTGGGCGCGAACCGTTCGCTGGCGCGCGATGGCGTAATACATCCGCGGCTGGGTGTAGGCTGGCTCATCGGCCTCGTTGTGCCCGTAACGGCGGTAGCCGACAAGGTCGATGACGAAGTCGCCGTCGAACTCGGCCCGGTAGGCCATCGCCAGGCGGACGGCGTCCAGGCAGGCTTCGGGGTCATCGGCGTTGACGTGGATGATCGGGATGTCGAAACCCTTGGCCAGGTCCGAGGCCCAGGTCGTGCTGCGGGCCTCGCCCACCGAGGTCGTGAAGCCGATCTGGTTGTTGGCGATCAGGTGCACGGTCCCGCCGTTGGCGTAGCCAGCCAGGCGCGACAGGTTGAAGGTCTCGGCCACCACGCCCTGGGCCGCGAAGCCGGCGTCGCCGTGGATCAGGATCGGAATCGTGCGGCTCGTGTCCTGGCGCACCAGCGGCCCGGAGTGATCGGTCTGCTCGGCACGGGCGCGGCCCTCGACGACGGGGTCGACGGCCTCCAGGTGGGACGGGTTGGGCATGAGGGTGACCTCCACCCTCCCGCGGCCGGTTCCGTGCTTCCCGGTCGCCCCCAGGTGGTACTTCACGTCGTCGATCTCGATGTCCGCGGACCGCGCCTTCTCCACGTCCTTGCCAGCCTCGAACTCGGCCAGGATGGACTCCACCGGCAGGCCCACGATGTGGACCAGCACGTTCAGGCGTCCGCGGTGCGCCATGCCGATGACCGCGCGCCGGGTGCCTTCAGCGGCGGCCCTTTCCAGCACCAGATCGAGCATCGGCACCATGGTGTCGAGCCCCTCGATGCTGAACCGCTTCTGGCCCAGGTACGCCTTGTGGAGGAAGTGCTCCAGCCCCTCCACGGCGGTCAACTGGGTCAGGAGGCGCTTTTGCTCCTTGGGCTCGAGAGCGGACCGATGCTCCCCGGATTCGATGGCACGCCGCAGCCAGACGCGCTGGGTGTGGTTGGCGATGTGCTCCACCTCGTACGCAATCGTCCCGCTGTAGATCCGGCGCAGGCCCACCAGGACCTCGGCCAGGGTGTCGCCCCCTACCGGGACGTCGAGCAGGTCTGCACTGATCCGGTCCAGGCTGTCGGGGTCCAGGCCGTGGAACGCCGGGTCGAGGGCAGGATCGCCGGGCGGCGGACTCCCCAGCGGGTCGAGCTCGGCGGCGAGGTGGCCGTACAGCCGGTACGCGTCGATGAGGGCCATGGCGGATGCCATGCGCCGCAGGTCGGCGCCCGACACGGTGACTGCCGGGCCGGGCGGCCCGGTCAGGATAGGCGCGGACGGGGGAGCGGGTTCTGGCGCGGATGCTGGTCCGGCGGCGTGTTCGGAGACGGCTTCCAGCCCTGCGGATTCCGGCTCAGCAGCTGAGAGATCGGGAAGCTGCGCCACCCCAAGGCTCTCGGCCACCGATTCGTAGAATCCGTCGGCACCGTCAAGCAGGGCGGCCACCCGCCGCAGGAACGCGCCCGATTCGGCCCCCTGGATGACCCGATGGTCGTACGTCGAGGTGATCGTCATCACCTTTGTGTCGCCGACGTCGCGGATGGCCCCGGTGGCGATGATTGAGCCCTGACCCGCCATGAGCCGCGGAACCGAGGCGGTTGTGCCCAGGGTCCCAGGGTTGGTGAGCGTGATCGTCGCCCCTGCGTAGTCATCGGGACCCAGGCTGCCGGCCCGCGCGCCGGCCACCAGCTCCTCGTACCGGGCGTGCAAGGCGGCGAAGTCCAGGGACTGGGCAGCCCGAATGACAGGCACCACCAGGAACCGGCTGCCGTCCGGACGCTCGACGTCAACGGCCAACCCCAGGTTGACCGCGCCGGGATCGACCGCGTGTGGCTTGCCCGCCACATCGACGAAGGCGCGGGTCATACCTGGCTGCTCCGACGCGGCCCGGGCGATGGCGAACCCGACCAGGTGGGTGAAGCTCACCTTTCGAGGCGCCACCCGCTCGTTGAGCTGGCGGCGCCGCGCCTCGAGGGTGGCAACCGGGACGTCGCGGAATGAGGTGGCGGTGGGAACTCCCAGCGATGCCGCCATGTTGGCCGCCAGTCGGGCGGCCGGTCCGCGGAGCGGCGTGGCGCCGGGCGGCGGCTCCTCCGCTTTGGGCCCGGGTGGAGCAGGGGGTGCGGAGGGCGCTGTGGCGGGCGCGGTCGGCGCCGTAGCCGGCGCAGCTGCCGCCGCGGGCCGCACGGGCTCGAACCCGGCCAATCCTGCGTCGAACAGGCGGCGCCATTCGGGCTCGACGCTGGCCGGGTCGGATCGGTATTGCTCGTACACCGCTGCCACGTAGCCGGCGTTCAACCCTTCCAGGGCGTCGTCGAGCGAAGAGCGGCCATTCGTGTCGTCGGGCGGCACGCGCTAAGAATAGAGTGGCTCGATCCACCGAAACGGAGGCGATCCCATGATTGCCCGCATCTGGCGAGGACGAACGGCGGCCAGCCGATCGGACGAGTACGTGTCGTTCCTCGAGCGCACCGGCCTCCGCGACTACCGGGAAACGGACGGCAACCGCGGCGTCCTCCTCCTGCGC
>DATKBC010000056.1:0-2122 GCA_035514415.1 Pleomorphomonadaceae bacterium | reverse complement strand
GCGATGGAAGCGGCGGAACTCGAGACGCTCCTGCGACATCGGTCCGTGGCCGGTCACCACCGACCGCAGCTCGTCCCAGTCGGGCTCGGTGTAGTGCCAACGGCCAGTTGCTTCGTCAAGGCGCAGCTCAGGATCGGGAATGGTGAGCCCCAGCTCCCAGATGCGGGGGACGTAGATCGAGAGGAACTCCTGCCGCAGCTGCTCGTTGCCCTTGGACTTGATCTGCCAGATCAAGTCGCGGTCGGTGGCGGGGTCGGTGGGCGGGCCGTGCATCTGCATGAGCGGACCCCACCATCGGTTCAGGGCTTCCTGCACCAGCTCGCGCTGGCGGTCGGTGCCGGTCATCAGGGTCAAGACCACGTCCCGGCCGTGCATGATGTGGACCGATTCCTCCCAGCAGATCTTCTTCATGGTTCGCGCATACGGCGCGTACGAGGAGTCGCGCAGGGCCTGCTGGCTGACGATGGCCGCCGCGTCCACCAGCCAGGCGATGATCCCGACGTCAGCCCACGAGCGGGTGGGGTAATGGAAGACGTTGTGGAACTTCGTCTTGCCGGCCAGCAGGTCGGCCAGCATCGCGTCGCGGCTCTTGCCCAGGTCTTCGGCCACTCGATACAGGAGCTGGGCGTGCCCCACCTCGTCCTGGATCTTGCTGGTCAGCGCCAGCTTGCGGCGCAGATTCGGCGCCCGCAGGATCCAGTCGCGCTCCGGAAGGACCCCCATGAGCTCGCTGTTGGCGTGCATCTCGACGAACTTCAGGACGGCGGCCCGATAGTCGTCCGCCATCCAGTCGTCGGCCTCGACCTTGCCCCCGGTCGAGACGTGCCCGTAGAAGGCCTCGGCACGCTGGACCTCGTTCACGTGGGTAGGGTACCCGTTCAGCGCGGCCGCAGTTCGAGCGTGGTCGGCAGCTGGGCCTCGGCCACCATCCCGCGCACCGCCGGGTCACCGGCGTATTTGGCCTCATATTCCCGGCTGGCGGCGGCTAGCCGATCGGGGTCATTCGCCGGCTCGGCACGTACCGCGACAGGCTCGCCCCCCAGCCACAGCATGCACTCGGGGTTGGCACGCGCCTCTCGGTACCACCGCGAGCTCGGGCCGAGGTAGGTCCGGATCAGCACCCGATCCCGGTCGTCCACGACGACCCAGATGGTGGTCCGATGCGCCGGCGCCGATTGCGCGGCCCGGGTCTCGATGCGAACCTCATCGGTCGTGCGCAGGCCGTCGAGGACGTCCGGGGGGAAGCCCGTCGGTTCAGTCATGCGGGGCCTTCTTGAGCGGCCGATGCCAGCGCTGATACGCCTCCCGCTCATTTTGCGCCGCGAGCACGACTGTCTCGGCCTGGTCTGCGTGGGTCACCTCGGTCACCGGGACGTAGAGGTCGACCGGCAGCCAGCTGCGGGTCCGGACCAGTAAGTAGTCGGCGAAGACATCGTCGACCGTGCCGATTGGACGGCCCGTGGCATCGAGCACCTGCCACCCGCGAGCAGCCGGTTCCGCCTCACTCATGCCGGCACCGCCACCTGGAGAGCTGCCGGGAGCGCTTCCACTCGGAACGGGAGGGTCCCCCATGGCTCCCCGTCGAGGTGGACGCGGGTTGGCTCGTCGCCCTCGATCAACAGCCAACGGCTGCGGTAGAAGCGGACCTTCGGGTTGTGGACGTGCTTGGCCTCGTAGATGCCCGGTAGCTCGCGGAGCGCCTGGAAGCGCGTCAGGTCGCCGACCACGCAGACGTCGAGCTGACCGTCAGTCAGGCTCGCGTCGGGGCAGATCTTCATCCCGCCACCGTAGTACGGGCCATTGGCGAAAGCGGCCATCAGCGAGACGTGGTCCACCACCTCCCGTCCATCGGCCGTATCGAACGTGATCCGCAGCCGCTGGTTGTGGAACCGTCGCAGTTCGTCCAGGGTGCCGGCGAAGTAGCCGGCTCGACCGTTCTTCCACCACGGGCGCGGGTTGGCCATCGTCCAGGCCACCTGGGCGTCGAAGCCGACCCCGCCGGCAGCCACGAAATGGCGGAGATGCGCGTCCCGGATCGCCCGGCCCACATCCATGGAGGTGGTGGTCGGGCCGAGGGCCACATCCAGGGCAGTCAACGGGTCGAGGGGAATGGACAGGCTGC
>DATKBC010000055.1:0-2101 GCA_035514415.1 Pleomorphomonadaceae bacterium | reverse complement strand
AGGACCTGCGCCAGCCGGTGACGGCGTTCCAGTTGACGGCGCCGGGAATGCCGGACGTGGCCCTGCCGCTGCGCAGCGCCGGACCGCTGGCAACACCTGACCGCATCGTGGTGGTGGATCCCCGCTTGGGCGACGCCGGTCCGACGGTGACGTGGTTCGTGCCGTTGAACCAGTACCGGCCGGACGCGGGCCAGGACGAAGTGCCGGAGCCAGGTTCGTGGCTGAACGGCCGATCTTCGAACCGACCGGCAGCCTCGGCGGGACCACGCAGGCCGTGGCCTTCGACGGCACGCTGGTGTATACCCATATCGGCAAGCGTATCGTGGTGGTGGACCCGTCGGACCCGGCGGCACCGCGCGTAGTGGGCCAGACCGAGCCGCTCTTTGCCGAGCCCGTCTCGCTCGCGGTCGACGGCTCCCGGCTCTACGTAGCCATGGGCGAGGGTGGTTTCGAGGTGGTCTGGGTCGGCGACCCGGCCAATCCCCAGCCGGTGGGCATCGCGCAGTGGTACGACCACGCCGCCGCGGTGGCCGTGTCGCCGCAGGCCGCACTGTTTGCCGGCCACATGGCGGGCGGCGAAGAGACGGTGTGGCTCTTCTCGCATGATGGCACGTTCCCGGGCGACCGCCTGCCAGGGCAATCGCATTCTAGGCAAGTGCGAGGAGGTGGCGGAGATATGCATGATCCCAGCCAGCCTTGAGGCGGCGCGCCTTGATGCCGGCCTTGGTGGTCGTGTCGCGCTTGAGGAGCGAGAGGGCAAAGCGCCGTAGGGTAGCCATGTTCTCCGGGGCGTGGTCGGTACGGATGCGGCTCTCATCCTCGCGAAACGCGACGTCGAGGGACCAGTGAAGGCTGTTCTCGATCGTCCAGTGGGCGCGAATCGCCTGAGCAAGGCGCGTGGCGTCGCCGGGGAGACTGGAGAGGAAGTAGCGGGTCTCGAGGGTCTTCTTGGAGCCGATCCGTCGGGTGGCGTGGACGGCGACGAGCGATTGGAGGCCCGCCCAATCGGCACGGGTGTCGTCGGAGAGTCGGCCGTTGGCGAGGATGGTCTGGGTGGTTCGGCGTTCGACGCGGCCATGCCCCTTGCCGACCGCCGTGTCCTGATCATGAAGCAGCTCGGGGTAGTCGGCATGGTCCACGCGGCTGAACCAATGGCGGACCTCTTGGTGCAGCGTGGGGTGGTTGTCCTTCAGCGCCAGCACGTAGTCGCCGCCCCCCTCGACGATCTGCTTGGCGATGCTCGTCTGGGTGCCCATGGCATCGATGGTGATCACCGTCCCCTTGAGGTCGAGCAGGGCCAGGACCTCGGGGATCGCCGTGATCTCGTTGCTCTTGTTCTCGACCGACCGTTGGCCGAGGACCACGCCGTGCTCCGTGGCCCACGCGCTGACCAGATGCAGCGCGGCCTTGCCTGCGGCCCGGTCATGCGACCGCCTCACGCTCTTGCCGTCCACCGCGATCACAGCCCCCGCGCCCGCGAGGCTGCTCGCCCCGATCCAGTGGTTCAGACGCGCCATCAGCGCCTCGGGATCGATCCGACTGAAGACTCGTCCAAACGTGTCGTGCGACGGGATCCCATGCGCCAGCTGCAGGTGCTCCCGGAGCCACGCTTTCTTGGCCAGCCCGAACATCTCCACCTCGACCCAGCCATCCGCCCCGCAGATCGCCGCGGCCACCGCGATCACGATGATGTCCACCAGCCGGTGCCGCCGACCCTGCCCCCGCCGCGGGTCCATCAGCGCCCCGTCTTGCTCCAGCAACTCCGCCAGCTCCCAGTACCGCGATTCCTCCATCCTCCACTCCTTCGAAGCGATCAGGCTCCGCTGGAGTATCCACGTCGTCCGTCTAGAATGCGATTGCCCTGCCCGCCTGTCAGGGGCCATGATCGGCGGCTGGATCCGCGCCACGCCGGACAAGTCGGCGACGCCCTGAGCTGATCCCACACAGTGAGGCGCCCCAAGGAGCGACTAGCCTCCCAGGGGGCGCCTCTCTTCTGTATGTGCCCGACGGCCTGCTCCGCAGGAGCGATACCGTGCGGACGGGACGCGTCCGCGCCATCTACATTCCTTCGCCTCGGCCCACCAACCTTGGTCGGCGGACA
>DATKBC010000054.1:0-23578 GCA_035514415.1 Pleomorphomonadaceae bacterium | reverse complement strand
CCCCACTACGCGACAACTGTCCGGGCCTGGGGACCCTCGCCGCTGGTTGACCAGCAGGCCGCGGGGACCTTGATGTGGGTGTGGGGAGACCTGGTCTTCCTGTTGGCCATGCTCGCGGTGATCGCGGCCTGGGTCCGTCAGGAGGAACGGCACAACGCCCGCGACGAAGCGCGGCTGGATGCGGAAGCGCGGCTCTAGGCGATGGCTGCGCGGACCAATGCGTCGGCCGCGACGGCCGCGAACAGCAGGGTCAGGTACAGGGTGGAGTACCGGAACAGGCCGATCGCCGAAGCATCGGCATCGGGTGACCGCCGCACTCGCATGGCCCACGCGATGAAGCCGATGCCCAGGGCGGCGGCCGCGACCAGGTAGACCAGCCCCATCCCGGCCGCCGGCAGGAGGAGCAGGCTGATCGCGACCAGCACGAGCGAGTACAGCAGGATCTGGCGCGCGGTCTCCACCTCTCCGCGCACCACCGGTAACATGGGCACGCCGGCGGCCTCGTAATCGCCGCGATAGCGAAGCGCCAGGGCCCAGAAGTGCGGCGGGGTCCAGACGAAGATAATGGCGAACAGGACCAGGGCCGGGAGTCCCACGGTCCCCGTCACGGCAGCCCAGGCCACCAGCACCGGGACGCAGCCGGCAGCGCCGCCGATGACGATGTTCTGGGGGGTGGCCCGCTTCAGCCACAGGGTGTAGACGACCACGTAGAACACGATCGCGCTGGCCGCCAGGATCGCGCTCAACAGGTTGACGGTCAGGGTCAGCCACGCGAACGAGACCGCGCTCAGGACGAGCCCGAAGGCCAGGGCCGCGGGGGGCGTCACCGCCCGCCGGGGCAGGGGCCGGTTCCGGGTCCGGCGCATGAGGTCGTCGATGTCGCGGTCGAGGTACTGGTTGATGGCGTTTGCGCCGCCGGCGGCGAGGGTGCCGCCAACCAGCACCGAGCCGATGAGCGCGAGCGGGGGGATGCCTCCCTCGGCCAGGACCATGGTCGGGACGGTGGTGACCAGCAGCAGCTCGATGATGCGGGGCTTGGTGAGCGCGACGTAGGCGCGCAGAGTGTCGCCTCGGGAGGAGACCGCGCGCTCAGCGCCGGTCGGCGCCATGGATGCCATCCGACCCACGTAGTGCGCGGCCATGGCCAGGGTCGCGAGCGCGCCGAAGACGGCGGCGCCCAGCGCAACGTGGGCCACCTGGGTCCAGGGCGCCAGATCGGTCAGGACCTGGGCGCCACCGACCACGACCTGGGCCAGGTACAACCCCCCGGCGGTGGTGGCCAGCACGGGGAGCGGCGCTGGCTCGCGTCCGCGCCGGGCCGCGACCACGGTCCCGGCCACGAGCAGTCCGACCGCCACGGTCGCCCATCGGTGCCACACGTGCGGGAGGACGGCAGGATCCAGGGCCGGGAACAGGACGCCGTTCATGAGCGGCCAGTCGTCGAACGCCAGGGCGCTGCCGGTGGCGGTCACGTGCGCGCCAAGAAGCAGGAGCCCGTACGTCGCCAGGGCGGTCAGGCCGGCCAGGATGGCGAAGCCGCTCCAGCCCCCCGCGGCAGGGACCTGACGCGGATATCGGCTTCGCATCCAGACGAACAGCAGCAGGGCGAACAGGCCCATGGCGGTGGCCAGGTGAGCCATCACGATGTCGCCCGACAGGTCCGTCTCGACCGCGACCTTGCCGAGCCAGGCCTGGAACACGACCAGGCCGGCGGCGGCGACGCTGGCCACGACCACCGCGGGCCGGTCTCGGTGGCGGAGGACGGCGACCAGTGCCACCCCGGCAACCACCGCCCCAGTGAAGGCGGCCACCGTTCGATGGCTCCACTCGATGATGGCGTGCGGGTCATCCAGGGGCGGAATCCACGACCCGTGGCAGGTCGGCCACTCCGGGCACCCCAACCCGGAACCGGTGGCGCGCACGATGGCTCCCACCACGACCAGCAGGAACGTCACCGCCACGGCCAGCGCGGCGAGGGTGGTGAATCGAGGCAAATCTCACTCCGTCCGGCGATCGGTCAGGGCAGGGCGCCGGGCCGGGGCCATGATAGTCGCGGCCCCGCAGTCCCTCAGCGGCCGGCAGGTACGTGACGGATCACGGACGGCATGCGCGGCACGAGCCAGCGGCTCGCGGCCGCCAGGCGCTCCGCGCCACGCTCCCGAGGAGCGCTCCAGCCCAGACCGTACTGCCGACGAACTCCAGGATGGAGGACCGAAATCGACGCCAGGTGCGCCGCGTCCCAGATCCAGCGGGGCGGGAATCGGGTCGGGTACAGGATCCAGGGCAGGAGGGCGCGCGCGGTTGGGCTGACGCGCACCTCCCCGGAGTCGATGCGTCCCGCCATCCATGTCCGCAGCTCGGCCGCGGTGGCCGGGATCAGCGCCTCGGGCACGCCGAACCGGATCGCGACCGATGCGGCCTCGCGGTGGTAGGCGTCATGCTCGGCAGGGTTGAGCGGGGCCACGAACCGGTCGTGCATCTGGAGGGCGGTGTCGACCAGCGTGGCGTGGACCCACAACAGGAGCTCAGGGTCGAGTGCCCGGTAGGGTGACCCAGTTTCCGGAACCACTCCCCGGACCATGGCATGGATGGCATTGATGCGGCCGATGGCGCGCTCCGCGGCGGGCAGGTCGCCAAAGACAATGGCCCAGCTCGCGCCGAGCGTGCGGCGCAGACGAGCGAACGGATCGGTGCGGAAGTCGGAGTGCGCGTCGACCGCGGCGGCGACCGCGGGATGAGCAATCTGCATGAGCAGCGCGCAGGTGCCACCGGCCAAAACGACCGTCTCGCGATCCACCCGCCACGACGCCGAATCGCGCGTGAAGAGCCCCGCGGGCGGCGTGCGGTGGGCGGCGTCAGTCGCCATCGGGTCCGGCCAGGTCAGGCGAGGAGGACGGTGATCGTGTCGCCGACACGAATGGCACCTCCGGACAGCACGTCGGCCCGCAGGCCGCCGCGCCCTGACAATCCGGCGCGGACCCCGGGATAGGTGAGCGACTCGAGGTGATTGCAAGGTGCGCACTCCTTGACGCCGTAGCACACGGCCTCCCCGACCTGGAACCGCCGGCCCACCAGGGCCGGCACGTCGACGCCGCGGGTCAGGATGTTGCGTCGGGTCTGGTGGGGCGCCAGCTGGATGCCGGTTTCGCCGACCATGGCCTCCACGCCCTCGGCCGCGATCAGGGTTACGTGGCTGCCGGGAATCCCGAGGCCCGCCATGCGGTCCCCGACCAGGCCGTGACCGGCGACCAGCTCGGCGGTTTCGACCACCCGCATCGGCTCGCCGCGCTCCCCGTGCAGGTGGATACCCTCGACCTTGCCCAGAACCGTCCCGGTCATCGCGGCCCGCCTCAGCGCCACGACGCGCGTGGAGTCGCGGACGGCAGGGCGCGGGTGGCGGTGACCCAGGCCAGCCCGTGGCCCGGCTCGTTCTCGTCGCCAATCGGAAACATCGGTCCTGCGGCGGGTGTGGGAGGTCAGGCCACCCAGGGCAGGCTGACCGGCACCAGCACGTTCAGCAGCAGGCCCAGGATCAGGGTCGCACCCGCGCGACGCGTGTGGATGAACGCCCCGCCCACGAACCACAGCGGCCACCCGACGTAGCTGCCGGGCGGCGTCTCGGGTCGGGGTGACGAGAACTGGAGCAGGACCTGGACCAAACGCGGAATGGCGAGCACGACCAGGAGGACCCACGGACCGATCAATCCGACCAGCGCCGAGCCGATGACGATGGGGTAGAAGGCGATCATCAGTCCCGAGGCCACCAGGCGGGCATTGCGCTCGCCGAGGATCACCGGGAGGGTCCTGATCCCGCGCTGCGTGTCCGGACCGATCTTGTCGATGTGCTTCCCGAACAGGACCGTGGTGACCAGGATGGCGTAGGGCAGCGACGCCACCCAGACCCAGCCCGGGATGGTGCCGGTGGCCACGAAGAAGGTGCCCCCGATCATGAGCGGGCCCCAGGTCAGGAACACTCCCGGTTCGCCCAGGCCGCGCTTCTTGAGGCTGATGGGTGGGGCCACGTAGAAGACGCTGATGAACAGGCCGGCCAGGGCGAACGCGGCCACCAGCGGCCCGCGAGCCCACATCAGGAACAGCAGGATGGCCAGGTCGATGGCGTTGGCGACCAGGATCGCGTTTCGGAGCTGGCCCTTGGTCAGCCACCCGGAGAGCACGGGGTGCGGCGCGTACAGGGCCCTTACGTACTCGTCGGTGTCGATCCCGACTTCCATGTCGAAGTAGTCATTGATCATGTTGTTGGCGGCGTGGGCAACCACCAGGCCCACGATGGCCAGGGCCAGATACCCGTAGTGCACCGCACCAGGGTCGGCGCCCACCGCCAGCAGGCCGCCGATCAAGCCCGACGTAACGGTCATGCTGAACACCGCGGCCCGGGTCACCACCAGCCACTTGGTCAGCCCGTCCATCTCGACGCCTGGAGGGGGGTTGGCGGTCGCGAGGGCATACCGCCAGTTGGACACGCGCTGACCGATGGCCACCGACCGATTCTATCCACCCGGCCGGTTGACGGGTCCCGCTGAGACCTAGAGCGGCTCGAAGCGCGCCGTGAAATGGCGCAACGCTCGTGGCTGATCGACGATCCGGAGGCCGCGCAGCTCGCCGGCTCGCTCGGCCACCCAGCGCGCGACCTCGATCACGTAGTCGACGTGGCTCTGGGTGTAGACCCGACGCGGAATGGCCAGCCGAACCAGCTCCATGCGGGCCGGCTCCTCGGTCCCATCGGGGTGGAGCCCGAACATCACGCTCCCGATCTCGCAGCCCCGAATGCCACCCTCGCGGTAGAGCGCGACGGCCAGCGACTGGCCCGGGTACTCGAGGGGCGGAATGTGGGGCAGGAGCGCGGCGGCGTCCAGGTACACGGCATGCCCGCCGATGGGCTGCACGCACGGGATGCCGGCAGCCGTCACGCCCTCGCCCAGGTACTGGGTGGAGCGGATTCGGTAGCGCAGGTAATCCTCGTCTACGACCTCACGCAGGCCGGCGGCGATGGAATCAAGGTCCCGGCCTGCCAGACCGCCGTAGGTGGGGAAGCCCTCCGTCAGGATCAGCAGGTTGCGCGCCTGCTCGGCCCAGTCGTCGTTGTTCATGGCCAGCCAGCCGCCCATGTTGGCCAGGCCGTCCTTCTTGGCCGACATCGTCATCCCATCGGCCAGTGACGCCATCTCCCGAACGATGTCGGGGATGGGCGTTTCCTCGTAGCCGGGTTCCCGGGTCCGGATGAACCACGCGTTCTCGGCGAAACGGCACCCATCCAGGAAGAGCGGCAGGTCGTATCGGTCGCACACCTCGCGGACGGCCCGCAGGTTGGCCATCGACACTGGCTGTCCGCCACCCGAGTTATTGGTGACCGTCACGAACACGACCGGGATGGCGTCGCGGCCCCGCTCGCGGATAAGGGCATCCAGGGCGTCGGTGTCCATGTTGCCCTTGAAGGGGTGGATGGTCGCGGGGAGCCGTCCCTCGGGAATGGGCAGGTCCAACGCCTCGGCGCCGGTGAACTCGACGTTGGCGCGGGTGGTGTCGAAATGGGTGTTGTTGGGGACGACCTTGCCAGGCCCTGCCACCACGCTGAACAGGATCTTCTCGGCTGCCCGACCCTGGTGGGTGGGGATGACGTGGCGGAACGCGAACAGCTCCTGAACGGCCTCCAGGAACCGATACCAGCTGGGGCTGCCGGCGTACGACTCGTCGCCGCGCTGGATGCCCGCCCACTGCTCGGCGCTCATGGCGCCGGTGCCCGAATCGGTCAGGAAGTCGATCAGGACGTCGTCGGCATGGAGGTTGAACAGGTTGTAGCCTGCCGCTTCGAGAGCGGCCTGGCGGTGTTCAACGGTGGTCAGCCGGACCGGTTCGACGCTCTTGATCCGGAATGGCTCGATGATCGTGCGCCAGCGCTCCACGCGGTCAGGATAGGCGCTGGACCGATGCGAGGGCTGCCGGCGTCAGCCTCCAGGGATGGTGGAGCCGCTTTGGCTTCCTCTTAGCCGAGCAGTACGACGAAGATCGTGACCAGGTACGCGGCCAGCAGGAGCCCGCCGACCGCCAGATGGAGCTTGATGTTCGTGCCCATCACGGCCATCAACGTGTACGGGCTGTTGTAGTGGAGCCCGATTCCTGAATAGACGCGCAGCGCCAGCGGGACGGCCGCGAGCGCGATGAGGGTCGGCCACGGCAGCAGCCCGCCGACCGCTCCAGCCCCGATGACCGCGAACGCGGCCAACGCCGCCACCAGGTAGCCCTGGCGCACCGTCTCCGGCGCCAGCCGCGCGGGCAGAGTCCGCTTGCCCACCGAAGCGTCTGCGATGCGGTCGGGGACCTCGTTCACGTACAGGATGAGCGCCACCAAGATCCCCATCGGGAGCGATACGAGCACCGCCTCCGCGCTCAGGCGGCCGGCCTGCACGACGTAGGCGCCGAGTACCAGGATCGGGCCAAAGGCGATGGCGACTGCGATCTCGCCCAGCCCGCGGTAGACGAGCTTGAGCGGCGGCGCGGTATACGCGATTCCGATCAGGATCCCAGCCAGTCCAATCCCCAGCAGGGTCAGCGATCCGGTTACCCCTACCAGAAGGAGGCCGATGGTCGCCGCAGCGGCGAAGAGGGCGGCGGCGAGGATGGCAAGCTGGCGAACGGTGAGCAGGTCGTAGATGGCGACCCGCGAACCGCCGGAGTACTGGGTCGGGTTGACGTTGGCCTCGTCGGCTCCCGATCGGGTGTCGAACACGTCGTTGGTGACGTTGGCGGCCAGATGGGCCAGCGACGCGCCCAGGAGAGTGAGGAGCGCGGTCCACCAGGTGAACGAGCCGTGGCTGGCAGCAATTGCGATCCCCAACAGCACCGGAATCGCTGTGGCCGAAAGGAATGGCAGGCGCGTCGTCCGCAGCGCCAGCCAGAACGGGCTGAGACGCGGGCGGATGATGCGGCCCCGCTCCGCGGAGAGCCGTGCCAGGTAGCGTCGCGATTGGGGAACCGAGCGCTCGGCGTATTCGAAGAACGGCACCTCGGCTTCGTCCCAGCCCCACGCCCGCGAGGGGCTGAAGGTCACGCGACCGTTGGCGGGTGCTCCGACCGTGCCCCACAACTCGAGGTAGCGCCGCTCGTCGTAGCCCTCACCCGGCTTGGGGCGGATGTGGCTACCGACGAGGTTCACCTCCCGATCGGTGGGAATGGCCAGCTCGGCGGGAGCGGGCAGGCGCACGAGCCCGCCATCGGTATCGGTCTGGAACGCGGTCGCCACGCTCAGCGGGTAGCCGGCATCGTCGATCCAGCTCACCACGACGAAGGGATACCCGACCAGGCGCTCGAAGTCGGCTGCCACGGCGCGGTGGGCCGGCACGCTGCCACCGCGGACCATCATGCCGGCCATCAGGCGGCCTCCGCCCCGGGCGCCATGCTGACCAGCGGCGCACGGCTGGTGTCGCCCTCGGCCCAGTAGAGGCATCGCTCGGGTGTGATCTCGATCACGGCGCGTTCGAAGAAGAGCGGCAGCGCGACGCGCATCTTCAGGAACGCATCGATCACCGGCTCTTTCCGGCGCCAGAGGCCCAGGATGAGCCCCTCCCATTGGCTGTGCGGGTCGTCCTCGATGATCCGCGCCGTCCCCTGGATCGTGGCCCGATCGGGGTTGCCCTTCATGGCCACCGGGTCACTCAGCGCGACGGCCACCTTCGGGTTGCGCTTGATGTGCTCCAGTTTCTTGCTGAAGAGAGTGGACGAGTGCATGTAGAGTCGCTCGCCGTCATAGAGGGGGATGAGCGGGTGCGTGATCGGCCGCCCGTTGGGACCGACCACTGTCAGCTCCCCGACCAGCGCCACCTCGAGCAGGTGCTCGACCGGCTCAGGCAACCATCCCATCCGGCACCTCCACGCGGTCAGGATAGGCGGTGGCGACTGGCGTGGACGGCTGGCCCGGCTGGGGCATCATTGGCCCCAGTCGACATTGGTACCGATGAGGAGGGCGCAACAAATGGCGCGGTGGAAGGAGCTCGGGGGCAGCATGGTTTCGGCGCCGGCGGTCACGACCTGGACCAAGGGTGAGATGCAGGTCTTCAGCATCGGCCCGGAAGGCGACCTGTCGAGCTTGTACTGGGACGGGCGCGCCTGGCATCCATGGCACAGCCACGGTGGCGATTTCATCGGTTCGCCGGCGGCCTGCTCCTGGGGGGCGGAGCGAATCGACGTGTTCGCCCGCGCTCCGGATGGCACGCTCATGCACCAGTGGTACGAGCCGGCGGGCTGGACGGAGTGGGAGTCGCTGGGGGTTCAGCTGAGCGGAGATCCGGCGGCCTGTTCGTGGGGGCCGGACCGGATCGACGTGTTCGCCCGTGATGCCGATGGGGGCCTCGTGCACGCGACGTGGGACGGGTCGACCTGGTCCTTCGCGCGATAGCCGAGCGAGCTGACCATCGACCGACTACGGGCCCTGATCGGGTTCGCGCCGGTCGCCATCGAGCGCTGGGTTCGAGCGGCGCTCGGGCCGCTGCGGGTGGACATTGCCCCCTGGGTGATGGTGGGTGCCCTGGCGCTGGCCGTGGCGCCCCTGCTGTGGGCGGGTGCTGAGAAGGAGATCGTCCCGGCCACCTCGGTCGAGATGGTCGACCGATTCGTGCCCACCACCGTGACCTACGTCAGCCTGCCGGGGCTGGCGATGAACGTCAGTTTGCCGGCACCCGGATCGAGAAGCGCTCCGCCGTACGGACTGCTGGTACGGGACGCGGCCGGCGCGGACGCGTTCACCATCGTGACCTCGGATGTCGCCCCCGAGCGCCTCGAGGCGCGGTGGGTGGTTGGTCGAGTCACGACGCGACCCGTCGCGGCCGCGGCGATCGCTGTCATCGACGCCCGGGGCGAAGCCACGACTGGGCTTGACGGGTCGACCTTGCTGATCGAGGTCACCCCGCAGGCAGACGAGCCGATCACCGACGTCCAGGCCGTCGCCGAGTTGGCGGGCATGACCGATGGGACCCTGGTCCGGATCCCGCTGCGATTCGCCGGCGAGTCCATGCCCACCTGCGCCTTGGCCGTGGAGGGCTGTCGGGCCCGCCTGCTGGCCACGGGGAATGGAATCTTCGTGCATCTGGCGCTCGGGATCCCGGACCCGGAACCCATCCTGGTGCAGACGGCCTACCCGTCATCGGTGGTCCCCGGACGTTGGACCGGGCCACAGGTCCGCAACGGCCCCGACCTCGAGGCCTTCACGTCCACGCTACCGGTACAGGCCCTCGCCGGATCGGGCCGGATCCTGGTGCTGGCCTCGATCGTCGACGAGCCGGGCCTCGTCCGCGACCGGCAGTGGCTCGGCCCAGCGCTGCTGGCCCTGCTGGCAGGCATCCTGTGGCTGGGCGGGCGGACGGGCTATCCGTTCTTCCGACCCACCGTGGAGGGCTCACGTCGGTACGGATCCGCGTTCGCGGTGCAGAAAGGCCCGGTCACCCCGCTCCCGGCCCAAGGCATCCCGGTTCGGGTCAGCGGTCACGCCACGACGGTCGACGGTCGCTGGGCCCACCTGGACGAGGTGCGCGCGGTGCTCCTACCGTCCAGCACGCGCCCCGACGGCAACCGCGCCACGGCGGCTTTGAGCCTGCCCGACGGCGAAGAGGTTGCCCTGGCCGCCTATGACATCGGGGCGCTGGGCAGCGTTGAACGGGGCGAGGTCGTCCGCGTCGGCGACGTGCGGCCGGCCCTGTGGGCGCACTGGTTCGGCACCGACCTGCGGCTGATGTTTGGATCGGCGGCCGAACGCGACCTGGCGGCGGCCATCGCCAGAACGGGCGGCCCGCCATTAGGATCGGACCGATGAGCACCCGACTGGCCCTTGCCTTGAAGTCCGACGGGCAGGTGGAGCCGATTGAGGAGGCCGGATTCGAGGAGATCGACCGCCTCATCGGGCGTCGAGACACGCTGGTATGGCTCGATCTCGCGGACCCGACGCAGGAAGACTTGACTCTGCTGAGCCGCGAATTCGGGCTGCACGAGCTGGCCATCGAGGACCTGCGCAAGCGGCGCCAGAGGCCGAAAATCGACCTGTATCCGGGCCAGCATGTGGTTGTCGCCTACGAACCGCTTTCCGCCGAGGACCCGCAGCGTGCCTTCGACCTGGGCGAGCTGCACCTGTTCGCCGGGGATGGATTCGTGGTCAGCGTGCACTGGGGTTCCTCGCCGGTCGTCGAGTCGGTCCGTGTCCGCTTCCAGCGACGGTCCGCGGTCGTGGGCCACACCGCCGGCTGGCTCCTGTATGCGGTGCTCGACACCGCGGTTGACGCCTATTTCCCGGTGCTCGACGGCATTTCCGAGCGCATCGACGGCCTCGAGGACCGGATCCTGGACGGCAAGGGCAAGGTCAACCTGCGCGAGGTGATGATCCTCAAGCGCGAGCTGCTCGAGCTGCGGCGGATCCTGGGTCCCATGCGGGACGTGGCCAACCAGCTCCTGCGCCGGGACGTGGAGATCCTCGACGACGAGGCAGTCCCCTATTACCAGGACCTGTACGACCACCTGGTGCGGGTGCTGGACTCGCTCGACCTGTACCGCGACCTGGTGGCGGCCACCCTCGATGCGTACGAATCGGTGACCAACAACAACCTGAACCAGGTTGTGAAGCGGCTGACCGCCATCACCGTGCTGCTCATGGTGCCAACACTGATAGCCGGCATCTACGGGATGAACTTCCGGTTCATGCCGGAGATCGAGCACCCGCTTGGCTATCCCGCCGTTATCGCGGGCATGGTGGTTACGATCATCGGCCTCGCCTGGTGGTTCCGCCGACGGGGCTACTTCTAGGCTCGTCGGGCGCCTACCGCAAGGCGCCGCTGAACTCCTATTTCCGGTGCGCCGCAGCACCAGCTGGTGGGCCCTGAACGTCTCTAGCGCGCGTCCAAGGTGGCGTTCCGGTAGGCGCTCCGCTCGAGCCACCGGAACAGGAAGAACGCGGCCACCGCATACGCCACCCCAATGAGCGCCTCGGTCGCGATCAGGCCGCCGACCTGGGCCAGGCTGGCGCCATCAATCGCCTCGCGGACCGCCTGGAGCCCATGGGTGAACGGCAGCACCTGGCTAACGACCTGCATCCATTCTGGCAGGGCCGCCAGCGGGATGTTCACCCCGCAGAACAGGAGGAAGAGGAAGACCAGCAAGTTGGCCCCGAACAGCCCGTCGCGGAGGCGGAGCGACAGCCCGCCCTGGACCGCCCCGATGGCCGAGCAGCTGAACGCGGTGACCACCATCGCCAGCACGATGATGCCCAGCGTCGCCACGTCAAACCGTACGTCGAGCAAGATCCAGCTCAACGCGAAGCCATACGCGGAAACGAGGAACCCGTTCACGATGAACGGGATGAACCGCCCACCGAACAGGGCGGCCCGGTTGGCGGGGCTGGCCATCAACGCCGGCAGCGTCCCGAACCAGCGCTCGTTGGCGACCGCCATCGTCATCCCGTAGATCCCCGCCATCGAACAGACCTGGACGGAGTTTCCGATCGCGAAATAGGCTGGGTCCATCCCGGTCGCGTAGCTGCCCAGGGCGGCGAAGAACAGGATCTGGAAAGTGGGCGCCCCGAGCAGCGTCGGGATGTAGATCGACGGCTGGGCCCAGTTGAACAGTGCCGTGTAACTGAGGCGGCCGCCGTTCCAGAAGATGCGCCAGTTCGCTCGAGCTGAGCCGGGTTGGGACGGGACGGTCGAAGTCGGGACGGTGGACGCCGGTGCCGTGCTGGACATGGCGCGATCAGGCCAGGTTCAAAGTTGCGTCGCGCCGGGCCTTGTCGATGACGTAGACCAGGATCCGGCGGGCGGCGACGTAGTAGATGAGCGCCAGGACCAGGCACATGACGATCGCCAGCCACGGGGGGTCGGCGCCGATGGCCGCTCCCCGGATGGCCTCCACGCCCCAGGTCGGCACCAGCACCCAGCTGATGGGGCCCAGCCAGCCGGGCAGCAGGGCCAGGGGGACGATCATCCCGGTCGCGATCCAGACCGGGTACTCCAGCAGGTTGCTCAGGGCGTTTGCATGGCGGTACAGGACGAACGTGGTCGCCAGCAGCATGCCCATCACGCCCAGGCCGATGACCGCAGCCAGGAGGGACAGCGGCAGCATCAGCGGGTAATTGGCATTGAGCGGCATGCCGAACAGGAGTACGCCCCAGGCAAGGGTGGCCAGCATGGAGTAGAAGCCGAACGTGGTCGTGGCCAAGGTCTGACCGAGCAGGGTCAGGTCATAGCGGCGGGGCGCGGCGACCAGCAGCTCGAGGGTGGACTCCCAGCGCTGCCAGGCGATGGCGCCGCCTCCGCCGAACAGGGTCGTCGACCAGACACCCATCATGCCGGTCCCCAGCGCGGCGAACAGGAGCGTCTGCTCGCCCGCGGCATCCCCTCCGACCTGAAAGAGGAAGAACGCAATGGTGGCGAAGATGATCGGCTGGACGACGGCAGTGAGGATGAAGAAGTCGCTGATCGTGAAGATCTTCATCGTGAATGCCCAGACGCGGGCCACCTGGTGCACGTTGGACCGGAGCGAACTGAGCGCGGACATCGGTCAGGCCACCGCCGCGGCGCGGGCCCCGGTCCCGTCTTCGCCGCCAGTGCTGGCGATCAGGTGGACGTACGCATCCTCCAGCGTCGGTTCGCGGGCGGAGATCTTCCCGATCCGGGTGTCGCCCAGATGTTGGATCAGGCGCTGGGTGATCTCCGTCCCTCGCTCGGACTGGATGAGCAGGATCTGGGATTGCTCCTGGTCTTCGGTGTTGACGGCGATGACGTCCGGGTCGCTCCGCAGCCGGTCAACCGCGTCCGGAGTCACTCCGTAGGTCTCGATCTCGACGATCGTCCGATTGGCGATGACCGACTTGAGGTCGGCCGCCGTCCCAGCCGCCACGATGCGCCCGCCGTTGATGACCGCGATTCGGTCGCAGAGCGCATCGGCCTCGAACATATAGTGGGTGGTCATCAGCACCGTCTTGCCGGCCTCGACCAGGCTGGCAATGGTTTGCCGCAGCTCCCGAGCGCCAACGGGGTCAAGGCCGATGGATGGCTCGTCGAGGAACAGGACCGGCGGGTCGTGGAGCAGGCCGCGGGCGATGTGGAGCCGCTGTCGCATGCCGCGCGAGTAGCCCTCGACCTTCTCTCGCTCCCGTCCGGCCAGACCGACCATTTCGAGCAGCTCGTCGATTCGAGGCCGCTGGGCGGCAGGCTCGACCCCGTACAGCTCGGCGAAGAAGCGGAGGTTGTCCAGGCCGCTGATCCGGTCGTACAGACCCCGCTCGCCGCCAAAGACGTACCCGATCCGCTTGCGGACCTCGGTCGTGTCCCGGACGACATCGAAGCCCATAACCCGTGCCGAGCCGGCAGTCGGGAGCAGGAGGGTGATGAGCATCTTGATGGTGGTCGTCTTGCCTGCCCCGTTCGGGCCGAGCAGCCCGAACAGCTCGCCCGCTCGAACTTCGAAGCTGATCCCCCGGACCGCCTCGACCTCGATCGAGCGGCGCCGGATGACGCCCAGGTGGGTCCGATACGTGCGGACCAGGTCCAGGGCCTCGATGGCGGGGGCGTCGGGCGATGATGGTTTCGACGCGGTCGTCACGGGATGGCCGAGAGTAGCCGAATCACGAGCCGGGTGGCGACGAGGGCCGAGTAGCCCGACGGGTCGCGTTCCGGGACCAGCTCGGTGAAGGCGGCACCGACGACGCGGCAGCGGCTCGCGGCGCCAGCGACCAGATCGCCGGCCTCGTCCCACGACAGGCCGCCGGGGAGCGGAGCGCTGACCGCCGGGCATAGGCTCGGATCCAGCCCGTCGAGGTCGAAGGCCAGGAAGACGGCGGCTCCCTCGGGGAGCTGCTCCAGGACCCACCCCACCCCCCGCTCGTGCAGCTCGCGCGCGGTGACCAGGAGTCCGCCTGCGGCCCGGGCATCGGCGACGTCGGCGGGCCGGGCGCTGCCGACGCCTCGCAGGCCCACCTGGACCACGTGCGTCACGTGTTCCATCTCGCTCGCCCGGCGCATGGGCGACGAGTAGCCCTCGGTCACGCCCGACACTTCGTCGCGAAAGTCGAGGTGGGCGTCGACCTGAAGGACGATCATCGGCTCCCGCCCGGCATAGGCGCGGATGACGGGGATGGGGATGGAATCGTCACCGCCCAGGACGATCGGGATTGCCCCCCGCTCGAGGAGCGCACGAATGGTGGCCTCGGCCCGGGTCGCATTGCCGGGCCCGTCGGCGGGATCGCCGGGAACGTCACCGCAGTCGACGATCCGGCCCGCATTAGGAAGCATGGCCTGGCCGGTGTCGAAGTCGTGATGACCGATGAACCCGGCCAGCCGGGCCGACCGGTGGCGGATGGCGCGGGGCGCGTCTGCGCAGCCTCCCGACGGGCCGCGGTTCGGGTACGGCACGCCATGCGGTATGCCGAGCACCGCCACGCCGCCCTTGACCGCGGTTGGCTCGAGCGCGGGGAGGCCCAGGAACGTCGCGAATGATGCAGCGTTGGCCATCAGCCGAAGCATAGGGGAGGGGCATCGCTACAATTCGTCGCGCGGTGGATCAGCGAAGGGAGAGCGGATGACCGAGATGCTGGCCCTGGCCGGCTTTGGCTTCGTGCTCGGGATGCGCCACGCCACCGACGCCGATCACGTCATCGCGGTCACGACCATCCTGTCCCGCTCGCGGCGGTTCGCGCATTCCACCCTCATCGGCGCCCTGTGGGGCCTGGGGCACACGATCACCGTGTTGGCGGTCGGGACGGTGATCATCGTGTTCGGGGTGGTCATCCCGCCGGCCATAGGCCTGGCCATGGAGCTGGCGGTCGCCGTCATGCTTATCCTGCTCGGGGTGCTCAGTCTGACGGGCGCGCTGCGTGCGGTCACCGAGCGGCTGACCCCACCCGCACCGCTGCATGGTCATGACCACGAGCACCGTCACGCCCACGGCGACGATGGACCCCATCCCCACGAGCACGCCCACCTCCACGGCCACGGAACCGACGCGGCCCTGGCCGGGCTGCGTGACCTGCGCGACACGTTCGGGTGGTACCAGCTCGGGCGCCCGGTGGTGGTGGGCCTGGTCCACGGTCTCGCTGGCAGCGCGGCGGTCGCGCTGCTGGTGCTGGCCACCATTGCCGACCGCGGCCAGGCGCTCGTCTACCTGGTCATATTCTGCGCGGGGGTGGCAGCCGGAATGGCGGTCCTGACCACGGTCATCGGCTTGCCGTTCCTTGTCAGCCGGGCGCGGTCGGAGCGCATCAACCGCCTGCTGACGCTGGGGATGGGGGTCCTGTCGATCGCGTTCGGCCTGTACCTGGGCTACCAGATCGGCTTCGTAGACGGCCTGTTCACGGGCGACTACCACTGGGAGCCGATGTAGCGAAAAACGCCTGCGCCGGCCAGGCTTCGGACGCAGAATTCACGGCGCACGCCAGTTACGGAGTCGCCTGATGGACTGGTACCCGTGGATCGTTACCCTGCACGTGCTCGGCGCATTCCTCTTCGTCTTCGGCCATGGCGCATCGGCTTTCGCGGCCCTCCGCCTGCGCCGTGAGCGCGATCCAAACCGGATCGCGGCCATGCTTGAGGTCTCAACCACCAGCATGTGGACCATGGGCATCGGCTGGATCGTGCTGCTGGCGGCTGGGATTCTGGCCACCTTCATCGCAGGGCTTTGGGGGGAGGCGTGGATCTGGGCCTCGCTCATCATCTTTATCCTGCTCACCGGCTACATGACCCCCAGGGCAGCGGGGTGGACCCGCGAGCTCCGCCACGCGATCGGTGTCAAGGCGCCGTTCGGGGAGAAGAAGGACGCCCCTGAGCCGATTCCCGCCAGCCCGGAGGAGCTGGACCGCATCCTTCGCTCGCCACGCATGTTCGAGGTCACCGTGGTCGGCGGGATCGGGCTGGTGACCATCATCGTCCTGATGGTCCTGAAGCCGTTTTGAGAGGAGACATTCCGTGGGTCATCACGACAACCGGGCCATCCTGGAGCGAACGATGAACGCCATGTTCGGCGGCGACTACGAGACGGCGGCCGAGGCAATGGCGGAGGACGCCGTCGTGGAGTGGCCGCAGTCCGGTGAGCGCATCGTCGGCCGACAGGCGTGCCTGATGGTCTACAAGAACTACCCCGGTGGGTCGCCGGCCTACCAGCTGCGACGGATCAGCGGCGGGGATGACCTGTTCGTGGTCGAAGCCGTCGCCGATTACAGCGGCGAGAAATCGTACGCCACCAGCATCGTCGAGTTCCGCGACGGGAAGATCGTCAAGCAGACCGACTACTGGTCGAGTCCGTTTGAGGCCCCGGGCTGGCGCGGGCAATGGGTCGAGCGCATGGAGCGGGTCTGATCGTGACCGGCTGGTTCCGGTACGCGTACATCGGGTCGCTGGTCCTTTTCCTCGCTGGCCTTGTCTTCCAGGTATATCTCGTCGGACAGAGCCTGTTCGTTGACCCGCGGGATTGGGCCGCGCACTCGTCATGGGGTTGGACGGTGGCGCACGGGTTGCCGCTGCTGATCCTCATCAGCGCCGCCTTCAGCCGGCTTGGCCGTCGGCGGTGGTACGTCCTCGTCGCGCTCCTGGTCTCGGCCGGCATCCACCCCTTCCTTGCCGGATTCCGCGACACCAATCCGTCGCTCGCGGTCCTGCATCCCATTAACGCCGTGCTCATGGTCGCACTCACGGTGTGGCTGCTCCAGGATGCGTGGAGCTTGGTGCGGGTCCAGGCGCCCGCGGCGCCGACCGCGCCGCCAAGCTGAGGGCGGGAAACCTTTCTCTAGACGAAGCGCAGGTCCTCGGCTTCCGAGGGCTCGACCGGTCGGTCGCACGTCGAGCAGTACCAGCGCGCCTCAACCGGCGTCCCGCACGCGGCGTGCCGAACCGGCTCGGCATCCGGTGCGCTGCGCGACCCCACAGTCCGCGAGCAGCCGCAGCGCTCCCGCCAGCTCGAGCCCTTCGGCCGTCAGCTCATCATCTCGAGCCTTGATCAGGCCTTCCGCGGTCCGCGGGGACGCGAGATGGGGCAGTTGATCGAGCACACCGCTCCGCTCATGCCGGGGTCGAGCGGCGGTCCGATCGTCGACGCCGAAGGGCGCGTGCTGGGCATCAACACCATCCGAATGGGAGGCGGCTTCTACGGAGCCATCGCGGCCGACACGGCCTTCCAGGACCGGATCCAACGAATCGGGCGCGGGGAGGTCCGCAGCCACCGCCGGATCGGGATCGGCATCGCCCCTCCCTTCGTGGCGCGCCGCCTGCGGCGCGCGGTGGGCCTGCCGGCGCGGGACGGGCTGCTGGTGCGCGACGTGGAGGATGGATCTCCGGCCGCCACGGCTGGCATCCAGGAAGGCGACCTGGTCGTCGACGTCGGCGGCCGCCCCATCCGGGACGTGAACGACATGTTCGAGGCCATCGAGTCGGCGGCGGATGGATCCGTTTCGCTCACCCTCGTGCGCGGCATCGAGGAACGCACCGTGGAGGTCACCCCCACGGCTTAGACTCGGGCCGTGATCAGCTCGGTCCGGGTCATCGGTACCGGCCGTGCCGGTTCGGCCCTGTCCGGCCGCCTGCGAGCGACTGGTCTGGCGGTGACAACCGGCCGCGAGCCGCTGGCCGATGCGGATCTGATCCTGCTGGCCGTGCCGGACGCCGCGATCGCCGAGGTCGCGCGCGGCGTGCCAATTGGGCCCTGGGTTGGGCATGTTTCGGGCGCCACATCCGTGACGGCCCTGGCACCGCACGAACGCCGCTTCAGCCTCCATCCCCTGCAGACCCTGACACTGGACCGCGGACCGGAACAGCTCGACGGCGCCTGGGCGGCCCTGACCTTCGAGACCGATGAGGCCGGGCAAGTGGCGCATTGGCTGGCTCAGCGGCTCGGCCTGCATCCCTTCGTGCTGGCCGATGCCGACAAGCCGCTCTATCACGCCGGGGCGGCCATGGCGTCGAACTTCCTGGTCACCCTGTACCGGGTGGCGGCGCGACTGCTGGTGGAAAGCGGCGCCCCACCCGAGGCGCTCGTTCCACTCATGCGCCGCGTGATCGAGAACGGGTTCCAGCTCACCGGTCCCATCGCCCGCGGGGACTGGGCCACGGTCGATGCCCATCTGGCCGCCATCGGTGAGCGGGCCGCGGATGTCGGGCCCGTGTACCAGGCGCTGGCGGAGGCGACCCGGGCCGTGGCCGCCGACCGGGCGGACGGACCCACCGACCAGGCTGGCTCATGATCCTGGCGCGCACGATCGCGGAGCTGGATGCCGCGCTGGCCGGTCTATCGGACCGCGAGGATGCCGGGCTGGTGCCCACCATGGGCGCCTTCCACGGTGGACATCGGTCCCTGTTCGCCGCCGCCCGCCGCGAGTGCCGCGCCGTGGTGGTGTCTCTTTTCGTCAACCCTGCCCAGTTCGGCCCGGGCGAAGATCTCGAAAACTACCCGCGAGACGAGGCGCGCGATGCGGCCGCTGCCGAGGCGTCTGGGGTCGACGTGCTGTTCGTCCCCGGACCTGACGAGATCTACCCGCCCGACTTCGACACCTGGGTCGACCCGGGAACCCTTGGCTCGATCCTCGAGGGCGCGGTGCGGCCCGGCCACTTTCGGGGAGTGGCGACGGTGTGCCTGAAGCTGTTCCACCTGGTCCGCCCGCGCCGGGCCTACTTCGGGCGCAAGGACGCCCAGCAGGTGGCAGTCATCCGGGCCATGCTCCGGGACCTCGACCTGGCACCTCAAATCGAGCTCCGCGTCTTCCCCACCGTGCGGGACGCGGACGGGTTGGCCCTCTCGTCGCGGAACGCCTACCTCTCCTCGGATGAGCGGCAATGGGCCCTGGCCCTGCCGCGCGCGCTGCAGGCCGGGCTCGCGGCGCACCGGTCCGGCGGCGACGCCACGGACGAGGCGCTTGCGGCCCTCGAGGCAGCCTCGGGACTCGCGATCGACTACGTGGCGGTGGCCGACCTCGACGGGCCCACCCTGGCGGCCGCGGTCCGGATCGGCACCACTCGGTTGATAGACAACGTCTTGCTGAGCGGCGAAGATGCCGGCTGAGGTGATCGACCCATGACGACCGAGGCACCCGTCCCGCGCCCGCGGTTCACCCTGCCCCAGCTGGCGGCGATGAAGCCGCGCGGCGAACGGATCGTGATGGTCACCGCCTACGACGCTCCGGGCGCCCGCCTGGCCGACGAGGTGGGGATCGAGCTGATCCTGGTCGGCGACTCGGCAGCGATGGTCGTCCTGGGCCATGACTCGACGGTCCCGGCCACGGTGGACGAGATGGTCGTCCTGACCCGCGCCGCGCGGCGCGGGGCGCAACGTGCCCTGCTGGTGGCGGACATGCCGTTCGGCTCATTCCAGGTGTCGGACGCCGAGGCGATCACGAATGCGGTTCGCTTCGTCAAGGAGTCCGACGCGGATGCCGTCAAGCTGGAGGGCGGTGGCGCCTCGCTGTCACGGGTCCGGTCAATCGTCGGGGCCGGGATCCCGGTCATGGGCCACATCGGACTGACGCCCCAGTCGGCGACCATGCTCGGCGGCTACAAGGCCCAGGGCCGCACGGCCGCCAAGGCGCGAGCCCTGTTGGCCGACGCACAGGCGCTCCAGGACGCGGGATGCTTCGCCATCGTGCTGGAGGCCGTCCCGGCTCCGGTCGCCACCCGCATCAGCCAGGCGCTCCGCATCCCGACCATCGGGATCGGCGCCGGACCCGGCTGCGACGGCCAGGTACTGGTGTGGCATGACCTGCTGGGCCTGACGGAGGGACGCGCGCCGCGTTTCGTCAAGCGCTACGCCCACCTCGCCCAGGACATTCGCACGGCTCTGGCGGCGTATTCGGCGGACGTGCGAAGTGGCGCCTTCCCGACCGAGGAACACAGCTACGGCATTCCGGAGGAGGAGCTGGCGCTGTTCGAGTCCGAGCTGGACTCGGGGGTCCTGGTCCGGGCCGAGGACGCCCGCGGCTCAGGGAGCGACTGGCTCTAGTTCGCCAACCCCCACCGTTCAACGGTGTAGATCAGCTCCAATCCGTCGGGGTCGTCCCACTGGGCGCCGACGTGCGTCATCCCGAGCTTGTGGACCAGGTTCTCCGACCGTTCGTTGCCCGGTGAAATGGACGCGCGAAACCGATGCACATCGTGCTCGCGCGCGGCCCAATCGAACATCGCTCGCACCGCTTCGATCGCGTAGCCCTGACCGCGGTAATCGAGATGGACCTCGTACCCGACTTCCGCGAAGCCGCGGTCATCGGGGGTGCCGTGGAAGTTCAGAAACCCGATCACCACCGGCCCGCCGGCGCCGTCTCGCAGCACGATCGGCCGCAGCAGCCACGGCTCGCTCGCCGGCTCTTCTCCGATCTGGTTGAGCCGGAACTGCATCAGGCTCGCATGGCTCACCCACCAGTCCGGGATCGGCGCGCCGATCTCCAACCCTACCGAGGCGGCATCTCCGGCCAGCAGTCGCTCCATTCGGCCGGCGGTCAATAGCGGCATGCTGAGGCGCTCGGATTCGACGGGCCGGAGGTCGTCAGCCACCGAGCCATACTACGAGCCGCGCGTGGACCGCTCGTGGGTCAGGCGGGAGTCGGGTCCGACTGCGCCCGGCGCGGCGCGCGCGGTCGGGCGATCCGCGGCTCGCGCGTTTGGGTGGCGCCGTCCGAACGACGGCGTCGTGGCTGAGAAGCGGGGGTGGTGGTCAGGCCAGCCACGCCCTTGTCGATCGCCGTCTGCTCGATCGGCATCGCGAAGAAGTAGCCCTGCCCGTACTTGCAGCCCAGGGCCTCCATCCGCTTGGCCTGTTCGACCGTCTCGATGCCCTCGGCCACGGTCTCGATGTCGAGGGACTGGCTGAGGGCCACGATCGCGCCCGCCAGCGCCGCCGAGCGGGCGTCCGTGTTGGAAACCTGCACGAATTCGCTGGCGATCTTCAGCGCGTCAACCGGGAACTGGCGCAGGTGGCTGAGCGAGAAGTACCCGGTCCCAAAGTCGTCGATGACAACCTTGACCCCGAGCAGGCGGAGCTCGGCCAAGGTGGCCATGGTCGGGGTGGTGGCCTTCAGGAGGGCCGTCTCGGTGATCTCCAGCATCAGGCTGGCGGGTTCCATGCCGGCCTCTTCAAGGGTGGTGCGGACCGCGTCGACGAAGTCGGCCTGCTGCACCTCGCGGGCGGAGACGTTTACGCACAGGAAGATGCCGCGCGGAGTCAGCCCTTCGCGCTGCCAGTTGCCGGCGTGCTGACACGCCTCGCGCAGGACCCAGCGGCCTATGGGCAGGATGGCCCCGTTCTCCTCGGCGATCTCGATGAACTCGCTCGGCGCGATGAGACCTCGGTCGGGATGCTGCCAACGGACGAGGGCCTCCACTCCGGCGACCTGCCCGGTGTCGAGGGCGACGATGGGCTGGTACACCAGGCGCAGCTGGTCGAGCTCGACCGCCCTCTGGAGCTGGGCCCCAAGCTCGTGGCGCTCCCGGATGGCGGCGTGCATGCCCGGATCGAAGATCGCGAATCGGGCCTTGCCGTCGGCCTTGGCCATGTACATCGCCACGTCCGCGTTGCGCAGCACCTCTTCGGCGGTCTGGTCGGCGGACCTGGCGGTCGCAATACCGATGCTGGCGGTGGCCACGACCTGCTGGTCGCGGACCACGTAGGGAGCCCGCAGCTCACGGACCAGGCGCTCCGCCATCGCGCGCGACCGGTGCAGATCGTCGTCATCGGGTGTCAGGATGGCGAACTCGTCGCCGCCGAGGCGCGCCACCAGGTCGCCCGCGCGGACGAGCTCCGAAATGCGCTCGGTCACCGCCACCAGGAGCGCATCCCCGGCCGCATGACCCAGGGTGTCGTTCACGACCTTGAAGTCGTCGAGGTCGAGGAACAGGACCGCCGTTACCGGCAGGGCGCTCTTGCGTGGCGTGGCCAATGTGCGCTCCAGAACCTTCTGGAACATGCGTCGGTTGGCGGCTCCGGTCAGCGAGTCCCGTTCGGCCATGTCCTGGACGTTGCGGAGCAGAACCGCATTCCGGAAGTTCAAGGCGGCGACTGCGGCGAATTGGGCAAGGACGGAGGTCACCCGGCGCTCAACGCCGAACACGCTCCGCGAGCGATGCTCGATGACGAGGGCGCCGACCGGAAGGCCCTCCACGATCATGGGCGCGACGAGCAGGTTGCGCCCGTTGGGCAGGGCCGCGGCCAGCAACGGATTGCGTTCGGCGTCGATGCGGCGCACGGGGAGCACCTCACGCCGCGCCCACGCCCGCTTAACCACGGCATCCGCCGCGACCGGGGTGCTCTGCACCTCCGCCGCGCCATATCCGGCGAGCACGACCACCTTGTCATCCGAAGCCCCCAACACCACTCCCCGCTGGGTGTCGAAGCGCCCGGCGAGTCCGTCGAGCGCGATCCGAGCCTGATGGACCGGGTCTGCGACCGCGTCCAATGCAGCGCCCAGGTCGACGAGAGCCTGCAGGTCAGCCCGCCGATTGCGGAGCTCGCGCTCGTTCATGGCCGAGAAGACCGAGGTTGCCAGCGCAAACAGCCAGAAGGCGGTCACGTTGAGCACGGGCAAGCTGTCGAACGCGATTGCCTGGCCCGGCTGGGTATCGACCGGCGGCAGGAGCTGGGCGGCCTGCGCATACAGGACCACGAACAGCAGGAGCGAATGCCAGAGGGCAATCTTCAGCCCGGTCCGGTACGACGCGAGGAGGGACACGGCCACCAGGTGGAGGTAGGTCAGGAAGCGCATGGGGCTCTCCGTCCCGCCGGTGGCGTACATCGCGAATGCGAGGTACACGCCGTCGAGCAGGAGCAGGCTGTTCAGGATGGTGAACCCGGCGCGCAAGGTCCGGCGGCGCAGGACTTCGAAGGCAATCGAGGCGGCCAGGAAACCTACCGTCACCCCGGCCAGGACGCCGAATGAGACCCCGAGAACCTCGGGGCGCACGGCGGCCCAGACCAGGACCATGGCAGCAAGGGCGAGCCGCAGGAGGAGCAAGTTGCTCATCCGCTCGCTGAGGGCCGCGTAGTCGGTGGCTTCGGGTCGCATTCTCACAGCTCCTCCTCATCCTGGAAGGACAGCACCATGTCCTTCGGGGTCCGCGGAGCCGCGCGGAGCTTCGGGTCACGGGCGTCGACGCGGCCCTGGCCGATCAGGAAGAAGACAACGGCCGCCATCAGCAGCAGCGGGAAGCTGAAGGCGGTGGCGACCAGAGCCGCGGCTTCGGGCTTGACCACGGTGGCGACCTGCCCGACCGCGGCCGCCAGGACCCCGCCCACCACGTCCGCCGGCAGCAGGGCATTCGGCGGCGGGGCCGCCGAGCCTCCGTCCGTAGGCGGGGCAAGGGGCGCCGGCGGTGGAGGCTGAAGCCCGGCGATCGCATGGAACGTCGGGGCCGGGGACGGGCTGGTCATGGCTGCCTCAGCCTCGCTTGGCGACTCGGACGGAGAGGCGACCGGGGCTGCGGCGGGGGCCTGGTCAGGAGTCGGACTAGGGGTCGGGACGGCCGCCGGAGGCGGAACCGGGGTCGTCGTGGGGACCGGCGTTGGAGTCGGGGTAGGGGTCGGCGTCGGGGTCGGCGTTGGAGTAGGCGTCGGGGTCGGCGTCGGG
>DATKBC010000053.1:0-6125 GCA_035514415.1 Pleomorphomonadaceae bacterium | reverse complement strand
GGACCGGCTGACCGATGAGAATCGCGCCTGGCTGGCGGCCGAGCTGCGGTATCCGGTGATGGCCACCCTCGACTCAGCGGGCAGCCCCAAGCAGAGCGTGGTCTGGTACGACTTCGCGCCAGAAGGCGACGATGTCATCCTCGTCAACAGCCGCAACGAGCGGCTCAAGACCAAGCATCTGCGTCGCGATCCGCGAGTCTCCCTGCTGTTTGAAGACGGCTGGCAGTACCTGGCAGTAGAGGGCCGCGCGCGGGTCGTCGAGGACCCCATCCGCGGCATGGCCGACATCAAGGCCCTGGCCGTCCGCTACGGCTCCGACCCGGAGACATTCAACGGCCAGGATCGGCGGACGTTCCTGATCCGCATCGACCGCGTCATCTGGCATCCGTGACCGAGGGATCCGGCCGCATCCGGCTGGGCGCCCTGCCCTGGCCCCAGTACACCGATTGGGAAGCGTTGCGCGCGGCCGGGATACGGGCCGAGGAGCTGGGGTACGACAGCCTGTGGACCTGGGATCACCTGTATCCCATCGTGGGCAGCCATCACGGGCCGATGTTCGAGGGCTATCTCAGCTTGGCAGGCTGGGTGGCCGGCACCAGCCGTATCCGCATCGGGCTCATGGTGGGCGCCAACCCGTTCCGCAACCCGGCCCTGGTCGGGAAGTTGGTCACCCAGCTGGACCACATGAGCGGCGGGCGGATGATCTGCGGGATCGGCGCCGCGTGGTTCGAGGAGGAGCATCACGACTTTGGGTTCGATTTCGGCGCGTCGGTGGGGGAGCGGCTCCGGTGGCTGGAAGAGGCGGTGGTCGTCCTGCGCGGCATGTTCGACGGGGCCGAGCCGTCCGGGACCGATCACTACGCGACCCGCTCGGTCCGCAACGACCCGCCGCCGATCCAGGCCCATCTGCCGATTCTGGTCGGAGGCGGTGGGGAGCGGAAGACCCTCCGGATCGTGGCCCAGCACGCCGACGCAAACAACCTGGGCGGCGGCTTCGAGAAGGTACGGCGCAAGGAAGAGGTCCTGCTGCGGCACTGCGCCGAGGTGGGTCGCGACCCGGCCGAGATCGAGCGCACCGCGAACCTGGGGGTGGTGGTGATTCGTGACACGGAGGCCGAGGCGCGACGCGTGCTGGGGGAGCTGGCCGCCCACAACGGTGGGGCGCGGGCATGGCCCAACCAGCTGGTCGGCACGCCCGAACAGGTGGCCGAGGAGCTGAGGCGGTTCGCGGGGATCGGCTACCGCCACGTGATCGGTGGCTTCCCGGCGCCATTCGACGGTGAGTCGATGGAGCGCCTGGCCGGCGAAGTCAGGCCGATGGTCGAGGCCGCCGCCTAGCCACCGACCCGCCCGCCCGCTACATTCCGTTTCGTGCGGGTCGTGCTGCTGTCCGGGGGGACCGGTGGGGCCAAACTGGCGCACGGCTTCCAGCAGGTGCTCCCCGCCGGCGCGCTCGACGTCATCGTCAACGTGGGCGACGACCTGGAGCTGTTCGGCCTCCACGTCAGCCCCGACCTGGACAGCGTCCTGTACACGCTGGCCGGCCTGGTCGACCCGGTGCGGGGCTGGGGCGTGGCGGGTGACACCGACCGGGCCCTCACCATGCTGGAGCGATACGGGGAGGAGACCTGGTTCTGGATTGGCGACGCCGATCTGGGGACCCTGGTCCGACGGTCGGCGCAGCTCCGTCGGGGCGCCTCCCTGACCCAGGTCGCCGCGGACATGGCGGCCGCGCTGGGCATCCCGAGCCGCATCCTGCCGCCCACCGACGACCGGCTTCGGACGCGGGTCCTGACCGATGACGGGGACCTGGAGTTCCAGCGCTACTTCGTCGAGCGCGGGCAGCGGGACGAGGTGCGCGGCATCAGCTTCGAAGGCGCCGCGGAGGCGCGTCCGACGGCTGCCGTGCTGGAGGCGCTGCGGAACGCGGAGCTGGTGGTCATCGGCCCCTCGAACCCCATCGTGAGCATCGAGCCCACCCTGGCCATCCCCGGGCTGCGCGAGGCGGTGGCCACGGCCAGCGGTCGAAAGATCGGGGTAAGTCCCATCGTGGCCGGACGAGCGCTCAAGGGCCCCACCGACCGGATGCTGGCGTCGCTGGGCCACGAGGTCAGCGCGCTGGGTGTCGCGCGTCTGTACTCGGGACTGCTCGACCGGTATGTCCTCGACGAGGCCGATGCCGAGCTGGCGCCCGGCGTGGCTGCCCTGGGCATGGAACCCCTGGTGGCACAGACGGTGATGAAGACCGATGCCGACCGGGCCGCGCTGGCCCGGTTCCTGATCGACGCCGCGTCGGGCTAACCTGCCCGCGTGTCCACCAGGATCATCGTTCCGCACCGGGGCCTGGAGCAGGCCAAGACGCGCCTCGCCGCCGTGCTGGACCCGGCTCAACGGGCGGCGCTGGCCGAGTGGCTCCTGCGCCACGTCCTTGACGTGGCGGTGGCGACCGAACACGAGGTGGTGGTCATCTCCCCGGACGCGAGCCTGGAACCGCTGGCGATGGCCGCCGGCGCCGGGTTGGCCGTTCAGCACGGGCTGGGGCTGAATGCGGGGTTGGCACAGGCTCGGGACGAGGCGCTGCGGGATGGGGTGGAGGTGCTGGCCGTGCTCCACGGCGACCTGCCGGACCTGGCCCCGGCTGACGTCACCGCTCTGCTCGGCGCGGTCAACGGCCCGGGGTCGGCGGTGGCCATCGCGCCCGACGCGGCCGCGCGTGGGACCAATGGCCTGGCCCTGGCGCCACCGGACGCGATCAGCTTCCAGTTCGGTCGCGACAGCTTCGCGGCCCACCTGGCGGCAGCCGGACGATCCGGCACGCGGCTCAGCGTCGTTGAGCGACCGGGCCTGGCGTTCGACGTGGACACGCCGCAGGACCTGGCCGAGTGGCTGGCGAGGGGCCACGCCGCGTGATCCAGGTCCTTCCCCTGGATGGAATCCCGGAGGTCTCATCAGGCGATGATTTGGGGTCGCTCATCGCGGCGGCGCTGGGCGCCGCCGGCATCGGTCTGTCCGACGACGACGTGCTGGTCGTGACCCAGAAGATCGTGTCCAAGGCCGAGGGCCGAGTGGTTGAGCTGGCATCGGTGCAGCCGTCGGCCAGGGCGGTCGAGTGGGGAGAGCGCTGGGGCAAGGATCCGCGGCAGGTGGAGCTCGTGCTGCGCGAGAGCGCCGAAGTGGTGCGTATGGCCGAGGGCGGGCTGATTATCAGCCGCACCCGCCACGGGCTGGTGTGCGCCAATGCCGGGGTGGACCTCTCGAACACGGGTCGTGGTGGCTCCGAGCGGGCGACGCTGCTGCCCGAGGACCCTGACGCGTCCGCACGGGTCATCCGCGAGCGACTGGGGGAGCTGGTCGGGGCGCGCCCGGCCGTGATCGTGTCCGACTCGTTCGGGCGGCCGTGGCGGGACGGGATCACCGACGTGGCCATTGGGGCGGCGGGGATCGAGGTCCTGGCCGACCTGCGCGGCACACCCGATGCGGACGGGCGAGAGCTGCACGCGACTGAGGTGGCGGTGGCGGACGAACTGGCCGCGGCGTCCGAGCTGGCGGCCGGGAAGTCGTCAGGCCGGCCGGTGGTGGTGGTCCGCGGCTACCCGTATCCGCGGCCAAAGGGAGTGGACCGTGGCGCCCGACCACTGATCATGGATCGCGCCCGCGACCTGTTCCCCTAGGCCCCCTAGCGCGCTGGCTGGAGGAAGAGCGAGACGATCTCGCCGTTCTCGACCCGGAAGTTGGCCTCCACGTGCAGCGGCTGGATCCCGGGTCGGATGACCGTCACGTCGGCGATCAACGACGCGCCCATGTTGCGGCTGTCGTTGACGTACATCCGGAAGCCGTCGCCGGCCCGAATGAACCAGCCACCCACCCGGTCGCGGCCGCGCAGGTTGGTCCGCTCGTCCGAGCCCGGCGTCGAAATGCCCATGACGGCGAACTCCGAGAACAGGTCGACCGCGCGCTCGCGCTCATCGTCGTTGATGAGCTCCAGGAACAGGTCGATGGTCTCGGTGGCGCCCATGGCCCGCGAAGGATACCGTGGGGCGTATGGAACCGCTCCGCATCGGGCTGGTGGGCTGGGGGACCGTGGGATCGGCGCTGGGGGCGCTGGTGGAACGCGGTCCGCTGCCCCTGCGCCTGGCCTGGGTGGCGGTCCGCGATCCAGGCCGCGAGCGGGGAGTGGCCCTCCCGGAGGGCGTGCCCGTGGCCGGCGAGCCGGGCCCCCTCGACGAGATCGACGCGCTGGTGGAGCTGGCCGGCAGCGTGTCCCAACCGCGTCGCTGGGCCGAGGCAGCGCTGTCCGCGGGCCTGCCCTACGTGACGGCCAACAAGGCGCTCCTGGCCGCGCACGGCGGGGAGCTGGCCGAGCTTGCCGCTCGCCACGGCGGGGCGCTGCTGGCCTCGGCCTCGGTCGGGGGTGGGACGCCGATGCTGGAGGTCACCGAGCACCTGGCCGCATCCGGCCGGGTCCGGCGGCTGCGCGGC
This sequence comes from Pleomorphomonadaceae bacterium, assembly GCA_035514415.1. Classification (GTDB taxonomy): domain Bacteria; phylum Chloroflexota; class Limnocylindria; order QHBO01; family QHBO01; genus DASTEQ01. Next base: position 1,646 of record DATKBC010000053.1, on the reverse strand, counting down.
ATGCTGAACGCGACCACGACCTTCATCCTGGCGGCCATGGGCGAGGGCAGGTCATACGACGATGCGCTGGCCGCGGCCCAGGCCGCCGGGTACGCGGAAGCCGATCCGTCCCTCGACGTGGACGGCCTCGACGCGGCCCAGAAGCTGGCCCTGCTGGCCTGGGTGGCGTGGGGCCGATGGCGCTCTGAACGCGAGGTGCGCCGGGCGGGGATCGTGGGCCTGGCGGTGGCGCCGGGCGAGGTCGCGCGGCTGGTGGCAGAGGCCACGCCCGACGAGCTGTCGGTCGGGCCGGTCGTCCTGGACTCCGCGTCGCCCCTGGCCGGAGTGGCGGGCGTGGAATGCCTGCTCGAGATCGAGCTCGAAGGTGCGGAGAGCATCACCATTCGCGGGCCGGGAGCGGGCCCCGTTTCGGCTGGAGCGGCGTACGCGGACCTGGCGCGCCTGGCGCGCGGGGAGCGTCCGATCCTCGGAGGCTGGCCTCATGCCTGACTGGCCGGTCGTGGGCGTCGCCGGAGCGCGTGGGCTGGTCGGCAGCGTGTTCCTCTCCATCCTGGGTGATGCCGGCCTGCCGGCCGGCTCGCTGCGCGCCTTCGGCACCGAGGAGGGCCGAGTCGACTACCTCGGAGCCCAGGTCCCGGTCGGGATCCTCGACGCGGACGCCGCCGCTGAGCTCGACGTCCTGTTCCTGGCCACCGATGGCGAGGTGTCGCGGCAGTTGGTGGATGGGCCGGCGCGCGAGGTGCCGCTCATCGTCGACAACTCGAGCGCATATCGGCTCGACCCGGATGTGCCGCTGATCGTCCCAGAGGCCAACGGGAGTGTCCTGGCCGGATACCTGGGCCACCTGGTGGCGAATCCCAACTGCACCACCGCCGCGGCCGTGGTCGCGCTGGCCCCGATCCGCGACCTGGCCGGGCTGGAGAGCGTAGACCTGGCGTCGTACCAGGCGGTGAGTGGCGCCGGGCGGGCTGGCGTGGACGCGTTCACCGCCGAACGGGCCGGCGATGGCCGTGATGCCGCGCCCGATTCGCCGTTCCATGGCCGAATCGCCGACTCGGTGGTCCCGCAGATCGACCGACTCGACACCGACGGCTGGAGCGGCGAGGAGCGCAAGGTCAGCGCCGAGCTGCGCAAGATCCTCGACCTGCCCGACCTGGACGTGGCCGCCACGACCGTCCGTGTCGCGGTCCACACCGGCCACTCGGTCGCGCTCCATATCCGGACCGAGCGTCCAACCAGCGTGACCGACCTCGAGGCTGCGCTGCGCCACGCGCCGGGGGTCGAGTACCGGGCGGCCGACGGATCGGAGCGCCACCCCATGCCGCTGGACGTCGAGGGGCGCGACCCGGTGTTGGTGGGGCGTCTGCGGGCCATTCCCGGCCGCGAACGGGGCTTCGCGATGTTCGTGGCCAGCGACAACCTCCGCAAGGGCGCGGCATTGAACGCCATCCAGGTCGCCGCGGCCGTCGACCCGGCCCGTTTCGGCCGCCTGCTCCCGCCACCCCGATGAGCCGGCGACGATTCTTGGTGGGGGCCGTGGTCGTCGTTCTGGTCATCGGCGCCGCCGCCATCGGATACGCCCTGGCCGTTTCCTCTCGCCCGACCGCCACGCCCGGCCCGTCTCCCAGCCCGCCACCAGGATTCTC
>DATKBC010000052.1:0-6029 GCA_035514415.1 Pleomorphomonadaceae bacterium | reverse complement strand
TGGCCCGGGCTTGGGGGCCGCGCTATCGTCAGGCCGTGATCATCCATCGGCCGGCGGCGGGTTGGATGAGCGCCCTGTGCGCGACCGTCGCCGGCGGCGCGGTCGGGATTGGCCTGCTGGCGGGCTGGGTTTGGCCGTCGCTGGCGGTCTTCGCCGTGTGGCCGTTCCTGCTGGTCATCCCCGGTTGGGCGCTGGTGGCCTGGGCGTGCCGTGGCCGGGCGCGCGTCCCGGCTACGGCCCGGCTCGGGCTGGCCGTCGTGCTGTCGGTGGCAGTCTCGGCTCACGTGGCCTGGTGGCTGGCCACCCTGACCGGTGGCTACGGGCGCGAGGTCGTGTTCGCCACTGCCGCCGTGATGGCGATTCCGGTGCCGCTCGCGGCGTGGCGAGCCACGACGCATCCCAGGACCTGGGTGACGCGCGGGCGGCGGCGCCTCGTCGGCCTCGTGCATCGGCATCCAGGTGGGCTGGGGCTGGGATTGGGGACCGGCGCCTGGGTGTACGCCGTCCTGGCCCGCGGCCTCTGGCAGGTAGGGCCTGACGGGGTCAACGTCGGTGGGTCGAACTGGAGCGACATCGGGGTGCACCTGTCGATCGCCGAGTCCGTCAATGCGGGGAATTTCCCGCCCCAGGTCCCGTTCTTCGCCGGCGAGCCGCTCATCTACCACTGGTTCGCCGACTTCCACGCCGCATTGATGGCCGCGTCCGCGGGAATGTTCGCTGTACCGGTCTTCGCCGCCCAGTCCGCGCTGCTGGCCGGTGCCCTGGCCCTAATCGTCCACGGGCTGGCAATGGTCCTGGTCCGCGACTGGTCCGCCCGCCGCACCGCCTTCCTGGCCACCCTCCTGGTCGTGCTCGGCGGAGGGCTGGGCTGGACGCGGTTGGTGGGCGACCTGGCCACCGGCCAGGGGACGCCGTGGGACCTGCTGATGACCCACGCCTACGACAACCAGTGGCTGACCGATTGGCCGTACTTCTCGATCCCGTCGGTGATGACCACCGGGCTCCTGGTCCATCGGGCCACCACCGCCGGCCTGCCCTTGTTGGTGGGAAGCGTCCTGCTCATGGTGGCGGCCCTGCCGACCGCACGGAAGCGCCGTGCGGGCTTCGCGGACCACCCACGTCTCGTCGTTCTGTCAGGGGTAGCGGGCGCGCTGCTGGCACCGTTCCACTTCTTCTTCTTCCCCATCGCCCCCCTGCTGGTGTTCGGCTGGGTCGCACTCGGTGGGCGGCTCCTGGACCGAACCGCTCCCCGGCATGCGTTGCGCTTCGCGGCGCCGTACCTGCTGGCCGTCCCGTTCGCAGTGGCCGCGTTCGCCCAGGCCACCGGCTCGGGGTGGCTCCAGCTGGTGGCGATCTGGCCGACCGCGCCGGTGGGTGGTGGCCCGGGAGCCATCCTGTTCTTCTACGCCACCAACCTGGGGATCCCGTTCGCGTTGGCTCTGCTGGCACTCGCTCTGCGCCAGACGCCGGCGCGGGCCTTCCTGGCCCTGTGGGTCGCGGTCCTGTTCCTGATCCCGAACGTGGTGCAGGTCAGCTTCGTGTCGTTCGACATGAACAAGTACTTCCAGGCGATGTGGATCGCGGTCGCCGTCCTGGCCGGCTGGCTGCTGGCCCGCTGGAGGCTTATGGCCGTGGCCGCGGTGCTGGCGGTGACGGTCGCCTCACCGGTATTGGCGTCGGTGCACACCGCGTTCTCGCGGAACTTCCTGCTGAGCACCGACCAGCTGGCGGCAGCGACCTGGATTGCGGCAGAGACGCCGGAGCGGGCGGTATTCGTGACCGATAACTGGATCATCTCCCCCACCGATCCCGCGGGCCGGCTGCGGCTCACCAGCTTCGGCCCATACATCGCGAACCTCGGATACGACCCGGCCGTGCGCCAGGCTGCCCTCCACGCCATCCGGTGCGGGGGCGATCCGGAGACGGCCGGTGCTCTCATGCGCCAATACGGCGCGGCGTACGTCTTCCCCACCGGCGGCGCCGGCTGCGAGGCGCCGGTCGACTTCGCGGCCAGTCCGCTCTTCGAGGAGGCCTTCGCCAACCAGACCGTCCGGATCTTCCGCCTATCATCGCCGCCATGACCGACCCGGAGCTCGCCCCGGCACCCGCCGCGAGCGGCTCGGTGGTCGCCTTCGAGCACGTCACCAAGCGCTACGGGAACGGCCCGACGGCGGTGACCGACCTCTCGCTCGAGATCCGGGCCGGCGAGATCTGCGTCCTGGTCGGCCCGTCGGGGTGCGGCAAGACGACGACCATGAAGATGGTCAACCGGCTGGTCGAGCCGACCTCGGGGCGGGTCACGATTGACGGAGCCGATGTCGCGTCCCTGCCCGCGGTCGACCTGCGCCGGCGGATCGGCTATGTCATCCAGCAGGTGGGCCTCTTCCCGCACCTCACGGTCGCCGAGAACGTGGCCGTCGTCCCGCGCCTTCTGGGCTGGGGCGAGGCCCGAATCGCGGAGCGGGTGGAGGAGCTACTGGAACTGGTCGGGCTCGATCCGGGCGCCCATCGGGCGCGCTATCCGGCGGCCCTGTCCGGCGGCGAGCGCCAGCGGGTGGGCGTGGCCCGGGCGATGGCCGCCGACCCCAGCGTCCTGCTCATGGACGAGCCGTTCGGGGCGGTAGATCCCATCCGCCGCGAGCGGCTCCAGAACGAGTTCCTCCGCCTCCAGGCGCGGCTGCGCAAGACGATCGTGTTCGTCACCCACGACGTGGACGAGGCGATCAAGATGGCCGACCGGATCGCGATCCTGCAGGTGGGTGGCGTCCTGGCCCAGTACGACAGCCCCGATCGCCTGCTGGCCGCCCCGGCCAGTCCATTCGTCGAGCACTTCGTGGGCGCCGACCGCGGACTGAAGCGCCTGTCCCTGGCGCGCGTCCGCGATCTCCCGCTCCAAACGCCGGTCACGGTCGGCGTCGGCGAGTCCTTCGCCGCGGCTCGGCAGCGACTGCCGGACGGAACCACGTGGGCCCTGGTCATCGACGCCCAGCAGAAGCCGCTGGGCTGGATCGCGGCCAACGATCTCGACGGCGAGGGCACGGTGGATGCGGCCATGGCCACCCCCGGATCGACCCTCCTCCAACCCGAGTCGACCCTGCGCGACGCCTTGTCCGCCATGCTGGCCTCCTCGGTCCAGCTGGGCGTGGTGGTGGACGAGCACGACGCGGTGCTGGGCGTCATCAGCGTGGCCGCCATCTCGCGGACCCTCCAGGACGGCGCCGGAAGTTCCCCGCCATGACCGACGAGGCGCCGTTCCTTCGCCTGGACTGGGTCCTCGACAACCTGGACATGCTGGCCCAGCGAACCTGGGAACACGTGGTGTTGACCCTTATCGCGGTCGGGGTCGGTGTCTTCATCGCGTTCCCGCTGACCCTGCTCATTCATCGGCGCCGGCGGCTCATCGGACCGGTGCTGGGGGTCGCTGGGGTCCTGTACACCATCCCCAGCCTGGCCCTGTTCGCTCTGCTGATTCCGATCACGGGGGCATTCGGCCTGCTCACGCCCGAGATCGGCCTGGTCAGCTATACCCTCTTGATCCTCCTCCGCAACGGGTTGGCCGGCCTGGACGGGGTGGAGCCGGACATCATCGAGGCGGCGAGCGGCCTGGGGCACACGCGCATGCAACGGCTGTGGCAGGTGGAACTCCCCTTGGCGGCCCCGGTTCTGATCGCGGGTATCCGGATCGCGACCGTGACCACCATCGGCCTGGTGGCGGTGACCGCGCTCATCGGCCAGGGCGGACTGGGATTCGTGATCATCGTCGAGGGCATCCGTCGATCGTTTACGACGGCGATCCTGGTCGGCGTCGTCCTCTCGATCGCGCTGGCGGTCATGGCCGACCGCAGCCTGGTGCTGGCCGAGCGGGCAGTGACACCGTGGGCCCGGGCGCGGGCCGGGATGGGCTGAGGCATGGAGTTCCTCGGCGAGGTGGCGGCCTGGCTCACCGATCCAGCCAACTGGTCGGGTCGCGACGCGATCCCGGTCCGGGTGACCGAACACGTGGCCCTGTCGGCGGTCTCGCTGTCGGCCGGGCTGGCAATCGCCTTGCCGGTGGGCCTAGCCATCGGGCACACCGGACGGTGGGCCGGGGCGGTGGTGGCCATTAGCAATGTCGGGCGCGCGGTGCCCTCGGTCGGAGTGCTCGGGATCGCCTTTGTGCTGACTCTGCCGTTGGTCGCAGCGACCGGCCTGAGGGGCATCGGCGTGCCGGCAGCGCTCATTGCGCTCACCCTGCTGGCCATCCCGCCCATCGTGCTCAACGCTCACGTCGGCATCCGGAATGTGGACCCGGAGCTGGTCGAGGCCGCCCGGGGAATGGGCATGACCGAGCGCCAGGTCCTGCGCCGGGTCGAGCTGCCCATCGCCCTTCCTGTTGTGATGGCCGGAGTGCGGACCGCCGCGCTCCAGGTGATCGCCACCGCCACCCTGGGGGCCGTCATCTCGGCTGGCGGCCTGGGCCAGTACATCGTCGTCGGTTTCGCCCTGCAGGACATTCCACGGATGTTCAGTGGTGCACTGCTGGTCGCCGCACTCGCCCTGCTGAGCGATGGCCTTTTCGCGCTCGCCCAGCGGGCGTCGGTGTCATCTGGCCTGCGGGCCGCCGGCATGGCCGAAACGCCCGCGGCGAGCTTCGGCGTCTAACCGCCGTCCGGCGAACGGTGGTAACTGCTAGACTCCGCGGGCGGGCACGCGCTGGGCGGGCCCGGGTCGGCGCGAACCGATCGAGAACCACAGAGGAGGACCCAATGCGGAAGATCCGCATGCTCGCCGTCGGGGCGACTGCGCTGGCGCTGCTGCTCAGTGCCTGCCAGCCGGGTGACGGCAGCAGCCCAAGCCCGAGTTCCGGCGCACCTTCGACACCCGCGGAGCTCCCCACCGTGATCGTCGGCTCGGCCGACTTCGACGAGTCGGCCATCGTGGCCGAGATCTACGCCCAGGCCCTGGAGGCCGCGGGATTCAGCGTCGAGCGCCACCTGTTCTTCGGGACCCGCGAGACGACCCTACCGGCCCTGGAGAGCGGCGACCTGAACCTCATGCCCGAGTACATCGGCTCCCTGGCTGAGGCGCTGGGGGCCACATCGGACGCCGACCCTGCGGTCACGTTTTCCAATCTGAATGCCGCTCTGACCGACCGCGGCCTGGCGGCCTTCAACTTCTCGCCCGGGCAGGACTCGGACGGGCTTGCGGTGACCGCCGAGACGGCCCAGGAGTTCGACCTGGCGACGATGAGCGACATCGCGCCGATAGCCGACCAGTTCACCTGGGGCCTTCCGCCCGAGTGCGCTGAGCGCCCGCTGTGCGGGATCGGGTTGGAGGCGGTGTATGGCATTGACGTGACCGCCATCCCGGTTGAAAACCTCCCGCCCTGCAGCACCGCCATGGCCGAGGCACTGAACGCGGATGCGATCCAGGTCGCGCGGGTGTGCACGACCCAGGCGGCGATCGCGCAGTACAACCTCGTCGTGCTGGAGGACGACCAGGGCCTGAACCCGGCTCAAAATCTGGCCCCCGTGGTGACGGAGGAGCTGGCGGGCGCCGGGGGTGACCTGCTGGAGTCCACCTTGAACGCCGTCTCGGCCGAACTGACCACCGACGAGCTGAGCGAGCTCAATCTCCTGGTCAGCGTCGAGCTCCAGGACCTGGCGGAGGTCGCCCAGGCCTGGCTGGAGGACCGCGGGTTGATCTGACGGTTGCGCTCAGAGCAACCCCAGACCGACGGTGGCCGGCCGCGAGGCCGGCCACCTTTATGCTTGTAGCGATGGATCAGCGATGGGTCGCCGATGAACGAGCACCTCGATCTCGCTGACTGGAGACGGCAGGTGTCGGCCCTGTACGCGGACCTGCGCGCCGACCCGGATCCAGGCCCGGATCGCCTGGCGGTCTTCCGGGGCGTGAAGGACGAGCTGTTCCGCAGCCATCCCCAATCGCCGATCCCGGCGGCCGAGCGGCCGGCATTCCGCGGGCTGGCCTACTGGCCGCACGACCCGGCGCTCCGCTGCTCGGCCACCCTGGAGCCCGATCCGGAGGCG
>DATKBC010000051.1:0-5477 GCA_035514415.1 Pleomorphomonadaceae bacterium | reverse complement strand
TTCGACAGCCTCCAGCTGCCCGGTGCCATCACCGCCATCCCGGTCATCGGCGTTCTCGTCGACTCGTTCATCACCGTGGGGCCGATTGCCCTGACCATGCTGATCAGCGTCATCCTCCTCCAATTCCTGCTGTACCGATCGCGCTGGGGGTTACGGACACGAGCCGTCGGCGAGCATCCACGGGCTGCGGAGACGGTCGGCATCGACGTCATTCGGCTGCGCTACCGCAACGTCATCTTGGGCGGCGTCTTCGCCGGCCTGGCCGGCGCGTATCTCACCATCGAGTACGGCGACGCCTTCCAGAGCCTTATGACCAACGGTCGTGGGTTCATCGCCCTGGCGGCACTGATCTTCGGCCGATGGACGCCGGTCGGCGCCTTCCTGGGCGCGCTGGTGTTCACGGCGTCGGTGGGCCTGGAGCGATCAATCCGGATCGCGCCACCGCCGGGCGACCTGGGGGAGATCCTCACCGCCATCCCGGGCCAGTTCTACGGCGCCCTGCCGTACCTCATCACGATCATCATCCTGGCGGGGGTGGTGGGCAAGAGCATCCCGCCGGCCGCCGACGGGCGGCCCTACCAGCGCGAGTCGAAGGCCGCCTAGCTCAGCTGGCGACGGCGGCTGCGGCCATGGGGGCGGCCAGGACCGAGATCCGCCCGGCCACGACTCGCGACACCTCGCGCAGGGCGGCCGCGGCCGCCGAGGTGTCGGCATCCGGGTGCTGGGAAGAGGTGATCGGCACCCCGGCGTCGCCGCCGGCGCGCACGGCCGACTCGAGCGGAATGCGGCCCAGGACCTCCAGCCCGAGCTCGCGGGCGATGCTCTCCCCGCCTCCCGAGCCGAACAGGTCGTGCTCGGTCCCGCAGTCGGGGCAGATGAAGCCGCTCATGTTCTCCACCACCCCAAGGGTCCGGACGTTGACCTTGGTGAACATCGCGATCGCCTTGCGCGCGTCGAGGAGCGAGACCTCCTGGGGCGTGGTCACCACGACCGCCCCGGACAGGGGGATGAGCTGGGCCAGCGAGAGCGACGCGTCGCCGGTACCGGGTGGGAGGTCGATGACCAGGTAGTCCAGCTCGCCCCATTCCACGTCGCGCAGGAACTGCTGGATGGCCGAGTGGATGAGCGGCCCGCGCCAGATGACCGGGGCGTCGCCGGTCAGGAAGTACTGGATGCTCATCATCTTCACGCCGTGGCTGACGACGGGGTTGACCCGCCCCCCGACGCCGGTCACGTGGCCCTCCTGGGTACCCATCATGAGCGGGACATTGGGGCCGGTGATGTCCGCGTCCAGGAGCCCCACCCGGGCGCCGTCGCGAGCCAGGCTGACCGCCAGGTTGACGGCCACCGTGGTCTTGCCCACGCCGCCCTTGCCGGATGCGACCGCGATGGTGTTGCGGACCCCGGGGATCAGGTCGGCCATGGGCCCGCCGAAGCTGCGCTTCACGTTGGCGGCCCATTCGATCTTCACCGCGCCGGCCCCCACGCTGGAAAGCTCATCGGCGATGTCGGATTCGATCTTGGCCTTGAGCGGGCAGGCGGGAGTGGTGAGCTCGACCGTGACCGTGACCAGCGATCCGGAGATGTCCACCGAGCGGACCATGTTCAGCGAGACCAGGTCGCGCCCGATCTCGGGGTCCTTGACCCGAGCCAGGGCAGCCATGATCGCGTCGTCGGTCAGCGTGATGGTCACCGTCCGAGGGTATCAGGTGCGCCCGCCGAGCGCCCGGCGAGCTTCAGGCCACGCCGTCGAACAGGCCGGAGCCGACTCCGTCGGGTGTGGAGCCGGCCAGGTTGGAAACCGCCAGCCGGTAGTGCTCGGCCGAGAGCCAGTTGTCGCGGGCCGCGGGATCCCAGCCCGCAAACGGCCCATCCGAGCCGGTCTGCGATACGTGTCGTTCGATGGCCGCCAGCTTGAGCGGGACCAGGTCCCCCAGCGAGACCGCCACCGTGGGCCCGGCCGATGAGGTCTGGTATCCGGCGCGCGGCGCCATGTCACCCAGGATCGCCAGGGCCTCCGGCGGCACGACCAGGTGGAACAGCTTCGCGATGCGCCACGCCACCTGGTCCTCCTCCAGGTTGTCCTCGTAGGCCAATGGCAGAGCGGCCTTGTCCGCCGCTTCCCCGACCGCCCGCGACAGGGTCACGTGGTCCGAATCGCCCGTCACGCCATCCGGCCCGAAGGTCAGGACCACCTCCGGCTGGTGCATCCGGATCGGCTCGACCAGGCGGCCGACCAGGTGGTGGAAGTCGACCGACGCCAGGTCGCCCTCGGCGTAGTCCAGCATGCGGAGGATCCGCACGCCGAGCAGAGCCGCCGAACGGCGCATCTCGTCCTCGCGGACGGTGTCCAGGTTCCGCCAGCCCAGGGAATCGAGGAGGTCCCGGTTGCGGCCGCCGGGCGCCGCCGGCTTGGTCGTGATCCGGGGATCGAAGTAGCCGCGAGTGGCGCACACCACGACCACGTACGCCCCCTCGGCCGCGGCACTCGCAATGGCGCCCGCGAACCCAAACGCTTCGTCGCCGGGGTGGGCGACGATCACCATCAGGCTGCGGGCGGGATTCCGTTCACGGATGGGCCGCCAGATCGACGACACGGCGGCGAGTCTATCAGCCTAGACCTCGAGCTCGAGGGCCACCCGCGCTGATGGATCGCGGCTCCGATCCCGCACGCCGGGGACGCGCTCGGCGGCCGGAACGCGCTCCACGAAGCTCGCCTGGTGGCCGGTCTCGATGGCACGCTCAACCTCGTCCAGGCTGAGGATGCCATGGCGCAGAACCAGCGCGAACTCGTCGCGCAGGTAGCGCTGCAGGATCTCCGGCCCATCGGTGGACAGGGTGAAGGCGACCTCGTGCTTGACCAGGTTGCGGATGTGCGCACGGAGCTCGCCCAGGCTGGCCACCACCCCGGTGCTCAGGTTCGAGGAGGGGCAGACCTCGAGCACGATGCCCCGTTCGCGGAGGATGCCCATGACCCGCGGGTCGGTGGCGCTCTGGATCCCATGACCGATGCGCGCCGGGTCGAGCGCCTCGATGGCTTCCTCCACCTCGTCAGCACCCCCGGTCTCGCCGGCATGGACCGTGATCCCCAGCCCGGCACGCCGGCAGTCGTCCATGATGTCGCGGTAGTCCGCGAATCGGAACCCGGCGACCACCGGGCCCGCGATGTCGATTCCCACGACCCCCCGCGCGCGCCAGCTGATGGCCTTGGCGGCCAGGATCTCGTTGAGCTCGCGGCTGAACGCTCGGTCCAGGCAGAAGAGGAGGCCGGCCTGCACCTGGGGGTACTCGAGGATCGCTCGATCCATCCCTCGCACGGCGGCCGCGATGATGTGGTCCAGGTCCTGCTCGCCGCCCCGATTGCGCTTCATCGGGTTGAATCGCAGCTCCAGGCGCGTGATGTTGCTGCGCCGATACGCCCCGCCGATCACCTCGTACACGCTGCGCTCGACCGCGATCGGACTGGACTGGATGAGCTCGGTCCAGTGGAACAGGTCGAGGTACGCGTCAAATGTCCGGCGCCGGCGGCGCCCGAGGGTGATCAGCTCACGGAAGGCCCAGTAGTCTTTGGTCGGCAGCCGGATGCCCTGAGCGTGGGCGATGCCCCACATGATGGCCGGGGTGACCGCCGCTCCCAGGTGCACGTGGAGCTCGCTGAGCGGCGTACGGGGATCGATCCGGGGTCGGGCCATGTGCCACCGGCTGCGGACTTTGCGGGAGTCTATCAGGCGGTCCTGCGTTGCCGAACCGCGCTAGAATCGGCGCCCGATGGATCTCAAGGGCCTGATCGAGTCGCTCGCCACCGGATGGGCCGAGCGCCTGACGATCCTCGTCCCGCTGGCCCTGATCGGGGCGCTGGGACTGTACGTGGCCTGGCTGCTGATCGGGTACCTCCGCGCCTCGCAGACCGGGATCGAGGCCGAAGCGGTGGTCGGCGAGGCGATCGCACCCGATCCGGGGGCGCCGGTCAGCCTGCCGGCGGGGGCGCCGTACTGCCTGGTCGACGGACTCGTGCATCCGCCCGGCGCCGCGTACTGCGCGCGCTGCGAGGCCGACCTGGCTCGAGACTGCGCCACCTGCGGGACGACCATCCGGGCCAGCGACGGCGTCTGCTACAACTGCGGGGCTCGCCAGTAGACCCGGCTCAGTTTCCCATCACGGCGCGCACGTAGGCGCGCATCTCGGCCACGTTGGCGATCATCACCCAGCCGCGGCTGGTTCCCGGCTCGATGCCCGTATACAGCGCGAAGCGGGGTGGCGCCAGCACGGTCGCGGACACGTTGGCGTCCGCCGCATCGCCCACGACCTGCAGGAGTGTCGGCAGGTCGGTGAGCGGCGCGTTGGTCCGCAGCGTGGTGAGGAGGGCCAGCATCGCGCCCAGGTCGAACTCGTCGTCCACCAGGGAGATCCGGTGGGCCAGCGCGGCGATCAGCTGCATCTGGCGCCCGGCCCGGGCATAGTCGCTGTCCGTAAACCGGGATCGGGAGTACGACAGGGCCGTGGCGCCGTTGATCCGCTGCCAGCCCGGCGCGATGCTGAAGCCGATCTCGCCGTCGTTGATCGCGTAGGGGACGTCGATCCACAGCCCTCCGAGAGCATCGACCAACTGAGGGAAGTCGGTCATGTTGAGCTCGATCCAGTAGTCGATCGGAACCCCGTAGGTCTGCTGCAACGACGCCGCCAGCCCGTCCATGCCGTAGCTGAATCGGATCGCGTTGGCCTTCAGATGCCAGATCGCCCCGTTGCCCAGCGGAATGTCGGTCGCGTCGCGCGGGAGGGCGACCATGGTCAGTTGGCCGTGGTCGGCGCTGACGGAGGCAACGACCATCGAATCGGTGAGCGGCCCGTATCCGTTTGCCACCCGGTCCGGGGTGGAGTCGGTGCCCGCGAACAGGACAGTGATGCGCCGATCCAGGAGCGCCGGGTTGATCGGAACCGGGGTCGGCACCGGCGTTGGCGTGGGGGTCGGCTGGGGCGTTGGCCGGGGGGTCGGTGACGGCGTGGCTGTCGGCTCGGGAGTTGGGCCTGGCGTCGGGCTCGGCGAAAAGAGCGCGCAACCAGCCACCCAAATGATGAGGACGACGGTCAGCAGACGGACGAGGCGGGGTGTTGGCTGCATCGACCGCGGATCGTAGCCGCCCGCGACGGCACGCGCCAGACGGCTGCCGTCCACTGCTAGGCTCCGAGCGTGGAAAGCAGGGAGATCAGCGTCGAAACCGCCGGGCGGCGTGGCGTCCACGACCTGACCGATGCCTGCGCACGATTCGTGGCCGAGACGGCCGCGGATGGCGATGGGATCCTGCACCTGTTCGCGCCGCATGCGACAGCGGGGCTCATCGTCCTGGAGCTGGGCAGCGGCTCGGAGGCCGATGTGGTCGACGCCCTGGACCGGCTCCTGCCGCGCGACGATCGCTGGCGCCACCAGCACGGCTCACCCGGCCACGGCGCGGACCACGTCCTCCCGTTGCTGGTCAGCC
>DATKBC010000050.1:0-2450 GCA_035514415.1 Pleomorphomonadaceae bacterium | reverse complement strand
GTGGACGAGGCTCACCTGGCCGAGCTGCGGCGACTGCCCGACTTCGTTCACGCCTTCGAGCCCGACGGGCTGGCGCTCGAGGAGTTCGACGCCTGGGGCCCGACCCGCAAGACGCTCCGCGCCTTCATCGGCTCCTATCACGACCTGCTCCACCTGGTGACGGAGGCGCAGCTCGGATGACAAGGCTCGCGGCCGGTGTGCCCGTCACGCCCGAGGCCGCGGGCTGGCGGTACCTGTCGTTCGCGGTCCACACGTTCGCGGCCCCCACCGTCGTCGGCCGCCCGGGCCAGGAGACCGCGCTGGTCGCCCTGGCCGGGGGGGCGTTCCGCGTGGGGGAGCTGGAGCTGCCGGGACGCGCATCGGTCTGGGACGGCCTTCCGTCCGCCGTCTACCTTCCCCCGGGCGTGACTGCCGAGCTGGCGCCTTCGGGCGCGTCGGTGACGGTAGCGGTCGCCTCGGCGCCTGCCTCGGGGCGCGAGACCGCACCGGAGCCAATCCGTATCGGTCCGGAGGACGTGACTGTCGAAGTGCGCGGCGCCGGCAACGCGACCCGCCAGATCACCCACATCATCACCCCCGACTTCCCCGCCGATCGCCTCGAGGTGGTCGAGGTCTACACGCCGTCCGGCAACTGGTCGAGCTGGCCGCCGCACAAGCACGACACCGACGACATGCCGCGCGAAGCCATCCTGGAGGAGGTCTACTCGTACCGGTTCCGACGCCCGGAGGCGTGGGGCGTGCAGCGGCTGTACGGCGGCTCGACCGACGGCCTGTGGGCGGTCCGCGACGGCGAGACGGTGATCGTGGCCGACGGCTATCACCCGTTCGTGGCGACCCACGGCGACGACGCCTACTACCTCAACGCCCTCGCCGGGGACGTCCGCACCATGGCGTGCTCGTTCGACCCGTTGCTCGACCACGTCCGCGAGGGCTGGGCGTCCATGGAGCCTGATCCGCGGGTGCCGCTGGTCCGCTGACCGCTCGGTCACCGCGACGGTTGCATGGGGTGCAACGCGCGGCGGCCCCGGGCGCGCTGCGGGACCAGAGTTGCATCGGGTGAGACCAACTGCACCCGGCGGGGCTCCCAGGTGTCGCGGGTCTCACCCCATCCAACCAGGGACTCCCAGGCCTCCGTCTCACGGGCCGTTGGTTTCACCCCGTGCGACCGGAGACGTCCAGCCTCGGTCCCACCGGCCGTTGGTTTCACCCCGTGCAACCCGCGGTGCCGGGCGTGCTGCGGGACGAGAGTTGCATCGGGTGCAACGCGCGGAGCCCCAGGCGATGCTGCGGCGGACCAGAGTTACACCCGCTGAAACCAACTGCGCCCGACGAAGCTCCCAGGTGTCGCGGGTCTCACCCCATGCAACCAGGGACTCCCAGGCTCGGTCTCACGGGCCGTTGGTTTCACCCCGTGCAACCGGCACGGCCGTCCGGCTCGGCGCGACGGTCGTGGCTGTCCTCGGCGGCCGGCTCGACGAGCTGGAGCATGACGGGTCGGACCCGCTCGAGGGTTGACCGCCGTCCGGGCTCCGGGCCTCACGCCGATCAGGTCGCCGAGCACGCCGCCGATGGCCACCGAGACAGCGCTGGTCGACATCGACGCGTGCAGCGTCAGACCACGCGGCGACGATCGCCGGCTGCGCGATCAGGCGGGGATCGCCAGCCCGCGCTCGGCGTTCATCCGGTCGCGCCATTCCAGGAAGGCGGCACCGCCCTCGACCCGCCACTCCGGGCCGTTGAACCCGAGGGTGAACTGGGTGAATCCCATCTCGAGGTAGCGATCGGCGTCCTCGCGGAGGAACCGACCGATGTCGTCTGGCTGCAGCCCGACGCTCCACTCGATCTCGTACGGGTCCCGGCCGATCGCCGCGCATTGACCGATGAGCGCGTCGACCGCCGGCCGCACCTCCTCGACGGTGTCGGGGAAGAACGCGTGCCAGGCATCGGCGTGGCGGGCGACGATCGGCAGCGTCAGCGTCAGCCCGACGCCGGCGATGAGGATCGGCATCGGGCGCAGCGGCGGCGGACTCAGGGTGGCCAGCCGCTCGATGATCTCCGGCGTCGCGCGACCGAGCGCCCGGATGCGCGAGGCGCGAGTGCCGAACTCGTAGCCGTAGCGGCGGTAGTCGCGCTCGAACCAGCCCGCGCCGAGGCCCATGATCACGCGCCCGCCGCTGATGTGGTCGATTGTCCGCGCGATGTCGGCATGCAGGCTCGGATTTCGATACGAGTTGCAGGCCACCAGCGGTCCGAGCTCGACGCGCGAGGTGCACTCGGCCCAGGCGGCGAGCAGCGACCAGCATTCGAAGTGCGGCCCATCGGCGTTGCCGTACAGGGGACTGAAGTGGTCCCACGTGTAGAGGATGTCGTAGCCGAGCGCCTCGCTGCGGATGGCGGCGGAACGGAGCTCGGGCCAGGCGCCCTGCTGCGGGTGGAGCTGGGCGGCGATC
>DATKBC010000049.1:0-2383 GCA_035514415.1 Pleomorphomonadaceae bacterium | reverse complement strand
AAGGACACAGGCCTGGCCACCCTTGAGGCGGTCGCCGAGGCGGGCCGGATCCGGTTGCGCCCGATCCTGATGACGTCGGTTGCCACCATCATGGGGGCCTTGCCGATTGCCCTCGGACTTGGTGCGGGCTCCACCAGCCGGCGGCCGCTGGGCTTTGCCATCGTCGGCGGGCTCATCGTCTCGACGCTCTTCACGCTCTACCTCGTGCCCGTGGCCTACTCGCTCTTTGATGGAGCATTCGCGCGGCGGCGCGGGCGGGTGCTGCAGCCGGTGCCGGCGTCGGCCCCGGAGGTCGAGTGACCCTCGGCCTGCTGGCCCTCGCCGCCATGACATTCCAGGACAGCACTCCCCGCATCTCGCTGGACGAGGCGCTGACGCGCGCCGCTCGGGTGGACGTCGGCTATGTGCAGGCGGTCGGGCAGCTGAATGATGCGGAATGGGGTCGGCGCCTGGCCTTCACCGTGTTCATCCTGCCGTCGGTCACCGCCAGCTCCGACTATATCAACTACTCGACCCCGCAGTTCAACGTCGGGACGGGCCAGCAGGCCGGCCGGTCGGTGACCGCCCGCCTGGATGCGCGGTACGAATTGTTCACCGGCGGGCGGAAGCTGGCGGAGCTGAGCCGCAGCCGGGCCGTGCTGGATGGGGCACAGGCCAACGAGGTCCTGGCGCGCTACGAGGCGGCGTTCTTCACCGAGCGTGATTATTACGGGGTGCTCAGCGCCGCCGACCTCCTGCGGGTGATGCAGGCGCGCCTGGAGCGGGCCGAGGCCCAGTTGGGCGTGGCGCGCGCGCGGGTGACCAGCGGGGCGGCGGTACAGTCCGACTCACTCCAGTTGCTCCTCGAGGTGACCCGCGCCCGGGTGGCGCTGCTGCAGGCCCAGGCCAATCGCAAGGTCAGCCAGCTCGAACTGGGCCGGCGCGTGGGCGTCGCGGGGGCGATCGATGCCGAGCCGTTGGCCGACCTGACTCTCGCACCGCTCGGTGTCTCGGTCGAGCAGGCGCTCTCGTTCGCGCTGGACCAGGGGCCGCTCTACCGCATCGTCCGGGCGTCGGAGCGGATCGCTGACGCGACGCTCCGGTCGGCGCGCAGCCGATACCTGCCCACGGCCGTGGTCAGCGCCAACATCGTCAAATTCGACGAGAACTTCTTCCCGAATGCCCTGCAGCGATCAACCCTGACCGTCGGGGTGAGTCTGCCGATCTGGGACAACGGCCAGCGCGAGTTGGCGGTGGCGCGTGCCCGTGCCTCACGCGATGTGGCCCGCGCCGTCCGCGAGGACCTGGAACGCGGCGCGCTGGCCGACGTGACTGAGGCCTGGGAGGCGTACCACACGGCCACGGCCTCGGCTGAGCTGGCCGAGATCGGCGTCGAGGTGGCCGTGGAGAACTTTCGGGTCCAGGAACGTCGCTACCAGGCGGGTGCCAGTACGATCCTGGACCTGCTCGAGGCCCAGAATCAGCTCACCGACGCGGAAGTGGCCGTGGTGCAGGCGCGGTTTGCCGCGCGGCTGTCCCTTGCCGGACTGGAAGTCCTGCTGGGCCGGCGGCTGCAGCAATGATACAAACCTCCTGGATGAAGGGTGGCGCTGTGCGAGGCTGGGCCGTGGCGGGACTGGTGATGCTGGTGGCCGGGTGTGGCGACGGGAACTCCGCGGCCGCGGCGGCTGGGGGTGGCCGCGGCCCATCGGGACCCGTGCCGGTGGAGGTAGTGGCGGCGCGGACTGACACCGTCGTGGACGCCATCACGGCAACCGGTCAAATCGAGCCCCTCCAGAGCATCGAACTCCGGCCCGAGGTGGACGGGCGGATCGTCGAGATCATGATCCAGGAGGGGGCGCTGGTGTCCGCCGGGGCGCCCCTCTTCCGCATCGATGACGCGGAGTTGAGGGCACAAGTGGACCGGGCCGAGGCGGACCGCGACCTGGCCGTGCAGGCGCTGGAGCGGACCCGCCAGCTCCTCGCCGAGCGCGCGGCGGCGCCAGCCGATCTCGAGCGCGCCGAGGCCACGGCGCGCAGCACCCAGGCCCAACTCGACCTGCTGGCGTTGCGGCTCGCGCGGACCATCGTCCGCGCGCCGTTCGCCGGCGTGGCCGGCCAGCGCCTCGCCAGCCTCGGGGACTTCGTCACATCCGCCAGTCGCCTCATCGTGCTTCAGACCATCAATCCACAGCGGGCCGCCTTTCAGGTGCCCGAGCGCTTCGCGGAGCAACTCGAAGTCGGCCAGACCGTGGACTTCCGGGTGGCGGCGCTGACCGGCCGTGATTTCAGCGGCGTGGTGGATTTTGTGGACCCGGTGGTCCAGCTCCCCGGCCGGACCATCACCATCAAGGCGCGGGTGGCCAATCCGCGGCGCGAGCTCTCCAGTGGGATGTTCATCGAG
>DATKBC010000048.1:0-15356 GCA_035514415.1 Pleomorphomonadaceae bacterium | reverse complement strand
CGCCAGCTGGGTCCACGCCTCCCACGGCCCGCGGGCGGGCTGGTCCTCGTATCGGTACAGGAGGTGGTCGCCCACCCAGATCGAATCCAGGCCGATGTCCTCGGCCGTGCGCGCCATCGCGCGGATGTCCGGCCAGCGCGGCATCCACTCGACCTCGGGGAGCTGCACTCCCACCTTCAGCGGACGGGTCACGCAGCCGCCTCGCGAGCCGCCTCGCGGCGATAGAGGACCACCTGCCAGGTCCCGACCCGGGTCCATCGGTGCTCCCGGAACCCGCACTCGTCCATGAGCCGGTCGACGCGGGCGCGGCGATGGATATACCAGGGGTCAGGCATGCGACGGAACCCCGACCAGACGTTCTGCGCGCGCATGTATGCGCGGAGCCACCACGCATCCAACGGATAGCTCAGGGCCACCAGCCGCGTTGCGGGCCGGACCGCCGCCTTCAGGAGCCGATCCACGTACGGGTAACAGCAGATGACGTGGTCCAGGGTCACGATGTCGGCGTCGGGCAGGCCGTCCGCCAGCTCGACCAGGTCTCCGTAGTGATGCTGGACCCGTTCCGCCACGCCCCGACGTTCCGCCTCGGCCCGTGCCACGGCTAGGTATTCGCGCGACGCGTCGACGTCCACCGCGCTCGCCGCCCCGGCCTCCAGGAGCTCCAAGTGGACGGTGCCAATCCCGGCTCCAACGTTCAGCAGCCGCCCCCCCTCGACACCCTCGGCCAGCACCGCATCCAGCAGGGCCTGGGTGCTCTCGGACGTCCCGAGCTCCTGCCACTCCTCCAGCTGGGCCTGCGCATCGCGGCCGTCGCAGCCGATCAGCTCGAGGTCCTCGTCACAGCAGAACCGCTCGGGGAGGACTGGAGGCATGCCAAGATCGTAGTGGACGCGTCCCTCGAGGCGTGCTATGATGCACATCTGCTCTGGTGGGAAACCATCAGAGGAGTAGAGAGGCCTCGAAGGCAGGAAGTCCGAAAGGACGGAGAGCAGTCGGGGTCTTTCGCTATGCGCCAGATACCTATTCTGATAGCGTATTGGCTATCATCATGGTACGATCCTGGCATGCGAGCCGCAACTCTCCTCCGCCACTCGCGCCATCGAGCGGGGATGACCCAGCGCCAACTGGCGGCGGCCGCGGGCACGCCTCAGTCCACGATCGGGCGAATCGAATCGGGACGCCTGAATCCAACCCTTGATAACCTGCGTCACCTACTCCGCGTCGCCGGCCACGACCTCGAACTTGCCCCGGTCGCGGGTGCGGACGAGGACCGCACCCTGATTCGTGACCGCCTCCGACTGACCCCCGCGGCGCGGGCTGCGCTGGCCGTCAGAGAAGCGCGCGCGGCCACGCGCGTCCAGGTCCGCTCGGCAACGGGACGCCCGTGACCACGCAACGCGAATTTGACCCCATCCGGGCGCTTCAGACCCTGAACCGCCACGCGGTCAGGTACGTCCTCATCGGCGGGTTCGCCGGCAAGCTCCTCGGATCCACCATCCTCACCGTCGACATCGACATCTGTTATGCCCGCGACCGAGCCAACCTGGAGCGTCTCGCCGCGGCGCTCCAGGAGCTCCACGCCTACCTGCGGGGCGCCCCCGAGGGCCTTCCCTTCCGGCTCGACGCGGACACGCTCCAGCGGGGCGACAGCTTCACCTTTGTGACCGATGCGGGCGACCTCGACATCCTCGGCACCCCATCCGGCACCACCGGCTACGAGGAGCTGAGCCGCAACGCCACGACCCTCGACCTCGGCGAGGTCACGGTGCAGGTAGCCGCCCTGGAGGACCTCATGGCCATGAAGCGCGCCTCTGGCCGTCCACGGGACCGGATCCACCTGGAGGTGCTGGCCGCCCTCCGCGACGAGATCGAGCGGGAAGCCGAAGCAGAGACCTAGGACGGGCCCAGCACCACGACGTCGGTCGGCTCGGACTTCCCCTTCAACGCCAGGGACCGATGCTCCAGGCCCGCGTCGCTCAGGTGCGCGGCCGCAACCGCCGCGCCAGTCACCAGCAGCTCCCCCGCCCCTGCGGCGGACGCCAGGCGAGCGGCCACGTTGACCGGGTCGCCCAGGGCGGTCATCTCCACCATGTCGCCCTCGCCGACGGTCCCGACGTACGCCACGCCGGTGTTGACTCCGCCGCCCACCGGCAGCCACGGATCCGGCGTGTCGTTGCCGGTCACGCTAAGCAACTTCCGCCCCGCCTCGATCGCGCGGAGGGCATGTTGCTCCCCCGCCAGGGCCGGGACGAAGATCGCGAACACCTCATCGCCCTGCAACCTGTCCACGATCGCATCGCGCTCGATGAGCACCTCGGAGGCGGTCTGGAAGAATCGGTCCATCAGAGCCCGGAACTGGGCCGGGCCGAGCGCCTCGGCCATCGGCGTCGACTCCCGCACGTCGACGAACAGCAGGCTGCACTCGATCTCCGCGCCGGACCGATGCTTCACGATGGACCGGAAGCAGCCCGTGCAGTACTTGGGATTCATCGGCCACGGCCCCAGGCCGATGCCGCGCATCACCGCGCCGCCCACCCCGCCGAACGGCCGGGTGCACGACTTGCAGCGGGGATGGCTCGGCAACCTCCCCCAGAACCGGCGCAGATGGCGGACCGGACTTACCGTCCCGCTCAGGAGCAGGCGGCTGCGCTGCTCGTCGCTTGCGCGGCGCTCGTCGTCGCCCGAACCGCCTTGGCCCATCATCAGGACGGCCCCAGGACGACGACGTCGGTCAGCTCGGACTTCCCCTTCAGCGCCAGGGACCGATGCTCCAGTCCCCCATCGGCCAAGTGCGCCGAAGCCGCCGCCGCGGCCGTGACCAGCAGCTCGCCGGCAGCCGCCTCGGATGCCAGCCGGGCGGTGACGTTCACCGGATCTCCAAGCGCGGTCAAATCAATCAGGTCACCCTCGCCCACCGCGCCCACGAACGCGACCCCGGTGTTGACCCCCGCTCCGATTCGCACCCAGGGTTGATCGGTATCGTTCCCGGTCACCGTCAGCAAGGCACGACCGGCGGCGATCGCCCGCTCCGCATGGAGCTCACCGGTCAAGGCCGGGATGAAGATCCCGATCACCTCATCGCCAACGAACTTGTCAACCACCGCGTCGTGATCGATGAGCACCTTCGAGGCGGCCTGGAAGAATCGGTCCATGAGTCCCCGGAAATCGGCCGGGCGCATGGACTCGGCCATCCCTGTCGAATCCCGGACATCGGCGAACAGGAACGAGCATTCGATCTCCGCGCCGGACCGATGCTCCGCCAGCTGCTTAAAGCAGGCCGAGCAGTACTTGGGATTGGCGGGCCAGGGTGCCTTGCCGACCAGGCGCATGATCGGCCCGAAGGCACCGTGGAACGGCGAGTTGCACAGCTTGCACCGCGGGGAGCTAGGCAGGGCGGCGAAGAATCGGCGTCCGGCACGCAGGCCCCGGGAGGTTCCCATCAGCACCTCGCGGCCGATTTCGGCATCGAAGGGCTGTCCCGGTCTTCCCGCAACCATACGGCGCCCTGACCCCGCTACATCCGACCGGGCATTATTCGCCCGCCTCGGATCGTGGCGGCACGAACCAGGCGACCTTGATACCGATATCGACAGCCAGCAGGACCCAGCCATTCGGGCGCATCGGTCGCAGACTGCGCCGCCGGCTCTCAGTGGTCAAGGCAAAGGACCGATGATTGAACCGATATGGAGCCGAGGTGGGGCAACCCGGTCGATGGCGTCATCTTGCCTCGGGGCACGTTCGGCAACAACGGGGAGATGCGCCCCGCCGGGAACACGACCTTCGAGGTCACCTTCACGTTCCAGGAGCACGCGGACCACAACCGAGGTCTTGGGACGGACATTGGGAACGCTCGTTGCGACGCCGTGGTGCGGGCCATGGCCGATGGCAAGGTCGTGCAGCGGGATTCCGACCCCGGGAATGGCGCCCTGATCGTCCGGCTCAGGCATGCAGATAGCGGGTTCTCAACCGGCTACGCGCACATGTCATCGTTCAGCGTCCTGCTCGGCCAGGACGTCAGGCGCGGCGATCCCATCGGCGTGGTCGGGAATACGGGCGCGGATTTCTGCCACCTGCATTTCGACATCTCGAAGGGCAGTCACACGCTCGACCCGTGGCCGCGGCTGGAACAGAATCAGGAGGCGGACATGGAGATGACCATCGTCAGGTATCCCTCGCCGCGCACCTGGCACACCAAAGCCGGAATGCTGACCGGCCGACGCCTGGCGCCCGCCCCGTTGACCAACTCGACGCCCTTCGACGCGGGCTCGCCTGCGGAAGCCGATGGCGAAGTCACCGTCAAACCGACCCCGGCCGGCTGGCCGCCTGGACCGTACCTGAGCGTCAGCACCGGTGGCATGAAGGATTTCTTGGTCGCCTTCTCCGACGTGGACCCGGGCGCCGCACCCCTGCCGGCTACGGCCCAGATCGAGGCCGCCACCGCGCCTCTGCATGCGGAGATCATGGGTCTGACGGCGGAAATCACGGACCTGAAGAAGGAACTCAAATCCGCCCGACACCAACTGGCAGCCCTGGCCGCCGGTCTCCCCGGCGGCGGTCCCTAAGGAGGAACACGCATGAAGTGGGTCACCCGCGAACACCCCAAGACCGATCGGATCGCCTGTCCGTGGCTGATCCGCAAGTTCATCGACCCTGACGCCGAAATCTTGTACGTCCCGGACGCTGAGGTCCTCTCCACCGCCCAGCGCGAGGGGGCCACGAGCTTCGATGCGCCTGGTGCCAGCTACACCCACCGCGACGGCCTGTGCTCGTTCGAGGTCCTGATCGCCGACTACAAGCTGACCGATCCGGCCCTCGAGATCATGGCCCCCATCGTCCACGGCGCCGATATCGACAAGGGCATCGACACCACCCGCGAGTCCGCCGGCCTGCTCGCCATCTCCCACGGATTCGCTCTGCTGGACCTGACCGATGAGCGCCAGCTGGAGCTGGAACTTCCCGTCTATGACGCCCTCTACGCCTGGTGCCAGACGCAGGTCCTGAGCCCGGTTTCCGCGTAGCTGGACCCGAATCGGCGCGCCTCGGGGAATTGGCCTAGACTCCCCAGTCCCCGCGCATTGCGGGCATTCGCGCCGTCCCTGACGGCCAACCCTGGGAGAACCCACCGCACATGAGTGCTGCCTCCGCCGCCCAAGCCTCTGGCGTCCCCGACTACGACAAAGCCCCCATCGAGCTGCCCCATCGGGAGCGGATGGAGATCCTGCTGGTCGTCATGCTGGGCATGTTCCTGGCCGCCCTGGACAACACGATCGTGGGCACGGCCCTGCCCACCATCGTCGCCGCCCTGAACGGCAATGACGTCTACATCTGGCCCTTCACCGCGTACCTGCTGACCGCCACGGTCAGCGGCCCCATCTACGGGAAGCTGTCAGACCTGTTCGGGCGGCGACCGATCTTCGTGATCGGGGTCGGCGTCTTCCTGCTCGGTTCGTTCCTGTGCGGAATCGCGCAGGAAATGTGGCAGTTCATCGCGTTTCGCGGCCTCCAGGGCCTGGGCGCCGGGGCGCTGTTCCCGGTCGCGCTGGCCATCATCGGCGACATCTTCGCGCCCTCGGAGCGCGGCAAGTACCAGGGCTTCTTCGGCGCCATGTTCGGGATCGCGTTCCTCATCGGTCCGGCCCTTGGGGGTCTCATCACCGAAAACATCAGCTGGCACTGGATCTTCTTCGTGAACATCCCCCTGGGTGCGGTGGTGCTGTTCGTCGTCTGGCGCATCCTGCCCACCGTCCGCGACCCGAACGCGACTCGCAACATCGACTACTTGGGCGCTTCGCTCCTGGTGGCGGCCCTGGTGCCCATCCTCATCGGCTTCACCCAGAAGCAGTTCGGCGACTGGACCGATCCCGACGTGGGCGGCCTGATCGGGCTGGGCCTGGTCATGACCGTGGCCTTCATCTGGGCCGAGTCGCGGGCCAAGGACCCCATCGTGCCGCTCCACATGTTCCGGATCCCGGCCTTCCGTTCCAGCGTGATGGCCATGTTCTTCGCGGCGGTCGGGTTCTTCGCGGCCGTCGTGTTCCTGCCGCGCTGGTTCCAGGTCGTGAACGGCAGCTCTCCTACCGAGTCTGGCTACCAGATCCTGCCCCTCCTGGGAGGGCTCATCGTGGCGGCCATCACCTCGGGGCAGATCGTGGCCCGCACGGGCCGATACAAGCCCATCATCTTCGGCTCGCTGCTGGTCCTCGCCGGCGGCCTGTTCCTGCTGACCAACATTCGGCCCGACACGCCGCTGCCGCTGCTGTGGCTGTGGATGGGGATCACCGGCCTGGGCATCGGTCCGGCCTTTGCGATCTTCACCCTGGTGGTCCAGAACAACGTGCCCGTCCACGAGCTGGGCGCCGGCACTTCCAGCGTGACCCTGTTCCAGCAGGTGGGCGGCACCGTGGGCCTGGCCGTCACCGGATCGATCTTCGGGTCGGTGCTGCTGGAGGAGATCCCGAACCAGATGACGGCGGTTGGCGTGCCAGCCGCCTTCGCCGATCAGTTCGCGGCCGGCGGCGCCTCGTCGCTGAACCAGCTGTCCGGGGTGGGCGATCTGGGAGCCGCCATCCTGGCCCAGGTCCCACCTGCGTTCCAGGCCCAGGTGGAGCCGTTCATCCCGGCCATCGTGGGGGCCATCCACACCGCCTTCTCGATCGCCACCTCGGCGACGTTCACGATCGGGATCGTGACCTCGCTGCTGGCGGCGGTGGTGGTCCTGATCTGGATGCCGGGCGGCCGGATGGGCGAGGCCACGGAGGCGACCGCGGAACCCACCCCATCACGCGAGCTGGAGCCCGCCGCCGACTAACCAGGCCTCGGCTGGTCAAGCCACTGGGTCTGATTCTCGAGGGCATCGTCGCCTGGGTGGGCATCAAGGAACGCCTGGAGCGCCGATACGAGTCGGCCGATGGCTCGCCTCGTCCGTGGATACCGACGCGGTGACGTGAAGACCAATCCCGCGTGGCGCCGTCCGCTGCTGACCGCCGCCCGATGGAGCTCAACAAAGTCGGCGACGTCTTCGGTGACGACCGCGCGGCGCTCTGCCGTCGCCCGCGCGAGCAGCTCCGCATCTGAGCGATCAGTGCCCGTGACGAGCTCGCGCGCCGTTACGACATCGTGCCCTCGGAGGCGCAATTGTCGAGCGATCTCCGGCGGGAAGTGCTCGTCAAGGGCGAGCTTCACCCCAGGATGGCGCGTTCGCGGCGGGCAGCAGCCGCTTCACGCTCGGCCGCCTCTTCCTGTCGCGCGAGCCATTCATCAATCTCGTCGGGAAATGCTGCGTAATAGCGGACGGCCTCGCGTATGCGGCTCTCAGCGATCTCGTGGTAACGAGCCGCAGCCGAGACCGACCCGCGGTTCTGCTTCACGGTGATGATCGCGTCCCACACGTCGAGCCCTGTGCCGACCAGGACAGCACGCCGCCCAGCCGGTCCATCCACGAAGCCGATGCCCGGGTGCTCGTCCATCCGCAGGCCCTCCTCGAGGTACCGCTCGGCAAGGCCGGTTCGCGTCTCCCGGATCTGGTGCGCTCGGCTATCGAGGCGCTCGAGAGTCGGCCGGGGTAGCCGGAAGGTCAGATGCTGGCGTTTCTGTGGTGCCATGTGCCACAGCGTACCACAGAGGGTTGGGGCTCGCCTCGGACTGACGTGCCCTCGCCAGCGGCTGACGAGTAGTGGCTCAGTTTGCCCCTCCGACTGAGCCGGTCAGGCCTCAACGACGAGACCCGGGCGCGCCACGGCGATGGGACCGGCGAAATACCGCGCCGCGGCGGCGACCGCATTGGCCTCGTTGGTTTTCGGCATGAGGTGGGTGAGGACCAGGCGCTGGACTCCGCCCGATGCGGCCTCGCGACCGACGTCGACCGCGCTCGAGAGCGAGCCGACGATCTCCGGCGGGACGGTCTCGGCGTACGAGGCCTCCGCCAAGAGGAGGTTGGCGCCATCGGCCAGGTGGATCAGCCCGTCGGAGGGGCCGCAGTCGCCGGTATACACCAGAGATCGCCCGCCGACGCTGATGCGGAACCCGAGGTTGGGCCGCGGGTGGGGGAGCGGCGCGGTCAGGACCTGGAACGGCCCGATGCTCAGCTCGCCGCCGGGCTCGAAGTCGCGGAGCACGTACGAGCCGGCCAGCACCTCGGGTCGATCGAGAGCCAGGACGGCGTCGAGTGCTCCTGGCAGCGCGTGGACGGGGAGCGGCGACAGGAGAACGTCCGCCCACGCGCGGGCTCGGAGAATCGGATTCAGGTCGGCGCAGTGGTCCGGGTGGGCATGGCTGACGAGCAGCGCATCGAACGTGAGCCCGTCACCGATCGAGAGCGCCGTGGCGACCCCGTAACCGGGGTCGATGAGGACGGCGAAGCCATCGGCCTCGACGAGGTAGCCGCTGCAGGGGCGGCCACGCCCCGGGTACCCGCCGCTGCCCCCGATCACTGTCAGCCGCATCGCCGAAGGATAGCGAGCGTGCTAGCGGCTCCTCCAAATTGAGCCACTACCGGCTGACGCTAGCGGCTGACTTCAGCGGGCGACCCGGTTGAAAGCCCACAGGGTTGTCGCCTGAAGGATGACGCCCACCAGGGCCATGGAACCAAACGCCGCACCAATGGCGTTCCAGTCGTATCCGGTCACCATCAGGGCCCGAATGGCCTCGATCACGTAGCTGATCGGGTTCCACTGGTTCACCACCTGCATCCAGTCCGGCATCAACTCCTCCGGAACGAATGCGGTGGAGGCGAACATCAGCGGGAAGAGAAGAAGCGAGAACGTGCTCGTGGCTTGCTCGCTCTTGGTCAGCAGGGCCGGAATGAAACTCGCTCCCGACAGGGCCAGCCCGAACAGGCCGGCCAGAACGAGGATGAGGAGCGCGCCGGGAATCCCGGTGACGATGGGCGTGCCCAGGACGACGCAGATGACCAGGATGATCGCGGCCATGGCCGCCGCCTGGAAGAAGAGCGGCACCATCTCGCTGGCCAGGATCGACCACCGATGGATGGGGCTGACCCGCAGCTTGTCGGTGTAGCCGCCGCGGATCTCCACCAGCAGGCCGAACCCCGACCACGCCACCGCCATGAAGGCCGTGAACGCAATCTGGCCCGGGGCGAGATAGGCGAGGTAGCTGGTCTGGGCGCCGAATCCGGGCAGCTGGACGATGTCCTCATACAGCTGGCTGAAGACGAGCAGCTGAATCAGCGGGAAGAACAGGATGCTGAAGACGTTGGCCGGGACCCGCAGGAATCGGCGGGTGGTCCGCAGGCCCATGTGGTAGGTCTCGTAGGCGATCGCAGTCATCGGTCTATTGCCACCCCATGGAGATCGGCTGGTCGGCCGCTTCCTCGCGGATATGACGACCGGTGTATTTCAGGAAGACGCTGTCCAGGCTGGGCTGGCTCATCTGCAGGCCGGTGATCGCGACATGTTCGCCATCCAGGCGCCGCAGCATGGCCGGAACAGCCTCGCTGGCATTCGGGACCGATAGGCTGACGCCCTCCGGGTGGGGGCTGACCGCATCGTCGGCGACCATGTCCGCCAGGAGCCGGCGCACCGTGGCCCGTTGGCTTTCGAGATCACCGTTCGTTGTGGCCAGTCGGAGGACGACCGTGTCCCCGCCGACGGAGCGCTTCAGCTCGCCCGGCGAACCGTCGACGACGATCCGACCGTTGTCGATGATGGCCAGCCGGGAGCAGAGCCGATCCGCTTCTTCCATGTAGTGGGTCGTGAGCAGCATGCTCGTCCCGGCCTGGTTGATCCGTTCGAGCTCCTCCCACAACGCGGTCCGGCTCTGGGGATCCAGCCCTTCGGTCGGCTCGTCGAGGATGAGGACGGGAGGCGAATGCATGAGGGCGCTGGCCAGGTCGATCCGCCGCTTCATGCCGCCGGAGTACGTGCCGGTCAGCTTTTTCCCCACCGACGTGAGGCCCATGAGCTCGAGGAGCTCGGCGGCCCTCCGCCGAACCTCGGGAAGGGGCATGCGTTGCAGGATGCCGGCCAGCTCGAGCGTCTCGCGGCCGGTCGAGAACGCGTCCAGGGCCGGCGCCTGCTGGGCGAGACCGAGCCGCTTGCGGACCTCTCCGGGATGGGTCGTGACGTCGAAGCCGGCCACCCGAGCCGTACCCTCCGTCGGTTGCAGCAGCGTGGCCAGGATGCGGATGGTGGTCGTCTTACCCGCCCCATTGGGGCCAAGAAAGCCGAACAGCTCGCCAGGGGCGACGCCGAAGGAGATGCCGTCCACCGCGCGGGTCTCGTCCCCGTAGACCTTGACGAGGTCGCGGACTTCGATGATGGCGGAGTCGTGGAGTTCGGTCACCGCTGAATCCTAGGAGGATTGGCCACCGTTCGCGAATCGCGATCTGACACGCCTAGCATCTTCGCGAGCCGGCCCGGCCGTCGCATCCCACCCGACCGGGCGGAGCTAGCCGACGCCTAACAACCAGTCCCGAATCAGGCGCTTCTTCCCTTCGGGCACCCCTTCGAGGAGTCGCATCCGATCCAATAGTGTCGCCTTGGAGATGAGCTTCGCCTCCAAGAGCGCCCTCGCGTACTCCCGGTCTTTCGCTCTCCACGCAGCCAGCTTCGAGGCGACGAGGTCATGCGGTTCCAGGCAGAGGCCGCGGGCCGGCGTCGTGCGAGGGCTTTCGAGGGCGACAAGCCGATCACGCCACCCCGACGGGAGGGAGGCGGTGCTGATCCCCACGCCGTGCGGGTAGTAGCCAAACGTCTGGTGAAACTTGGACAGTTCGCCGATCGCGCCATCCACCTGGTCAGCCAGGGAACCGTCTGGGTCATTCGGCAACGCCACGTCCACTTCGATCGATCGCGTGGCCTCCGTGGGCAGCCGCTCGTCCTCGATGGAGCCGAGGATGGCCTGGCTGCCGAGAACGATGATGTCGCGCTCGCCCGTGATTTCTGCCGCCGCCCGCAGGACGTGTTCCAGATCCTCCCGTCTCACGCCGCGGCATCTGCCTTTCCGTATGTGCGAAACGACTCGAGCACGTCCCTCCGCTCAGCCTCCGTCAAGACACCCGCGAATGGAGAGTTCTGGCGAAGTTCCACGGCTGACTCGGATGTGGACGTCAGCATCTGGAGCGTCGCACCAGGCCCGTTGTCCAGCGTTCGACGCCATGCGTCGAGCCAGGGCCGGGCCGATGGATGGCGCCTGGACAACGTGTCCAGATTCCTCCGGGCGCGTTCCAGGACCGGCTCGGGATCCCTGACCAGGTGCCCGGCCACGGCGTGGTGGAGCCACAGCGAGGAGAGCTGCTCGCGGCGTAGGCCCAGCCTGGTCGGTGGGCTCAGGAGGAATGCCTTGAGAGCCAGCGGATCGATGCGGCGATGGGTGCCGACCCTCACACACGGCAGGCGGCCGCTGTCGCACAAGTCGACCACGTGCTGGCGCGATGTCCCCAATAAGCGAGCCGCGCCGCCCGTCGAGAACAGGCTCGGATCAGGGATTTCCGATGCGGTAGCGATCTCCATGGTTGGGAGCGTACCCTGTAAACACCAAAAACGCAACAGCCACGCGTGGCTAGCGGAGATCCGCGGTCGCCGGCATCGGTCAGATGGTGATGACGGTGATCCCGGCCGGTATCGGCGCGAACGCCTGCTCCGGAGCGGCGACGTACTCGGCGAACGCGCCGTAGCCGAACTCCGTCATGTCGCCGAATACCTCATCACCGGGCTGGAATCGCGTCACGGCCTTGCCCACCGCCTCGACCTGCCCCGCCACGTCCAAACCCAGGCCGCGGCTCGTCGGGCGGCGGAACCCGGTCCCCAGGCGGGCGATGGCCGGCCGGCCATACAGGTAATCCAGGTCTGCCTGGTTGACCGATGAGGCCTGGACGCGCACCAGCACCCCATGGTCCGCGACCACGGGCATCTCGACGTTCGCGAAGTCCAGGACATCGGGGGAGCCGTACCGATCTCGAATGAAAGCCTTCATCGTGTCGGACACTAGATGATCCGGTGCGTCCGGGCCGCCGGCGCCGCGGACGTCTGCCCGTCGACCCATGTCAGCGGCGCAGACGCCCCCGTGCGGCCGCCCGATACACGTCGCGCCGGTGCCCGACCCGGATGACGAGAACGAGCAACCGGTCATCGATGACCCGGTAGATGATCCGGTGGTCGCCGACTCGGACGCGGAGCAGCCCGTCCGGTCCGCTGAGGTGCTTCACTCCTGGTGGCCGAGGGTCGCTCTGCAGTCGACTGATGGCCGTCTGCAGCCGATGCCTGACGGCCAACGCGAGCTTCTCGAACTGCCGGGCGGCGCCCGGCAGCAACTCGACGCGGTACCTATCCCCCATCGGTTAGAGACCCAGCTGGCGCTTGACCTCTTCCCACGGAATCGGCGTCTGGTTCGCCGGGTCGGCCAGGGCCTCGCGAGCCAACTCCACGTCGATCTCGTCCTCGAGCTCCTCGAGGAAGTCCACGTCCTCGATCGGCACTACGGCGGCCACCGCCTTGCCGTGACGAGTCAGCCGCACGCGCTCGCCCCCAAACGCGACCTGGTTGATGATCGTGGCGAACTGCTCGCGTGCCTCGCTGATCCGATGGGTCGGGCCTGCAGACCGGTCATCGTACGTCATGGACGTATTGTACGTTTCAGACAGAATCTGTCAATTGCGTCACTACATGCGGCTGGTCGTGGGCTCTGCGAATCCAGCGCCCCCGTTACGGTTCGGCCACGCCGATGCCGTACCGGCCCATCTCAGCGTCGAAGGTCGTCAACGGCAGCGCCCCGAAGTCGAGCGCGGTGGCAACGATCAACGCATCCGGCACCGGCCGGCCTGGCAGCGATCGTGCGCGTACCAGCGCAGCCACAGCAGCCTCGTTTCGCAGGCCCAGCAAGGTCACGTTCGCCCGCTGTAACAGGTCAATGAGGAGGCCGATGAGCGCTGGCTGGGCGACGTCGTACTGGGTGCGCAGCACGTGGGCGCACTCCACCAGCGCGACCAGGGGCAGGCCAATCTCGGTCTTTCCCTCCATCAACCGCCGCGCTCGACGGGCCTGGGCCGGCGGGCTACCGACCAGGTAGCGCACGACGACAGAGGTGTCGACGGCAATCACGGAGCCCGGTCGGGATCCGGCGCGGCCCAAGCGGCGTCGCGCAGGGCATCCCACGATTCGTCTGGCGGACGTCGCCGGATGTGCGGCGCGGCAGCTCCCGCCAGCGAGCGCCGGTGGCGGCCTGGCACCATCTCGATCACGATCTTGCCGTCCTCGACGCGCTGCACGGCCTCGTCGCCGGCGTAGATTCCCAGCTCCTCGCGGATGCCCTTCTCGATGGTGATCTGGCCACGGTCGCCCACCCGGCTGCTCATGATGTCACCCGGAAGTATGAAGTATGTGAGTGAGTATGTATTGATCAACGGAATCAGTCAAGCCCTCGAGCCGTCGATTACGCGACCGCAGCCGTCGCAGGTCCACGGCACATCGTCCTTCCCCCAGGCGTAGGCAAATCGCCGCTATTCGTCGCGGGCGCCCTTACGTGCTCTGGCGCTGCTGCCCGTTTCGCGGTTCCGGCGCACGGGCTGTGGTGCCTTGTTCCGGCCTGACACCATATCGATCACAACGGCCGCCAGCCCCGAGACAAAGACCTCGCGCCACTGGTAGAGCGGGAATGGGAGTACCACGAGTCGGTCGACGGGGGCGCGTGCCATATCCATGGCGCGACGGACTGGAGCCTCCAGGTCACGCTTGATTGCCACCACCTGAGCCGCGGGGGAATCCTCCAGGACCCTCGTCAGATCCCCGACCCGCGCAGCGACTGCGGCCGTCCTTGGTCGCCCCCGTCGGCGATTGACCGGACTCGCAGCCATGTCGTACAGCCAGGCGCCGTGGCGCTGGAAGAAGGTCAGGAATGCCTCACCGGCAGGCACCGGCCCCAACGCCCGCCCGAAAGCCTCGCGAACGGCGAAGAAGAGGCGGCTGTCAGCCCGATAGAAGAACGCGCCGCCCGCTGGCCGGGATTCGCCCACGAGGAGCAGCCTCACTTCAGGCGGTCGATAGCGGGCACGCAGCTCCTCATAAGGCCCATCGGCCCGATACGACTCGGGCCCCTCACGGATCCGCCGCAGGTGAGAGTTCTCGGTGCGTTCCAGCGCTGCGAGGCGCTCCAGCGTCCAATCGCGAATCAAGCCACTCGGAGTGCGGCCGGTGGCGCCAGCCAGACGAGCGAGGCGTCCAACCACGCCCATGTCAAACCGGACACTGAGGACCGCGCCGAGCGGCGGAGGCACGTTCTCCCAGCCCACGGAATCGTGCACCGGTGAGTCGCGCTCCAACGTCCTCTCCAGGTCGTCCATTCCTTAATTGCCTCCGCGAGCGCGCCACCAGCGGCGCTCAGCAAGACTCATCGGCCACGCCGTGACTGGTCGCCAGGCGCCCCGAGCATCCACCGTCACCACCACCGTCGGCCGTCCGTCTTCGGCGCGCCCGAACAGGAACATCCGATCTCCCTTGCGGCGACCTATGGCGTCCGAAGCGACGGCGTCGATGTCTCCCAGCCACAGGCCTCGCACAGCAAGGTGATCTTCGAGGTGCCGCTGATCGTCCTCGCTGCCGAAGTCAACTTCCCACCGCACAACGCGCTCCCATGAAAAATGGGAGACTCGTATACAGAATACGCCCTATGTCAAGCTGGCGCCGTCCACTCCGAAGGACTAGGTCAGCTCCCGCCCTGGCAGCGAGGGCGTGATGCGGGGGAGGTTGCGACCCTGGCGGCGGGAGAGGATCAGGGCGCGCCCCAGTGGCGGCACGGTCGCCCGACCCGGCGGTAGGCGCCCAGGACGCCTGGATGGCCGCTCACCCGCTTAGCGAGCCGAACGTGTTCGAGCGAGCGCGAACCCACCCACAGCCACGAAGACGGCGCCCGCGAAGAGGGCGGCCCACACCGCGAGGGCGTGCACGTCCAGCATTGTCATCAGAGCGCCCAGCCAGGCGGCGGCACCGAGCATGACGAGGATGCGGCCGAGAAGAGGACGGTCGGACAACAGCAGCCCGCCCGTGGTCAGGACCCAGGTTCCGGCAGTGATGCCGTCGAGCATCTGCCAGATGGCGAAGTAGAAGATATCGCGAAGCAATCGGAAGGATGTTGCAATCGCAGGCTGCTCCGCGACAGGCGCGGCGGCGTAGCTCTCGATCAGCGAGGAGCCGGCGATACCCAGGATCGCCGCGGAGGCTCCACCGAGGAAGATGTAGGCCACCGCACCGATCAGCCCCAAATCGGCCAGCCAGGGTCGGCGGTCGCGCAGCCGCCGGTGGATAAAGAGCGCCAGCGGGACGAGCAAGAGGTATGAGTCGAGCATGTCCAGCAGCATCGCCCAACGCCAGAACGGGGCTGCCTCTGCGCCGGCGCCCAGGACCGTC
>DATKBC010000047.1:0-4742 GCA_035514415.1 Pleomorphomonadaceae bacterium | reverse complement strand
GCAGCTCATCGGTCATGCGGAGCATCCCGGGGACCACGCCCGAGGTGCTGACCGTCAGATGCCGGGCGCCGATTCCCACGCGCGCGGGATCGTTCAGGTGCCGGACGGCGTGGAACACCGGCTCGACGTTGAGCAGCGGCTCCCCCATCCCCATGAACACCACGTTGAGGTGACGATCAGCGTCGATCGTGCTCGCCCGCGCCCGGCGCCACCACAGGACCTGGTCCACGATCTCGGCCGCGGAGAGGTGGCGCCCGAAGCCGCCCTGCCCCGTGGCGCAGAACGGGCACGCCACCGCGCAGCCGGCCTGGCTGGAGATGCAGATCGTGGTCCGCGGCGCCGAGCCCGCGCGCCCCGGGTAGCGCATCAGGACCGACTCGATGCGTTGCCC
Organism: Pleomorphomonadaceae bacterium; assembly: GCA_035514415.1. GTDB lineage: Bacteria > Chloroflexota > Limnocylindria > QHBO01 > QHBO01 > DASTEQ01. Next base: position 4,351 of record DATKBC010000047.1, on the reverse strand, counting down.
GTCGGCGAGCTCATGGACGGCTTTTTCGGTCAGGGCCCCGTCGGTGCCGACGACCTGCGTGACCCCGATGCTCGAGAACCGGAATGCCTCGGCCAGCGCCGTGCGCAGGCGGCGCGGCATATCGGTCAGGTCGTCGAATCCCTGGGCGCGGCCGGCGGCCACGCCCGATGCGACCTGGCGCGCCCGATACGCGGGCTCCCCGCGGGCGGCGAACCAGGCAGCCAGCTGATCGGTCGCGACCTCGCTGATGGCCGGAAGCGGCTCAGCGGGGTGAAGATCAGTCACGACGACCCATGACCAGGCTCAGGTAGTACAGGAACGTCAGCATGGCCGTCAGGGCCGCCGCGACGTAGGTCCAGGCGGCTGCCTTCAGGACCGCGCGAGCACCATCCTGCCGCTCGCCCGTCATGCCCAGGCCGTCGACGAAGGCAAGGGCACGCCCACTGGCGCCGATCTCGACCGGGAGGGTGATGAGCGTGAACCCGAACGCGATCGAGAAGCCGACGAGCCCGACCACGGCCAGCCCGGTGAGGTTGAGCCACAACCCGGCGATGATCAGCCATGGGGCCAGCGAGGAGCCGAAGCTGGCGGCCGGCACGATGAAGGATCGCGCGGTCAGCCATCGGTCGCGCTGACGATCCTGCATGGCATGCCCGACCTCGTGGGCAATGACGGCCGCGGCTGCCACCGACAGGCGTGGACCGGACGGGACCGCGTCACTCCCCGCCACCGTCTGGCTGACGCGCAGGACCTTCGCGCGCGGGTCGTAATGATCGGTCAGCTGGCCGGGCGTGGGCTCGATCTGGACGTTGGTCAGGCCCTGCCGGTCCAGCAGCCGGCGGGCAAAGTCATATGCGCCCAGGTCGATCCCGGAATCGACCTTGGACCAGCGTGCATACGTGGAACGGACCCGCCAGGCGGCCCAGCCGCTGATCGCGACCATGACCACCAGCAGGACGATGTAGGTGGGATCGAAGAACATTTCTCAGGTGCCACCTCCAGGCACCGTTGGCGAGTATACCCAAGGCAGCCGGCGGGACCCTGAGGGGGCCAGGGGTCCGGCCGTCATTCGGGCGGCGCGTCCCCGCCCAGCAGGACGTGGTCGCCGCTGAGCCCGATGCGCCACGCGTCCGCCGCCATCGGCGGTCGGCCCTCGGGCTGGACCGTCTCCAGGGTCAGGGCACCCAGCCCGCAGGCGACCATGGGCGGGTTGCCGGGCAGCAGCGAGCCGATGGGAAGGCCGGGCAGACCGGCGACCGCGTGCGCGCGGCGAACGTGCAGACGGCGTCCGCCGAGGGTCGTCCAGGCCCCAGGCCACGCCTGCAGGGCGCGCACCTGGCGGTCGATCGCTTCGGCGCTCCCTCCCCAGTCGATCCATCCGTCGCGCCGGGTGAACGGTGGCTGGTACGTCGCCTGCGACTCCTCCTGCTCGTGGGCATCGAGTTGGCCCGTGGCCCAGCCGGCCAGCCGCGGCGGGACGACCTCGGCCGCCAGGACGCCGAGGCGGCCTTCCAGCTCAGGGGTTTCCTCGCGCCCGGAGAGCGGGATCCGCCACTGCCCGACCAGCGGCCCCGCGTCGAGGCGCTCGACCATGATCATCAGGCTGACCCCGGCCTCGGGATCGCCGGCCAGGATGGTGGAGGCCACCGGCGCCGCGCCGCGGTGGCGAGGCAGGAGCGAGGGGTGCACGTTGAGTGGCGGCCGCGGGGCCACCGCCAGCAGATCGGCCGGGACCAGCTCGCCGTAGGCGGCCAGGAGCAGGCCATCGGGCCGAAACGCCGCAATCGCATAACGCGCCTCGGATGAACGGAGCCTGGTCGGGGTCAGCAGGTGCATCCCGTGCGAACGGGCGGCTGCCGCCACGGGTGCTGCCCGTTCACGGAGGCCACGGCCCGCGGGAGCGTCCGGGCGGCTCAGGACCAGGAGCTCGTCCGCCAGTTCGGGAAGCCGTTCGAGGAGCGGCACGCCGAACGCGCCGCTGCCCAGAAATGCGACCCGGCCCAGCACTAGATGCTGGCCGCCGCCTCTTCCTTCACAGCGTCGGAGGCCTCGCTCACCCGGACCAGCTCCTCCAGCGATTCGAGGTAGTCGATGTACAGGACTCCGTTCAGGTGATCGATCTCGTGCTGAAGCGCCCGCCCCAGCAGCTCGTCCCCCTTGATCCGGAACTCCTTGCCGTGCCGGTCGCGGGCCTTGACGGTCACTTTCCCTGCGCGCTCGACCTCGGCCACGAATCCGGGGATCGAGAGGCAGCCCTCCCAATCGACCACGCCTCCGGATCGGCGGACGAGCTTGGGGTTGATGAGCTCGGTGACCTTGCCCTCGATCTCGATCACGGCCACCTGGAGCGGGACCCCGACCTGGTTGGCGGCCAGGCCGATGCCCGGCGCGTCCCGCATGGTCTCGAGCAGGTCATCCAGGAGCCGGTGCAGGGACGCATCGAACTCGGCGATCCGCTTCGTCTTCTCGCGCAGGATCGGCTCGTCGGCGGTCAGGATGCGGCGAACGACCATGCCCGCATTGTAGAGGAGCCGATGTGAGGGCTAGAGCAGGGACCCGGGATCGACGTCGATGCCGATGCCGGCCGGAACGCGTTCCAATGCAGCCGCGCGGGCGTCCTCGGTCCCCGCACGGACGACGACCTGCCACCGCCAGCGGCCCGCCCGGCGCGGAACCCAGGCCGGGACGGGGCCCAGGACGTCGACCCCCGGTCCGGCGACCGCGGAGGCCGCGCCTTCGGCTCGAGCCTCGCCTCGCCGGCGATCGGCATCCGCCACCAGGAGGCGGGCCAGCCAGCCGTAGGGCGGGTACCCGAAGGCCTCCCGTCTGGGCAGCTCGCCGTCCACGAACGCATCCACGTCCAGCCGCGACGCGGCTCGGATGGCGGGATCGTCGGGCGCATAGGTCTGGATCACCACCTGCCCGCTGAGCGGGCCGCGGCCGGCTCGCCCGGCCACCTGGGCCAGGAGCTGGAACGTCCGTTCCGCGGCCAGGTAATCCGGCAGATGGAGGGTCACGTCGGCCGCCACCACCCCGGCCAGGGTGACCGACGGCAGGTCCAGGCCCTTGGCCGCCAGCTGGGTGCCGACCAGGACGTCGATGCGGCCCGCGACGAAGTCGTCGTAGATGGACTCGAAGCGACGTCGGGCCGCAACCGCGTCCGAGTCCAGGCGACTGACCCGCAGCCGAGGAAACCGCGATCGGACCTCGGCCTCGACGCGCTGGGTGCCGGCGCCGAAATAGCGAATCCGCGGGCTGTTGCAGTTCGGGCATCGGGTCGGGAGGACGGCCGTCCTACCGTCGTGGTGGCAGCGCAACTCGGCCGTGGCCAGGTGATGGACGAGCGGCATCAGGCACTCGGAACATCGCAGCGGCTCACCGCAGTCGCGGCACAGGACGAAGGTCGCGGCGCCGCGGCGGTTGATGAGGCGGATCGCCTGGCGGCCTGCGCTCAGCCGGGCAAGACCATCGGCCATGGTCTCCGACAGCACGGAGCGATTGCCCGCGGCCAGCTCGGCGCGCATGTCGACGATCGTCACCTGGGGCGCGGCGCCGACCCGACGCGTCGCCAGGCGCACGCGACGTGCCGCCCCGGTCCGTGCGCGGTACACGCTGACCACGTCTGGCGTGGCCGTGGCCTGCACGACTCGGGCACCGGTGAGGGCGGCGCGCCGCCCGGCCACCCAGCGGGTGTCATAGCGAGGTGTCCGGTCGGCCTTGTAGCCCGTGTCGTGGGCCTCGTCCAGGACCACCAGCCCCAGGTTCCGCAGCGGCGCGAAGACCGCGGATCGGGTGCCGACCACGACCCGCGCGTCCCCGCTCATGATCCGGATCCACTCGTCGTGCCGCTCCCCGGCCGAGAGTCCCGAGTGGAGCACCGAGAGCGCCTGGCCCGCCGTCGCCTTGAGGCGGTCCGCGAGCTGTGGGACCAGGGTGACCTCGGGCACGAGCACGATGGCATCCCGGCCCTCGGCCAGCGTGGCCTCGACGGACGCCAGGACCACGTCGGTCTTGCCGGACGCGGCGACGCCCTCCAGCAACAGCTCGCCAGCGGGCGCCAGGTCCGCAATCGCGCGGATCGCGGCGGCCTGCTCGGGCGCCAGGTCCGTGGCCGTAGTCAGGCTCGGGGACCGATGGCTGAGCGGGTCGCGCCGGGTCGTCAACCAGTCGAGCTCAACCCACCCCGCGGCTTCGAGCCGGCGGACGGGCGATAGGAGCGCCGACGGCGGCCGGCCCAGGCGCGTGCCGAGCTCAGGCAGTGTTCTCGCCTCGCCGGGTCCCACCGCATCGAGCAGCGCCCGCTGGAGCGGCCCCGAGACCGGCGTTCCAGGCGTCGCCCGGCGGCGAACCA
>DATKBC010000046.1:0-4070 GCA_035514415.1 Pleomorphomonadaceae bacterium | reverse complement strand
CGGACGCGGTGCGCCAGCGCGTCGACACCTGTGCCCGCACCGCGGCGCTGGCCGCGACGGGTTGGCGCCCGCCGCTCCAATGGCTGCCACCGGCCGGCGTGCCACTCCACGGATGCTCCAAGTCCCAGGCTGCGCGCCGCGCGGGCGACGAGAGCACCTCCCATGCCTCGTTGATCTCGCGCATGCGCGCGACGGCATCGGCGCCGCCGGCGTGGAGGTCAGGATGGTGCGACTTGGCCAGCCGTCGGTGCGCCGATGCGACCTGCGACGAGGTCGCTTCACGAGGCAGCCCAAGGACCGTGTACGGGTCCCGAACGGCGGGCGGGGGCATCAACGGATTCTAGCGGCCGCCCGCCCCGGAGCAGCGGTCTAGACTCAACTCGTGCCGGAACGTCGCCCGATCCTGATGCTGATCGATGGGCCCAGCCTGGTGTATCGGGGCTATTTCGCCCTGCCGCCGCTGACCACCTCGGACGGGACGCTGGTCAACGCCGTGTTCGGCTTCCTGCAGATCGTGCTGCGCGGGATGGCCGACCTGAAGCCGGACTACGCGATGGTCGCCTTCGACCTCGGCCGGCCGCAGTTCCGGTTCGCGGCCTACCCCGATTACAAGGCCGGCCGGCCGTCGATGCCCGACGACCTGCGCAGCCAGTTCCCGATCGTGCGCGAGGTCGTCACCCGGCTCGGGATGCCCGTCCTGGAGGTGGAGGGCTACGAGGCGGATGACGTGATCGGGACCCTGGTCAAGCAGGCCACCGCGGCTGACGTGGACACGGTTATGGTGTCCGGCGACTTGGACGGCCTCCAGCTGGTTGACGACCACGTCCGGCTCCTGACCACCCGGATGGGCGTGGCCGCCACGGTGGTCTACGACCCCGCCCGGGTGATGGAGCGCTACGGGCTGCGACCCGACCAGATGCTCGACTACAAGGCCCTCAAGGGCGATACCTCGGACAACCTGCCCGGCGTTCCAGGGGTAGGGGAGAAGACCGCCATCAGCCTGCTCCAGGAGTTCGGGACGCTCGACAACCTGTACGAGCGACTGGACGAGGTGAAGGGCAAGCTCCGCGACCGGCTGGCCGAGCACCGCGACGACGCGTTCACCAGCCGGGAGGTTGGCCGCATCGTGACCGACCTGCCGATCCAGCTGGACCTCGAATCCGCGCACACCGGGCGCTACGACCGCCGCGCCATGGCGCAGCGCTTCCGCGAGCTCGAGTTCCGCTCCTTGATCGACCGGTTGCCGCCGACGATCGGCGGCCCGGCGGGTCCGGAGGAGGACGACGGATCGGGAGGTGGCCTCCAGCTCTCACTTGACCTGCTGGGCGGCAGCCGCGCCGCACGCGCCGGCGCCCCGGACGCCGCCGACACGCAGGCGGCGCGCCCGCCGACACAAGGGCGCGTGGCGCCCGACGCTCAGGCCGATCCCAAGGGCGCCATCGAGCACGCCGACCCGCGGATCGTGGGTGACGACGCCGATCGCCTGGAGCTGGAGGCGTGGCTGGCGGCGCACGGCGAAAGGGTGGGCCTGGGCTGGGCGGCAGGCAGCGGCCGCCCGTTCGGGCGCTCGCTGTTGGGCATCGCCATGGCCGGCTCGGACGGGTCGAGCTGGTACCTGCGCTGGGACGGCGACGAGGCGACACTCCCGCGCTGGTTCGCCCGCACCGACCGTCCACTCATCGGCCACGACCTGAAGCCGCTGGTGACCACGCTCCTCCAGCGGGGGATCGAGCTTGCCGGCCCGGCCGTGGATACCTCGGTGGCCGGCTACATGCTGAATCCCGCCCTCCGCGCCCAGTCAGTCGACGACCTGGCGGCCCAGCGCTTTGGCGCCGAGCTGCCGGCGCGGGCCGTATCCGGCGAAAGTGGTGCCGAGGAGGTGACCCTCGGCCGGCGAGCGGCGGCCGAGGCCCTCACCGCCGTCCTGGTCGCCCCGACCCTGCTGGCCGAGCTCGACCAGGTGGGCCTCGGCGACCTGTTCCGCGAGGTGGAGATGCCGCTCCTGCCGGTCCTGGCCCGGATGGAGGTTGCCGGCGTCCTCATCGATCGCGAGGCGCTGACGGGGATGGCGGAGGAGTTCGCGGACCACCTGGCCGATCTGGAGGCACGCATCACCGAGGCGGTCGGGCATCCGTTCAACATCGGCTCACCCCGCCAGCTGGAGCAGGTGCTGTTCGAGGAGCTGGGGCTGCCGTCCACCAAGCGAACCAAGACCGCCCGCTCAACCGATGCCTCCGTCCTGGAGGAGCTTCGCAGCCAGCACCCCGTGGTGGCGCTCATCCTGGAGCACCGCCAGCTGGCCAAGATGAAGTCGACTTACGCCGACACCCTGCCGATCCTGGTGGATGCCGATGGGCGCCTGCACACCACCTACTCCCAGGCGGTGGCGGCCACCGGGCGGCTGTCGAGCACCGACCCCAACCTCCAGAACATCCCGATTCGGACCGCCCTCGGTCGGCGTATTCGGCGCGTGTTCGTGGCGCCGCCGGGCAAGCTGCTGCTGGTGGCGGACTACTCCCAGGTCGAGCTCCGGATCCTGGCCCACGTGTCGGGCGACCCGGGGCTCAAGGCCGCCTTCGCGGCGGGCGAGGACATCCATCGCTCGACCGCGGCCCGCGTGTTGAGCATTCCCCCCGAGGAGGTCACCGCCGCCCAGCGCTCGATCGCCAAGATGGTGAACTACGGTGTCGCCTACGGGATGAGCGACTTCGGCCTGGCCGACCGGCTCCACATCGACCGCGAGACGGCGCGCACGTTCATCAGCGACTACTTCGCCGCCTATGAGGGCATCCGGCGCTACACGGTCGAGATCCGGATCCTGGCCCGTGACCAGGGGTACGTCTCGACGCTGCTCGGCCGGCGTCGATACCTGCCCGAGCTGAGCGCCCGCAACAGCGCCCTGCGCGCGGCCGGGGAGCGGATGGCCATCAACATGCCCATCCAGGGCACCGCGGCCGATGGCATCAAGATCGCGATGGTGCGCCTGGATGCCGCCATGCGCGAGCGCGGCCTGCGATCCCGGATGCTGCTCCAGGTCCACGACGAGCTGGTGTTCGAGACCGATGCCGACGAGCTGGAGTCGCTGGCCGACCTGGCCTCGACCACCATGGAGGGCGCGCTGCCGCTCGACGTGCCGCTCACCGTGGATCTGAAGGTCGGGACCGATTGGGACCGCATGGACCGCCTGCTGCGGACCGATGAGGGTGGCTATCGGCGGGTCGAGATCGCGCCCGCCGATGCCGACGTCGAGGACCCGGTGGTCGTGCTGGCGGAGGCCTGATCCCGCCGGTGACGATGCCTGCCCGTGCCTGAGCTGCCCGAGGTCGAGACCGTGGCCCGGGGCCTCCAGGCCCGGCTGCCGGGGGCGACCATCCGGAGCGCCGCCGTCCTGTGGGACCGCACGATCAGCCATCCGCTGCCCGCGGAGCGATTCGCGGACGAGATCGCGGGGGTCGTGGTGGAGCGCGTGGGCCGGCGGGCGAAGTCGGTGGTGCTGCACCTGGACGACGGGCGGGTGATGACCGTGGCGTTGCGCATGACCGGCGCCCTGATCGTGACCGCGCCCGGTGCGCCCCCGGACCCGAACGCGCGCGTCATCTTCGAGCTGGCCGATGGCCGGCAGCTCCGCTTCCGCGACACTCGCAAGTTCGGCCGCATCGGGCTGTACCCGGGCCGCGGCCGCCGACGGGTGGCCGACGTGTTCGCCCGGCATGGCCCCGAGCCGCTGCCCGATTCGTTCAGCGCGGCCCGTCTGGCCGCCCGCCTGCGGAACCGCCGCGCGCGGCTCAAGACCCTGCTCCTGGACCAGTCGTTCATCGCCGGGGTGGGCAACATCTACGCCGACGAGGCCCTGTGGCGCGCGCGGCTCCACCCGCTGCGCCGGGCCGCCACGCTGACCGACGCCGAGGTCCGGCGCCTGCATCGGGCCATCCGCGCCGCCCTGCGCGAGGGGCTGGCAGGCGGCGGCGCGTCGTACCGTGACTACGTGAATCCCGACGGCGAGCCCGGCCTGGCCGCCGAGCGAGTCGCGGCCACCTTCGCGGCCGGCGCGACGGTGATGCATGTCGGCA
>DATKBC010000045.1:0-2862 GCA_035514415.1 Pleomorphomonadaceae bacterium | reverse complement strand
GCACCTTCCAGGTCAGCGGCCTGGGCGGCGTGCCGACTGGTGCGGTGGGTGTCACCGGGATCCTGACCGCAACCAATGCGACCCAGCCAGGCTTCGTGTTCCTCGGGCCTGATCCGGTCGCGAACCCGACCAGCTCGACCTTGAACTTCCCGCTGGGTGACACGCGGGCAAATGGGGTCACCGTGGCCCTCAGCAACACCGGAACCTTGAGTGCCACCTTCGGCTACTCGGGCACCATCGACCTGCTGTTCGACGTGACCGGCTACTTCGTGGACGATGCGAGCGGCGCCACATTTGTCCCGCTGAGCCCGGCTCGTCTGCTCGACTCCAGGTTCGGCAACGGGCTGTCGGGACCGTTCAACGCCGGCGTCCCCCGCACGTTCCAAGTCGCTGGTCGGGGCGGGGTGCCCCTCACCGCGACCGCGGTCACCGGCAACCTGACCGCCACCAGCCAGACCGAGGCCGGCTTCGTGTTCCTCGGACCCGATCCGGTCGCCAGCCCGACCAGCTCGACGCTGAACTTCCCGTTCGGCGATACCCGGGCCAACGGGGTGACGGTGGCCTTGAGTCCCGCCGGGAGCTTGAGTGCGACTTTTGGTTACGCCGGCAGCACCCAACTCATCTTCGACGTGACCGGCTACTTCGTGGACTGATTGAACTCGCCACCGCCACGGCCACCGTGGTCTTGTCGCGGACCGGCGACTTCGCCTAGGCTCCGCCCGTGCCTGAACGAGACACTACCTACGACCCCGAGTGCCTGTTCTGCAAGATCGCGGCCGAGGAGATTCCGTCCGAACGCGTTTATGAGGACGATCGGGTGGTCGTGTTCCGCGACATCAGCCCCAAGGCACCGACTCACGTGCTGGCCATCCCTCGCCGCCACATTCCATCAGCAGACGACCTGACCGATGGCGATGGCGACCTGCTGGCCGCCCTGTTCAGCGCGCTGCGAAAGGTCGCGGCCGACGCGAGCCTGCGCGGCTACCGGATCGTCAGCAACGTGGGGCCGGAGTCCGGCCAGAGCGTTTTCCACCTCCACGTCCATCTGTTGGGTGGCCGCCGCATGTCCTGGCCGCCGGGCTGAGACGATCTCGCTCGATGACCGAGGCTAAGCGGCCCATGGCGCGAGGTTCGCGATGAACCAGACTCCGCCGGGGCCCTCGCCGCTGGAATCGCCGGGGTAATCGCCATCGGCCAAATGGAGCTCGGGCGGCTCAGGTCAGAGTGGTCTGATAGACTCCGCGGGCCTGTGCGCTGGACGGTCTTCCGATCGGCGCGAATCACGGCCGAGAGGAGGCGAGACGTTTGGCGGAAGTCCGCGTGGGCGAGAACGAGTCGTTCGAGAGCGCGCTGCGGCGATTCAACAAGAAGATCCAGCAATCCGGCATCCTGGCCGAGGCACGCCGCCGCGAGCACTACGAGAAGCCCAGCGTGAAGCGCAAGCGCAAGGAATCCAAGAAGCGCAAGGGCCCGCGCGTCTAGCCAGACGGCTCCCGGGATCGGTCCATCCAGACCGATCCCGATTGCATCTCCAGAGCATCTACCGATGAGCCTCCAGACTGATATCGAATCCGCCATGCGCGCCGCCATGAAGGCGCGCGACGCGGTCCGGGTTTCGACCCTCCGGCTGGCCATGGCCGCTGCGCACAACCGGCAGATCGAGCTTGGGCATGAGCTGACCGATGCCGAGGTGGTCGAGGTCCTCGACCGCCAGGTCAAGCAGCGCCGCGAGAGCATCGAGCTGTACCGCAAGGGCGGACGCCCGGAGTTGGCGGATGCCGAGGAGGCGGAGCTGGCGGTCCTGCGCGAATTCCTCCCCGAGCCCCTGACCGATGCGGAGCTCGAGCGCCTGGCCCGGGACGCGGTCGCCGCCACCGATGCCAAGGGGCCGACCGACATGGGCCGCGTGATGGGCGCCCTGGTGCCCCAGACCAGGGGTCGGGCCGATGGCAAGGCCGTCAGCGAGCTGGTTCGCCGGCTGTTGTCGGAGGGGTCTGCGGAGTAGCATCCCGCTCCCATATGTTCATCACCCGAACCCTTGCTCCTCGCGACCGCACCGTGACCGGCGCCACCGTGGCGCGCCTGGTGGCCGTCATGGCGCTGGTGGGCGTGGTCCTGTTCGGGATCCTGGCCGTGGACCTGGTGGGCGACAGCGTCTCGCTGGAGGTGGGTGACGTTGCCACCGAGGACATCCGGGCACCGCGCAGCGTGTCGTTCGTCTCCGCATCCGAGACCGAGGCGGCCCAGGCCGAGGCCGAGGCGGGGGTGGCGCCGGTATACGTCGAAATCGGGCCCCAGGCCGAAATCTGGTCTCGGCAGCTCACGAGCTTTGACGCCGAGGTGGCCGCCATCGCCGCCGTGCTCGCCGAGCGCGACGCGGGCACGCTGTCGCCGGCGGACGCCCAGACCCGCCTCGAAGCCGCCGCCCCATCCCTGCGGGCGTCGCAGGTGGCGATCCTGGCCGGGCTGCCCACGCCGCGCTGGCAAGTGATCGCCGCCGAAGGCCGGAGGGTCCTCGACCAGGCGCAGGCCGGAGTGCTGCGGGAAGACGCCCTCGCCGAGGCGCGTCAAACCGCTCGAGAGGCGGTCAGCGTGGACCTGGCTCCCGACGAGCGGGAGCTTGCCGGCGACCTCGCCGCGGCCCACGTCGCCGCCAACCTGGCCTACAGCCCCGATGCGACATCAGCCGCCCGCCAGGCGGCCCGCGCCGCCGTCGACCCGGTGCAGGTCAGCGTCCAACGCAACGAGGCGGTCGTCCGGGCCGGCGACCCGATCAGCACCCTCGACTACGAGAAGCTCACCGAGCTGGGTCTCACCGAGCCGGCCGGCGATCTGCTGCCGCTCGTCGGCAACGCACTCCTG
>DATKBC010000044.1:0-4965 GCA_035514415.1 Pleomorphomonadaceae bacterium | reverse complement strand
AATCAGGGTCTTGGTCTGCTCCTGGTCGGGCCCGTACACCGACACCCCGACCCGTGCCTGGGTGAGGTCGGGCGCGGTGTCGACCCGGGTTACGGTGGCGAACCCGAGCCGCGGGTCGTTCATCTCGCGCTGGAGGATTTGCATCAGCTCGGCGCGAATCTGGCTGTCCAGGCGATCGGTGCGCTGACTCACCGGGTTCCCGTCCCCTTCCTGAGGCTCAGGCGGACGCCTCCGACACCATCTGGAAGCACTCGATCACGTCGCCCTCGGCGATCTCCGGCGATCCGGCCAGCCCGATCCCGCATTCGAATCCGGCCGCCACCTCGCGGATGTCGTCCTTGAACCGCCTCAGCGACTCGATCCGCGTCTCGGTGACCAGGGTGCCGCCCCGCATGAGTCGGGCCGGGGCGCCGCGCAGGATTCGGCCGTCGAGCACGTACGAGCCGGCCACCTGGCCCGCCTTGCCGGCCTTGATCACCTGCCGCACCTCGGCATGACCTTCGATCTGCTCGATCTCCTTGGGGGTCAGAAGCCCCTGCAGGGCCAGTCCGATGTCATCGGTGAGCTTGTAGATGACCTCGTACAGGCGGACGTCGACGCCGGAGGCCTCCACCGCCCGCTCCGCACCGGGGTCCAGCTTGGTGTTGAAGCCGACCACGACCGCGGCGGACGCGGCGCCCAGGACGACGTCGGACTCGTTGATGTCCCCGGCCCCCTCGCTCAGGATGTTGATCCGGACCTCGCCGGTGCTGAGCCGATCCAGCGCGTGGCGAATGGCACCCAGCGAGCCCTGGACATCGGTCTTCAGGATCACCCGCAGCTCCTTGACCTCGGCCGCCTGGATCTGGGCGCTGATGTCCTCCAGGCTGGTCGGTCCTCGCCCGTCACCGCCCGGCCCGTGGCGTTCGACGACCTCGGCCGCGTCGCGGGCTGCCTTCTCGTCCGCCACCACCCGGAGCTGGTCACCAGCCTCCGGCAGGCCCTGGAGCCCCAGGATCTCGACCGCCATGGCGGGCTCGGCCTGGCGCACGCGCCGGCCGGCAGCGTTTTGGAGCGCCCTCACCCGTCCATACGTCTTCCCCACGGTCACCACGTCCCCGACCTTGAGGGTGCCGTTCTGGACCAGGACGGTAGCGACGTTGCCGCGGCCCTTGTCGACCTTGGATTCGACGATCGTGCCGTACGCCTCGCGGTTGGGGTTGGCCTTGAGGTTCTGAAGGTCGGCCACCAGACCGATCATCTCGAGCAGATCGTCCAGGCCGGTCCCCTGCTTGGCCGATACCGGGACCGCGATGACGTCCCCGCCGTACTCTTCGATCAGGACCCCCATGTCCGCCAGCTCCTGCTTGACCCGATCCGGGTTGGCATCCGGCTTGTCGATCTTGTTGATGGCCACGATCATCGGCACCCGGGCGGCGCGGACGTGGTCGATGGCCTCGCGGGTCTGGGGCATGACGCCGTCGTCGGCGGCCACCACGATGACCGCGATGTCGGTGACCTGGGCCCCGCGGGCCCGCATGGCGGTGAACGCTTCGTGGCCCGGCGTGTCGAGGAACACGATGCGCCGGTCGCCGTGGACCGCCTCGGAAGCGCCGATGTGCTGGGTGATGCCGCCGGCCTCGCGAGCGACCACCGCCGTGCTGCGGATGGCGTCCAGCAGGCTCGTCTTGCCGTGGTCGACGTGACCCATCACGGTCACGATCGGGGCACGGGTGACCAGGTCGTCGGGAGCGTCCTCGCCCCAGGGCGTGATCCGAACAACGTCCTCGGCGGCGGCGCCCGGCGCGACGAGCTCCTGCGCATCGGCCGCCGACTTCTCGGCCGCGCCCCGCTCGACCAGCTCATACCCGAGCTCGGCCGCCACGAGTGACGCAGTGTCGTAGTCGATGGACTGGTTGATGGTGGCGAAGATGCCGTTGCGGATGAGCTCGCTGATCACCGCTGCGGTGCTGATGCCGAGCGCCTCGGCCAGGTCCTGGACCACGATCGAGGTGCCGATCTCCACCGGGCCGCTGGGGCGCGGCAGAGTCGGGGTTTCGACGCTTGCGGTGGTCGACTCACGGCGGCGCGGAGGCCGTGGGCCGCGGCGCTGCTGGGTGTACCTACGAGGCGGCATGGGCTCCCCCGCTCAATCCAAGGGCGCGGGCAATGGCCTGGTCTCGTCCCGTGCTCGCCTGGCAGGCGGGATCGGCGCATACGTAGGTACCGCGTCCCGGCATGCGGCCCGAGGGGTCGGTCACCGCCTGTCCGTCCGCGGTCCGCACGACGCGCTGCATCTCACGCTTGGTACGCACCTGGCGGCATACGGCGCACGTTCGCTGCGGCTGGTGATCAGGCCGGCGCTTGGGCATCTTCATGGGCCTCCGTGCCGTCCGCACGCTCTGCGCCGTCGGCGCTATCCGCAGACGACGGAGCGACGCGCGTCCCACCCGCGCCGGCTGCGGCCACGCCCGCATCGGAGCGGATGTCGATCCGCCAGCCGGTCAGCTTGGCTGCCAGGCGGGCGTTCTGGCCCTCGCGGCCAATGGCCAGCGACAGCTGGCGCTCGGGGACGATCACGTTGGCGATTCGATGCTCCTCGTCAATCCGCACTTCGATGACCTCGGCCGGAGACAGCGCCTCGGCCACGAACTGCGACGGGTCCTCGTTCCAGAGCACGACATCGACCTTCTCGCCGTTCAGCTCGGCCACGATGGCCTGAATCCGGGTCCCCCGCTGCCCCACCGCCGCGCCCTTGGCGTCGACGCCCGGCTGGCGGCTTTCGACGGCGACCTTGGATCGGCTGCCAGCCTCGCGGGCGATGCCGCGGATCACGACTGAACCGTTGTAGATCTCAGGGATCTCCATCTCCATCAGGCGGCGCAGGAAGCCACGGTGGGTGCGGCTGACGACCAGCACCGGGCCCCGGGTGGTCCGGCGCACCTCGAGAACGAACACCTTGAGGTGCTGTCCAATCCGGTAGTGCTCACCCGGCAGCTGCTCGCTGACCGATAGCACCGCCTCCACCCCGCGGCCCATGTCGAGCACGACGGCCGATTCGGTGGTCCGGGTCACGACCCCGGTCAGGATCTCGCCTTCGCGGCTCACGTACTGGTGGTAGACCACGTCTCGCTCCGCCTCGCGCAGGCGCTGCCTGTACACCTGGCCGGCGGTCTGGGCCGCGATCCGGCCCAGCTGGGCCTGGGTCACGTTCTCGGGGATCCGGACCCGCCCCCCGACGCCGACTCCGGGCTCGATCTCGACGGCCTCGGATACGGTCTTCTGAAGCTCGGGATCGGTCACTTCGGTGTCGCCGGCGACTACCTCGTACTCGCGGTAGACGCTGATCTCCCCCGTCTCGGGGTCGATCTTGACCACCACGTTCTCGGGTGCTTCCGCGTTGCGCCGATAGGCCGATTCGATCGCCTGCTCAAGTGTCTGGAGCAGGATGTCCTGGGGGACGCCCTTCTCCGCATTGAGCTGCAGGAGGGCGCCAATGAAGTCGCGGTTCACGCTGGCACCTCCCTGCCGGACGAAAAACAGGACGTGGGCTCGCAGACCGACCCACGTCCTCAATCAATTGCTGATTCAGTTTGGTCCGCATCGGCCGCAAGACCGCTCCGGAGTATACCAGCGCCCTCCGGGGACGCCAATTCCGGGGAGTTCGTCAGCCTCTCAGCGGAAGATCAGGTACAGGACGATTCCGACGACCAACGTCAGCCCGATCGCGCCCACGACCACGCGACTCGCCCACCGGGAACGTCCGAGCATCGCCAACTCCCAATCGCGCAAGGCGTGACTAGCCGGCTAGTAAGCGGCTCGGCCTAGGTTTGCCGGCGCGGCCCGGCCGGGCGTTTGTTGTACATCGCAGATCGAGGGGAGTCCATCCTGTGAACCGAGTCATGTCGTCGGCGCGTCCGCTCCGGCGGAGGCTGCCGCTCGTCATCGCGAGCGCGGCCATCCTGATCGTCATCCTGCCCATCCTGGCGCTTGCCGTGGCCGGGGGCCTCGGGGGAAGCATCGAGAGCGTGATCCGATGAAGCGCTTCATCCGGCTCCTCCTGTTGGCGTCGCTGGCGTCGTCCATCGTCATGGTGGGGCCCACCTATGCGGCCGAGGGCACGCACGGCGCAGCCACCCGTACCGGCATGGGCCGCGCAGCCTGTCGCGACCTGATCGACAGCGTCTTGCGCTCCGGCACGCGAGACGACATCAAGCAGGCCGTCCGCAAGGCCCGGGACAGTGACTGCTGGACCGAGCTATCCAGCAGCTGGGCGCAGGTAAGCGCCGTTGGAGTCCAGGCCGCTGTTGCGGCGATCAGCTGCGGGACATTTCAAGGCAACTTCGGTGTTGGCATAGCTGGCATCCAGGTGGCCACCAGCCGGACGCGGATCGGGGTCTGTTCGGACGGCTACCGATTCACGAGCATCCCGGAGCCGCCCTACTGCTACGTCACATCCATTCCGGCCTATTTCGGCGGTGCTCAGCCACCGGATGGGTGGTGCGGCTTCTGGTATCACAGCGGCGCCAAAACGGTGATGACCACGGGCAACAACTTCTGGATTTCGAGCTATGTGTTCCCGTGGTGGAAGCGCTTCGGCTGGATGCGGTTCGATCTCAGGGCTGGTCCGCTGTACGCATACAACCTCCGCGGGTTCTGCTGCTATTAGGGCTGGACGCCACAGGATGAGGGCCCTGGCCGTCCCGCCGGGGCCCTCTTTTTCTTGCTCTGATCAGCTCCCGACCACGCAGACGCACCCGCATCCGTTCAGGTCCCGCTGCCGGGGTCGTATAGCTCGGGGGTGCCGCCGCCGGCGCCCGCCACGAGCACGGTGCCATCGAGCAGCAGCGTGGCCGCATGACCGGAGCGAGCCTGGATCATGCTCGCGGTGGTGGTCCAGGTCCCGCTGCTCGGGTCGTACAGCTCGGCCGATGCGAAAACGGTGCCGCCGCTGCCATCGCTGCCGCCAGCGACAAGCACCGTGCC
>DATKBC010000043.1:0-2522 GCA_035514415.1 Pleomorphomonadaceae bacterium | reverse complement strand
GGCAGCAGCCCGAAGCTCACCAGGTAGGGAACCACCGACAGCGGGGTCCGCGACAGCCACAGGTTGTAGGCCAGGGCGGAGCCGCTGGCCGCGACTCCGAGGACCAGGGGAATCGTTCCCAGCCGACTGGCCGTCACGACCTGGATCGCCAGCCCGCCAGCCGCAATCCACAGGGCGGCGCTGGCCGAAAGGTCCCCGGCCGGGAGTGGCTTCTCGGGCCGCAGGATGGCGTCCCGAGTCTGGTCGGTCAGATCGTTGGTGGCGCCGGTGAAGATTTGCGAGCCGGCCACGCTGGCCGTGATCAGCGCGATCGTGGCGACGTCGACAGCGCCCCCGCCCTCCGCGGCCAGGATCGCGGCCAGCGCGGCGGATAACGCCGTCACCGCCGCGGCGGGGGCGGGGTGGACCAATCGCACAGCAGCCCAGGCACGGCGCAGCACGAGCGCATCCTACCGGCGGGCTCTCTCGGCAAGGGCTGCACGGCGGTTGCATCGGTTCATCGGCCCGGCTCGAATCGGGTACCATCAGGATCCGGGTGGGTGAAGGTCGATCCCTTCCTGCGCGCGACCTCGCGCGCTCCGGCAGCTCTCGCTACAGGCCCTCTTGTTCGTCATGGCGAAGTACATCTTCGTAACCGGCGGCGTGACCTCCTCCCTCGGCAAGGGGATCACCGCCGCATCGATCGGGCGTCTCCTCAAGGCGCGCGGCATCCCGGTCTCCATCCTCAAGCTGGATCCGTACATCAACATTGACCCCGGCACCATGTCGCCGTACCAGCACGGCGAGGTCTTCGTGACCGATGACGGGGCGGAGACCGATCTCGACCTGGGTCACTACGAGCGGTTCATCGACGAGAACCTGTCCCAGGCCAGCAACGTGACCACCGGCCGCGTGTACCAGTCGGTCATCGCCAAGGAGCGACGGGGCGACTACCTGGGCGGGACGGTACAGGTCATCCCGCACATCACGAACGAGATCAAGGAGCGCATCGCCCGGGTCGCCCGCGAGGGGACCGGCAGCGCGGCCGCCAGCGGCATCACGTCGCACGGAGTGGTCGTGGTCGAGGTTGGCGGCACGGTCGGCGACATCGAGTCGCTGCCCTTCCTGGAGGCCATTCGTCAGATGCGCAAGGACGTCGGCCGGCGCAACGTCCTGTACGTGCATGTCACCTGGCTACCACAGATCGGCGCCACTGGTGAGGTCAAGACCAAGCCCACCCAGCATTCGGTGAAGGAGCTGCGGGGAATCGGAATCCAGCCCGACGTCATCGTCCTGCGCAGCGACGAGCCGATCGAGGACGAGATCCTGGACAAGGTCAGCCTGTTCACCGATGTCGACGTCCACGCCGTCATCCCGCTCCGGACCGCGCGCAGCATCTACGAGGTCCCGCTCCTGCTCGAGCGGGCCGGTCTCGGCAAGCTCATCGCCCACGAGCTGGACCTTCCCGCCACCGAGCCGGACCTGTCCGACTGGCAGGAGCTGGTGGCCCGCATCCGAGCTCCGCGGCCCGAGGTCGAGATCGCCATCGTGGGCAAGTACACCGAGTTGCCCGATGCGTACATCAGCGTCAGCGAGGCGCTGAAGCACGCGGGGCTCCACCACCGAGTCGACGTCAAGGTGCGCTGGATCGGCGCCGAGCATTTCGAGCGGATTGAGCCCGACGAGGTGGCGCGTGAGCTGGAGGGCGTGGCCGGCGTGCTGGTTCCCGGTGGGTTCGGCTACCGCGGCGTGGAAGGCATGATCCGTGCCATCCGCTGGGCCCGCGAGCAGCAGGTTCCGTTCCTCGGCCTGTGCCTCGGCCTCCAATGCGCGGTCATCGAGTTTGCCCGCATGGCGCTGGGGACCGAGGATGCGAACAGCAGCGAATTCAACGTCTTCACCGAGCATCCGGTGATCGACCTCATGCCCGATCAAGCCGACGTGACCGAGAAGGGCGGGACCATGCGTTTGGGCCTGTACCCAGCCCGGCTGGAGGAGGGCGCCAGGGTGCGCGAGGCATACGGCGCCGAGGTGGTGTACGAGCGCCATCGGCACCGCTTCGAGGTCAACAATGCGTACCGCGAGCGGCTGGGCGAGGCCGGCATGCGGTGGAGCGGGGTGAGCCCCGATGAACGCCTGGTGGAATTCATCGAGCTCCGGGACCACCCATGGTTCGTCGCCACCCAGGCCCACCCCGAGCTCAAGAGCCGGCCCAACCGCCCCCATCCGCTGTTCCGTGACTTCGTGGGCGCCGCGGCCGCTCGGCTCGGGCTGCCGACCGCAGCAACCGAGGTGGGCGTCGAGGCAGCGGTCCCGGCCAAGGGGCGACGGAGTCCTCGCAAGTCCCGCGCCGCGGCCGGGGCCAGCACCGGCGAGACCTGACCCTCGGTGACCCGTACTGCTCCGCGGCGCGGCTCCGCCCCCCGCCGGGCCGCCAGCGCCTTCGACCAGGCCGCGTATGAAGCGGAGGTCGAGGCCTTTTCAGCCGAACAGGGTGAGGCGCAGTACGCCAACCTGGCTGGGTTCCGCGCCGAGCTGGACAT
>DATKBC010000042.1:0-3638 GCA_035514415.1 Pleomorphomonadaceae bacterium | reverse complement strand
CATCCCGGCCGTCGTCCGCACCGGCCTGGTGCCCGCCACCGGCTCGCCCCGGACCCAGGTCAGGACGCGCGGCCGCCACCGGGCGGCGGAGCTGATGTTCGGCGGGGAACCCATGTCGGCCGCCGACGCAGCCGAGGCGGGGCTCGTCAACCGCGTCTTTCCGGCCACCGAATTCGCGGATGGTGTGCGGGAGGCGGCGCGCCGCCTGGCCGCGGCCCCGACCGCGGCCATCGGACTGGCCAAGCGGTCCATCAACCAGGCCGAGCAGGCCGACCTGGCCGCCAGCCTGCAGCTGGAAGCCGAGCTGCAGGAGCTGGCCGGGCGGACCGATGACCATGCCGAGGGCGTGACCGCATTCGCCGAGAAGCGCGACCCGCGCTTCACCGGCCGTTGAGGGACATCCAGCGCGTCGGAGTCCTGGGCGCCGGGACGATGGGAGCGGGGATTGCGCAGGTCGCGGCCGAGGCCGGCCTGGAGGTGGTGCTGCTCGACCCGGTATCCGGGGCGTACGAGCGGGCGCGTGACCGGATCGGCGGATTCCTCGAGCGACGGGTGGCCAAGGGCGAGCTGCACGCGGGTCTGGCCGAGGCCGCCATCGGCCGCATCCACGAGGCCGAGTCGTTGGCCGACCTGGCCGCCGCGGAGTTCGTGATCGAGGCCATCCCCGAGGATCTGGACCTCAAGCGCGACGCGTTCCGACGGCTTGATGCCGCGGCCCAGCCGCCGACGATCCTGGCCACCAACACCTCGTCGCTGTCGGTGGGGAGCATCGCGGAGGCCACCACCCGCCCGGGGCGCGTGGTGGGGATGCACTTCTTCAACCCTGTCCCATTGATGGCGTTGGTCGAGGTCATCGGCGCCTCGGGCACCGATCGCGCCGTCGTGGAGGCCGCGGCGGGACTGGCCCGCCAGCTGGGCAAGACGCCGGTCGAGGCGGCGGACACGCCCGGGTTTATTGTCAACCGGGTCGCACGTCCCTTCTACCTCGAGGCACTCCGCATCCTGGGTGAGGGGGCGGCCGAGGCCCCGGCCATAGATACCGCCATGCGCGATGCCGGGTTCCGGATGGGCCCCTTCGAGCTCATCGACACCATCGGCCTGGACGTCAACCTGGCCGTCAGCGAGAGCGTGTGGGACGCGTTCGACCGGGCCCCGCGCTACCTGCCCCATCCATTGCAGCGGGTCCTGGTGGAGGCAGGCCGGTTGGGCCGCAAGGCCGGCGCGGGCTTCTACGAATACGGAGCCGATGGGGAACGTGGCGCTCCGTGGGCGGGTCTCGCTCCGGATCCTGCTGCTCGAGCGGTGGCGCCGCTCCACGCGGATGCCATCCGCAACCGGGCGCTGGCCACGGTGGTCAACGAGGCCTCGTCCGCGGTGGAGGATCGGACCGCCAGCCCGGTGGCCATCGATACCGCCATGCGCCTCGGCACCAACTGGCCCGAGGGACCCCTGGCCTGGGGCGAGCGCCTGGGCCTGGGGCGTGTGATTGCCACCCTCGACACGCTGGCGGCCACGGCCCCCGATGCCCGCTATGCCGTGGTGCCGCTCCTGCGCTCCCTGGCGGGGAGCGGCGGGTCATTCTTCGACGCCACCTGATGCGAGCCGAGCCTCCGCATCGGTATCGGGCGGTCGTCTTCGACATGGACGGGTTGCTGCTGGACACCGAAGTCGTGTGGCAGGCGGCCGAGGAGCAGCTGTTCGCCGCCCACGGCGCCGTGTTCACGCGCGAGGACAAGATGGCCGTGATCGGGACCTCATTTGACCTCACCGCGCGCTACTTCGCCGAGCGCCTGGGTCAGCCGCCGGAACAGGGTCCGGCGCTGGTCGAGGAGATGGTGCTTGCCATGTACGAGGCCCTGCAGGTGGATGTGGCTGGGCGGCCCGGGGCGCTGGAGCTGGTCGCTCGCCTGCGCGGGCGGTTGCCACTGGCCCTGGCCTCGAACTCGCCGCGGCGCCTGGTGGATGCCGCATTGGCCACCGCCCGCTTGACTGATGTCTTCGACGTAATCGTGACCTCGGACGACGTGGCGCTCTCCAAACCCGCCCCCGACATGTACCTGCTGGTCTGCCAGCGGTTGGGGGTTGAGCCGGCGCACGTGTTGGCGTTGGAGGACTCGGCGGCGGGGGTAGCCTCAGCCAAGGCGGCTGGCCTGGCCTGCATCGCCGTGCCGCAGTTCGCCGAGACCGACGTCGCCGCCGCGGACCGGGTCATCGACTCGCTCGAGGAGCTGATCCCCGAGTTCTGATCCGGAGCGGGTGGCCGGTCGCGGGGGGCCGGTCGCGGGGTCACCCCTCTCGCGTTAGGCTTGCCCCATGTGCAGATCGATTCACGTCCTCCGCGACGGGGCCGAGGTGGCCCCGGACGACGACATCACCGCCGCCGCGCTGCAGTACGTGCGCAAGGTGAGCGGCTACCGTCGCCCCTCGGCCGCCAACGAGGCGGCGTTTGACGAGGCAGTGGCCGAAGTTGCCCTCGCCTCTCGGCGCCTCCTCGACGCGGTGGCCTCAACGCACCCCGCCGCCCACCGGCACTGACCCGGCGCACCGCCACTGAGCGAAATGTTCACCAGGTGGACATAACGGCCAACTTCGACGCGCCATAGCTGGCATTCCCGCGCTTTCTTGGCCGAAACGTTCACCAGATGAACAAAACGGCCACGAAACGGCCCGCTCAGGGCCAATTCCCGTTAACCCGACTCCTTTCTTGGCCGATACGTTCACGTGGTGAACAAACCGCCACCCTTGGGGGTCAGGCCCGGCGGCGGCCCAGCCGGAACGCGATCAAGGTCAGCGTCACCGTCCCGATCATCAGCAGGACCGCCATGGCGATGAGGACCGGGAGCCGCTGGGCGAACCGCAGCTGTCCGTAGAGGAAGATCGGGAAGGTGGGGTCGCCGCCGGCCAGGAACAGGGCGATCGCGACCTCGTCGAACGAGACGATGAAGCAGGTCAGCCACGCCGACAAGATGGACGGGCCCATGAGCGGCACCACCACCCGCCGGAGCGTGGTGCGGTAGGTCGCGCCGAGGTCCATGGCCGCGTCCTCGAGGTTCGGGTCGAGGCCGATCATCCGGGCCAGCAGGATCAGCGTCGCGAACGGCACCGCTACCACCGAATGACCGATGGCGATGGTCGCCAGCGACCGCGGAATGTCCACGAAGATGAACAGCAGGAACAGCGACACGCCCAGGACGATGAAAGGCACGATCAGCGGCAGGCCCGCAAGTCCCACCAACCCCGCCCGGCCCCGGAAGCGGAACCGGACGACGGCCACGCTGACCGCGAAGCCGATGAGCGTCGCCAGGGTGGCGGCCGCGAAGCCCACCACCACCGAGTTCCGGGCGGCTTCGATCAGGGACGCGTCCTCGAACACTTCCCGGTACCAATCCAGGGTGAACCCCTGGATGGGGAAGCTCAGTGAGGAGTTCTCGCTCACCGAGAACAGGAACAACAGGGCGATGGGGAAGTACAGGAGGAGGAGGATCCCGACATACGTGGCGCGCAGCGGCACTCGGGTGCGGCCCACGCCCACGCCCACGCCCGCACTCCCGCCCGTCAGGACGACAGCCTCCGGACGTCAACCACGCGCAGCGCTACCACGACCAGGACGAGGGTGACGACCAGCATGATCACCGACA
>DATKBC010000041.1:0-6734 GCA_035514415.1 Pleomorphomonadaceae bacterium | reverse complement strand
CCTTGGCTCGTAGCCCTCATGACCGATGGCCTCGCGATCAGCTTGTGGGCGGTGACGTTGACGAGTGGAGCCTTATGGATCGCCCAGCGCAGACCCATCTGGCTTGGGGTCCTCGGCCTGGCCGTCCTGGCCCTCTGCCTGACTCGCCCGATCGGCATCCTTGCGCCTGCCGTGTTCGGCCTTAGCGCCATCGCGGCGGCCGTGGCCCGAGCCGATGCGTGGCGCCCTCTCCTCGCCGCAACCGTCGTGGCGGCGGTTCCCGCCCTAGCGGCCACCACGTTTTTTGCGGCTGCCGGATTTCCCGGATTCTTCGACCTCCTGCAGGACCTCCCAACCGGCCATTTCAGCACACCTGATATCGCTGACCCAGTCGGGTGGACCGTATCCAACGTCGGATATCAGGTCACACAGACGCTATTTGTGGGCTTGCTTGCGCGGCCGCTCGTGGTGGCGTTGGTTGCGGGTGCCGTTGCGGGGTTGGTTCTCGTTGGTCGATGGTGGACGGCGCCGTTCCTCGCCTCGCTTCTCGTGGTGCCAATCTCTTACCTGGTGCATCCGGAAACGTCCGAGCTGGCCAGGACGCTCGCGCCAGCATGGGTGAGCGTGCATGCAGGGCTGGCGTTGTTACTGGTGTTTGGAGCCATCCGATGGCGCACGCGGGTTCTCGAGCTCGCTGATCGGCTGACCCGACACGAGGCAGAGAGGCCCGCGGGATGACCATCCGCGACGCGCTGCGCGACGCGACGCTGGCCGCCCGCGATCGCGCGGTGGCGGCCGGTGAGCTGGCGCTGCCCGAGGGGGTGGCACTTCCCGAGCCGAGCGTCGAGCGCCCGGCGCTGGTCGAGCACGGCGACTACGCCACCAACGCGGCCATGCAGCTGGCACCCCTGGCGCGGTCCTCCCCGATGGCCATCGCCGAAACCCTGGTCCGGCACTTCGAGCCTCCGCCCGGGGTGGGCGCGGCCACCGTGGAGCGGCCGGGCTTTATCAACTGGCGCCTCGACCCGGGGTGGGTCGCGGCGCAGGTCGCCTCCGTTCTGGCCGCCGGGGCGGTGTGGGGCCGGTCGGACGGGCTGGGCGGCGAACGAGTCAACGTCGAGTTCATCAGCGCCAACCCCACCGGTCCGCTCCACATCGGCAACGGGCGCGGCGGCTTCATCGGGGACAGCCTGGCCAACCTGCTGGAGGCCGCCGGCGCGGAGGTGACGCGCGAGTACTACGTCAACGACTACGGAAACCAGGTTCGCGACTTCGGACAGTCTGTCTACCTGGCGCGCACCGGCCAGTCCGGCGAAGCCGGCTATCGGGGCGCCTACATCGGTCAGCTGGCAGCGGAGGTCCCGGACGACGTTCTGGCGTCGGTCAACCCGCTGGAGGCCATTGGGGAGTGGGCCTGGAACCGGGTCTTCGAGGATATCCGTCGCACGATCAGCCGGCTCGGGATGCGGATCGACGTGTGGCGTTCCGAGCGCGAGCTGCACGAGGCGGGTGAGGTCAGCGCGGCCATCGAGCGGCTGCGGGCGGCGGGCCACGTCTACGAGAGCGAGGGAGCGACATGGTTCCGCTCGACGACCTTCGGCGACGACAAGGACCGGGTCCTGGTCCGCTCGAATGGCCAGCCCACCTATTTCGCAGCCGACGTGGCCTACCTGCTGGACAAGTTCGAGCGCGGCTTCGGGCGCCTCATCTACGTCCTGGGCCCCGACCACCACGGGGACATCCGGCGCTGGAAGGGTGCCGCGGAGGGCCTGGGGTACGACCCGTCAAGCGTGGAGATCATCATCTACCAGAACGTGGCGCTGGCCGGCGGGGCGAAGATGAGCAAGCGCGAGGGGAGCTTCGTGACCCTTGACGAGCTCGTCGACGAGGTCGGCCCGGACGTGACCCGCTTCCTGTTCACCCTGCGATCGGCCAACCAGCACCTGGACTTCGACCTGGACCTGGCCCGCCAGCAGTCGAATGAGAACCCGGTCTACTACGTTCAGTACGCCCACGCGCGCTGTTCGTCGATCCTCCGTCAGCCGGCCGCGGAGGCGCTGCCGGACAGCCCCGGGGAGGCTACGTCGCGGCTGACCCATCCGGCCGAGCAGGCGCTCATCCGGCACCTGATCCGCTTGCCGGAGGTGGTCGCCGACTCGGCGACGCGACGCGAAACGCACGAGCTCCCGCGATACGCGATGGAGGTCGCCAACCTGTTCAGCCAGTTCTACCGCGACTGCCGGGTCCTGACCGATGACGCATCGCTCAGCACGGCGCGACTGGGCGTGGTGCGGGCCACTCGCCAGGTGCTCGCCAACAGCCTGGGCCTGATCGGAGTGCGCGCCCCAGACTCGATGTAGCGACCCGACCTGGCAGCCGGGTCAGAGGGGCCCGCCGACCAGCGCTTCCGCCAATGCCTGGGTCGAGGCCTGGGTGACGACGATCTCCGTCTCGCTGACCCGGTCCAGGTGGCCGAACAGTTGGAGCGTTTCGAGAGCGTCGGCGTATGCGGCCTCGAACTGGTCCGCGTCCACCTGGGTGTCCCACGCCACCCGCAGGACGACGGCCACCTCCCCGTCCGGCGAGACGAGCGCGGTGACCCGGTCACCGCCCCAGCCCGCCGCGGCCGTGTCCGCTTCGGCCTGGTCCAGGCCAAGATGGGCCAGCCAGATCGCGATCATGGCCTCGCCCAACGTGGTGTCCTGGACGATGTCGACGCCCAGTGCTCGCACGTCAGGGTCGATTTCGGGCACGACCACCGGCAGCTCGTCGTCGACGTACGCCCGGAAATGGAGCACCTGCTCGGTGGAGACCGGCGGGTCGGCCCACGCCTCGTCGACGGCGGCGAATCCGCCGCGCGCGTAGAGCTGGGCCACGAAATCGGTCCCTGCCAAGTAGGGAAACTCGAGCTGGCGGAGCATCCAGTCCGGCACGCCTGTAGTGTCGGGGAGTGGCGTCTGGCTGATCTCGAGAAGGTCCTCCGCCCGGAGGTGATCGATGGCCCACAGGACCATGACCGTCGTCGCATCGCCCTCCACCAGCGCGAGCCGCGCGAACGCGCCGTCGTCGTCGTCCGGGGCGTCCAGCTCCATGCTGTCGATCCCGAACGCCGCGTCCTGCAGGGCATGGGTGTATTCGTGGGCGTAGGTCACCTGGGCCTCCGGGGTGAGCCCGGCATCGGACACGATCACCATGGACTGGGTCACGTCGTCGTAAAACCCGAGCACCTGGCCCGATAGGAGCTGGAGCTGGAGGGCGGCCACGTCCTGGTCGGCGGTCAGGAGGCCCAGCCCCTGGAGCAGGGCATTGTCGGCGGCCACCTCATCGGCCGGGTAATCCTGGGCGAAGTGATCGGCCAACCGCCGTTCGGCCTCGGCGCGCGAGACGAACTCAGCCGGATCGATGTCGGCCGGGGGCAGGTCGCGAAGGTCGGCGACGGCCGCCTCCAGCGCGGCCAGCGCGTCCTCGATGTCGGGCGACGGCCCACCGCTGGGCTCTGGGGTGGCGCTCGGGGCTGGAAGCGGCGTGCCGCTGGCGAAGGGGCCGATAGCGATCGGTACGCCGAATGCGCGCAGGGTCAGGACGGCGATCAGGGCGACGGCTAGGACCAGGGTCACGACGGCGATCAGGCGCCGGGCGAGAGGCGACATGGGTCAGGCATTCTGGCACGAAAGGTTCAGGTTTCTTCACATCGGCGTGGTTGTGGCTTCACGTCCGACCCGTACCTTGAGCATGCGAGTAGAGATCCTTCCGGATTTCTCCTCCACCCTCCCTCCTTCGGGCGCCGGTGTCATTGGGCGGGCACCGGCGCTCGTGCATTTCTGGCGCGGTTGTGCGGTAGCATCGGTCACCCGTGGAGATCACCTGGTACGGCCGCGCGTGCTTCCGGCTCAAGGGCCGCCGCGCGACGGTCATCACTGATCCCTGTCCGCCCAAGACCGGGTTCGTGGCCGGCAAGCACGACGTCGACCTGCTCACGATCTCGCACCACCATGCCGATCACGCCTACACCCGCTCCATCAGCGCGGGGCTGACCCTGACCCGGCCCGGCGAGTACGAGTTCGCCGACCTCCTGGTTACCGGCGTGAAGACCTGGCACGATGCAGCCGAGGGGACGGATCGGGGTGAAAACGTCATCTTCGCGTTCGAAGTCGACGGGGTTCACGTCTGCCACCTGGGCGACCTGGGCCACCTGCTGACCGATGAGCAGCTCCACGAGCTGGGGCCTATCGACGTGCTGCTGGTGCCCGCCGGCGGCCAGACGACCATCTCTCCAGCCGAGGCGGCCGAGGTGGTCGCGCAGCTGGAACCGAAGGTCGTCATCCCCATGCACTTCGCCACCGACGGCGCCTCGAAGGACCTGCTCGGGCCGGAGACGTTCCTGCACGAGCTGGCCACCGAGCCGATCCGGCTGCCGAAGGCCAGCCTGACCCCGACCACCCTCCCCGAGGAGACCCAGGTGGTTCTGCTCGAGGCGCGCGGCCGGACCGGCTGACCTGGGTGAGCGGCACATCCGCCGCTTATGAGCAGTACCCGAGTCCTGGTACTTCAAATCGGCCCGACATAGGACCTGTGGTGCCCGCGTGCACCACTAACCGCAGGCGTGTCCTCACCAGACCCCACCGGACTCCTCGGCGAACGCGCAGAAAGTACTAGGCAAGACCCATTCTTGCTTGTATCTTTCGGTTCCCAAATACCCCAGGGGGGCCGCCAGCGGATGCTGCCGGACCAGAGGGGCAACCGAAAGGAGATCCGGCATTGACCGTCTCAGCGCAGACACCCGCCCGTCATGCGACTCGCCTGACCCTGGCCCTTGCGGCTATCGCGGGACTCACCCTCGCCGCGTTCTACGCGGCGAGCCCAGTATTCGCTGACCACACGGACGGGCCGTTGGTCGACCCTGATACGACCACCTACAGCGAGCCTGGGGACAACCCGGATTGTCAGGACCTCGTGGACGACGGACTGATTGATTCGTTCGACGAGGAAGAGAAATTCGATCCGGCTGACTCGGGCACCCAAGGCAACGTGACCTTTACCAATGACGACGAGGTGGGCTCCTTCGAAGCCGCCGATGGTTGGTTGGTCACAGCCGTCATCGTCAAGGGCGGCTCGGGGGGCGCGAATGTGTACAACTACAGCGGATTCACCGGTGGTGGCGTTGACCACGACAACGGGCTGATTGTCCCGACCGGACAAGAGATCAGCCACATCACCTTCTGCCTCGTGGAGGCTCCCGAGGAGACCCCGACCCCGACGCCTGAGGGCAGCGAGGCGGGTGGGACCGGTACGCCGGACCCGTCCAAGACCCCCGAGGGTAGCCAGCTGGGCGGGACCGGAACCCCGGCAGCCTCACTTCTCAACACGGCTATCGGCCTGCCGGGAAGCGGCTCATTGGCGACCATCTTCTTCGGTGCCATCCTGATCGCTTCGCTCGGCGCGCTGGCCTACGCCAACGTGACCGCGGTGCGGCGCCGCAGCTAGCCCAAATCGTCAGGCCCCCGGACATCCGGGGGCCTGATCGGTTCTGACGCCAACCGGTCGTCGGGCCTAATCAGCCAGCCCCCCTGGCAGGGACGGGGTACGGATCAAACCGTACCCCGTTCTCTGTTGTGGGAGGGGTCGTGGCCATCAGACCATGACCGGTCGGTGCCCGCGCCACGTAAGCGACGAGGGTTGGTTCGCTCCAACCCGAGGCCTCAATCGACCATCTGGATCCAGAAGATGCCCTCGAACAGATCCTCGTTGTAGGCGATGGTCAGGTTCGAGCCGTTGAGCCGCACCGCCCAGCCGATGAGCGTCCCGCTGAGGGTCGTGTTCGTGGAGCCCGACATCTCTATCAGCCCCCCGGGCGCCCAGATGATGCCGTTCCAGTCACTGCCGCTGCCCGACATCGAGATGGTGTACTCATCGCACTTCTTCTCGTTCTGGTTGGCGCTGGGCTTCTGCATGTTGGAAAGGATCAGGATGTTTTCACGCGGCAGGGTGACGTCGTTGAACGGGCTCAGTGTCGTGCTCGAGGCCGAGATCTTGATCGGTCCGTTGGGCGCCACCAACACCACGGTGTGCACGCCTGGCGCGACGCTGCCGATATCCATCCCGTCAGCGTGGGTGGTGTAGTAGACCCCGTCACCGCCGATCGAGGTCACCTTGCTGCTGAACAGGGTGCCGTTGGCGAGAGCCAGGTCGTAATAGGGCCGCAGGAACGAGCCTGCGGCCGGTGGGGCGACGCCACCACCCGTCACGGCGCTGGGATCCCAGTCCGCTGGCCAGGCCGGGCTCGGCATCGACACCTGCGACGGGTAGCCGGGCTCATAGACGTTGCCGCCGCCCCCATCGCTGAAGGAGCCGACGTGCGTGAAGGGGTCGTCCTGAGGCGGCGAAGGTTCCGGGATCGTATCGAACTCGTTCGTGGAGCCGCCAATGTGTGCGCGTGCGTTGGTGTGGACGCCTCCGGAGACCACCTGGGCCGAGCCTGGGACGTCCACCCCGTACTTGTTGCTCGGGCACGTGCCGCCGGCGTAGATGGCGCCGATCCCCTCGACTTCGCCCTCGATGCATTCAGCAGTTGCTGAGCCCGATGTCTCCAGCGTGTCCCAGCCGATGACGCCCGCGAAGGTGGACGGAATCTGGGTCCAGATGTTGGCCGTGAAACGCGTACCGCTCACGTAGGAGATCGTCACCGCGTTGGTCGTCCCATCGTCGTCGTAGCCGTTCGTCGCGGCGGAGGCCTCGCCGGCGGCGATGGCCAGGCC